>JAETPP010000034.1 GCA_021771115.1 Bacillota bacterium | reverse complement strand
ATTGGTGCGCTAAACAATAATTTGTCAGCTACTCCCGGTCGGGTCGGAAAGTTTCCTCCTGTACCAAGAAGCTTCACGAGTGCCTACGGCGGCTCGCCGCTAAACAATAATTTATCATCATTCTCCCGCTCTCCGCGTGTCATCCTGAATCTAAAATCAAAAAAGGACACGTTGCAGACCTCGTTTCTGCAACGCGCCTTCTGTTGAAACGGCTTTCGCCGCCGCATTTTAGGCAATTCAGGTCGTTCCCCGTTCCACCAGCGCCACGGGCAGAACGATCCGATGCTCTTCCGCCGCTTTCCCCGCCATCTGCTCCAGCAGCGCCTGGGCGGCCCGAAGGGCCAGCTCCTTTTTGTTCTGCTGAATGGTGGTGATGGCCGGATAACAGTATTCCGATACCGAGCTGCCGTCGAACCCTACGATCTTCACCTGTTCGGGAACGGCGATATGGTTTTGCTGAAGCGCCACCAGCGCCCCGTAGGCTCTCCAGTCGTTTGTGGCAAAGATCCCATCAAAGGAAAGGTTCTTTTTCGCCATGTAAAAGATGCGGTCCTTCGCGCCCTGAAAATTGGAATCGTCGTCAAGCAGGCCCACGATATGCTCTGGGAGGACCGGCAGCCCATAATCCCGCAGCGCGTCCAGATACCCGCTGAGCCGCTGGGTATTCACCGACAGCGCCTTCTGCTTTGAGAGGATCAAAATTTTCCTGCACCCCTTTTTGATCAGCGCCTCCGTGGCGATATAGCCGCCAAGGTAATGATCTGACTCCACATAGACCACATCGCTCTTCCCCTTTGGCTTGCGGTCGATGCAGACAATAGGGATCCCGCTCTTGACGATATGCTCTGGCAGATCCTCGCTGCCTGAGATGCAGATGATCCCGTCCACCGCTTTGGATTCCAGGATCTTAAAATAGGCCGCTTCCTTTTTATCCTCTTCGTTGGTATTGCAGATGAGCACCGAATAGCCCTGGTCAAAAAAGTACTTTTCCAGCTCCAGAACAATGGCCGCAAACAGCTCGTTGGTAATATCCGGCACAATGACTCCGATGGTATGGGTCTTCTTTTCCCGCAGGCTTTTTCCCGTCATATCGGTGGTATACTGATATTCCCGGATCACGGCCTCCACCCTTTCCCGGGTCTCCTCGGAAAACCGGCCGTTGTGATTGATCACCCGGGAAACCGTTGCGACAGATACGCCGCTGAGACGGGCAATATCTTTGATCGATACCTTCTTTTTACTTCGCAAAGCGCCACCTCGTTCCCTACTAATCGTTACTCATTTGTTACTCATTATAGCACAGCTTTTCCTCCTTGTAAATCCTTTCTTTTCCAAAAAAAGAAATGTTAATAGTAACAAGAGTTCCCTGCATTTCTTGTAAGAAACGCCTATTTTATTTTGAAAAATTGACAATGGCAGAAAAATCTGTCATAATGTAAATCAGAGAAAACGTTTACCCAAAATAAAGCTAAATGGAAAGGAACACAACACTATGCGGGAAAAGCTGCTCTGCCCTTCCATGATGTGCGCGGATTTTGGCTGTTTACAAAAAGAGGTGGAGGTACTGGATCGAGCCGGCGCGGATATTTTCCACATCGATATCATGGATGGAAGATTCGTTCCGAACTTCGGAATGGGCCTTCAGGATGTGGCCTGTATCCGCACTCTGACCGAAAAGCCACTGGACGCTCACCTGATGATCGACGCCCCCGGCAATTATGTGGGGCTGTTTTCTGGGCTGGGTGCGGATATCATCACCATCCACCCGGAGGCGGATCTTCACCCGGCTAGAACACTGGATAAGATACGGAACCTGGGGAAAAAGGCCGGGATCGCTATAAATCCCGGCACCGCTGTGGAAACCGTAAAGGAGCTGCTGCCGCTTGCGGATTATTTTTTGGCAATGACGGTAAACCCCGGCTTCGCCGGACAGAAATATCTGGAGTTTACAAACCGAAAGCTCGAAACGCTGGCGAAGCTGAAAGCGGAATACGGCTTCCGGCTGATGGTAGACGGCGCCATTTCTCCGCAAAAAATTCAGGAGCTATTTAGGCTGGGCGTGGACGGGTTTGTTTTGGGGACCTCCGCCCTATTCGGCAAAGGGGAAGACTACCAAACGATCCTGTCCCGGCTGAAGCAGCTGTGAGGGAGGACAATATGGAAAAACACACCTATATCTTAGGCGTGGATATTGGAGGGACCAATATCCGGCTGGGGCTGGTGGATGAGGAAAACCGGCTTTCCGACTATCGAAAGGTGCCTCAGAAAGAGATCCTGCAGGGCGAAGACACCCTCGAAAGCCTTGCGGAATACCTGAAGCAGTATTTGGCCGACTGCGCGGGCGAAAAAGAGGTAGCTGCGCTGGCGGCAGGAATTCCGGCCGCTATGAGCAAGGATCGCTCCACCGTGTGGAACGCCCCGAATATTAAAGGCTTCAGCGGAAAAAATGTACTGAAAGCGCTGCAGCCCTATTTCCCGTTCCCGGTGTTTCTGGAATGGGACGTCACCATGCTGTTCTATTATGACCTGTACCGGTATCAGATCCCCCATCGGGATATCATCATTGGCTGCTATATCGGAACCGGCCTGGGAAATGTGATCTCAGTAGAGGGAAAGCCCATCGTCGGAAATGACGGAGCGGCAGGAGAGCTGGGACATATTCCAGTCTGGGACAAGACCGACATCTGCGGCTGCGGAAACGAGGGCTGCATGGAAAGCCATGTGGGCGGGAAATATCTGGTAGAACTGCAAAGATCCACGTTTCCCGATGTTGAGATCCACGATCTGTTCTCCAAAAAGGGAGACACCCCCGAAATTGACCGGTACCTGGAGCACCTCTCCCTTCCCATTGCCACGGAAATCAACATTTTAGACCCCGCGGTGATCCTTTTGGGCGGCGGAGTGCTGGCCATGCCGGGCTTTCCGAAAAAACGGCTGGAACAATACATCTATAAGCACAGCCGCAAGCCCTACCCCGCCGAGCATCTGCATATCATCTATTCCGAAAATCAAGGAGAAAACGGCGTTCTGGGCAGCGCCCTGTATGCCCGGGAAAATTTGTAATATGTAATAGAAGGAGCAAAAAAATGATTGCACTGGCAAGTGACCACGTTGGAATTGAACTGAAACGGCACATTATAGAATATCTGGACGAGCTGCAGCTGGAATACAAGGACTACGGGACCTATACCACCGAACGCTGCAACTACCCGGAATATGCCTTAAAGGCGGCAAACGCCGTGGCAAACGGCGAATGTGAAAAAGGCATTCTGTGCTGCGGGACGGGAATTGGAATTTCCATTGCGGCAAACAAGGTCAAGGGCATCCGCTGTGTGGTATGCTCCGACTGCTACTCCGCCCTGCTTTCCCGGCAGCACAACAACACCAACATGCTTTCCCTGGGTTCCAGAGTGGTGGGAAAGGATCTGGGCCTGATGATCGTCAAAAGCTGGCTGGATGGAACATACGAAGGAGGCCGTCATCAGGTTCGGATCGACGAAATCGCGGAGATCGAAGAGACCGGGACGATCCGCGGGCTATAGGAAAGAAAGGGGGATGCTCCTTGAAAAACTTTGTGTTGGGAAAAACTCTTGCGCCTCTTGCGGATTTTCAGAAGCACAGCCATGAAGGCTGGGAGATCATTCTCAATATTTCGGGAGAAGGCTATGACCGTTTGGGAGATGAGGTATACCCCTTTTTTCCCGGCTCTATTCTCTGCGTTCCTCCCAGGGTCTTTCACGAAAAGCAGGCCGCCCAAAAATTTGAGGATATCTATATCACCACAACAGACGCACAGTGCTTTCATGGAAACAAGGCCCTTACCGCAAAGGACGATGAATTCAAAAGCCTGGAAAACATTTTTCGGCTGATCTATTACTATTATTACCGGGACTCCCGAACGATCAGCCCCGCCACGGAAAGCCTGTTTCAGGCTTTGGTGCAGCTTTTGACCGCCCGGTTCCAAACGGAAACCATCAACCCCTATGCCCTGGAGATACAGCGGCGGATCATAGAAAGCTTTACAGATCCGGAAATTACCATGTCCGATATGATGCGGGGCTTCCCGGTCTGCGAGGATTATTTGCGCAAGCTCTTCCAAAAAGAATTTCACCTTACCCCCCACGAATATTTGATAAAGCAGCGGATCGAAGCCGCCAAAAGCCTGCTTGGAGCCGATCCCCGTTACAGCATATCGCAAATTGCCCTCTCCTGTGGGTTTTACGACGCCCACTACTTCAGCCGGGTGTTCAAAAAGCAGACGGGCACTTCTCCCCTGCGCTACCGGGAAGTTCGGAATTATCCACCTGAAGTATCGGAAAATTCCTAACCGATCACGCTCTCTTTCTGTACAATAGGAACCAGAAACCTATTTCTCAGGGAGGGATTTTTTTGAAATCGATCATTTCCACCGGCCCGAGATCCAGTGAGATCCGGGAAGTCCCACTTCCGGTCATCAGCGATGATCAGATCCTGATCAAAACGAAGTACGTGGGCGTGTGCATGTCTGAGCATTACGACTGGAGCGTGGCAAAGCCCGGCTCCGCCTTCGGACACGAACCCATGGGCTATGTGGAGGAGGTCGGAAAAAATGTTTCCGGCTTTCAAAAGGGCGACCGGGTCAGCGGCCTGTGGGGCGGCTCTCTGCCGGGCTCCGGCGGCATGGTGGAATACAATGTGGCGGACCCCCGCAAGGATATTGTGATAAAGCTTCCGGATAACCTCACGGACGAGGAAGCTGTTTTGGAGCCTCTGACCTGTATTATGAGCGCTGTCAGCAAGGTGAGAACGACAGTTCCAGGCACCCATGTGGCGGTAGTAGGCTGCGGCTATATGGGCTGCGGCGCCATCAGCCTATTAAAGGCATGCGGCGCTTATGTTGCCGCCATCGATATTCGCCGGGAGTCTTTGGAAAACGCCAAAGCCTTCGGTGCGGACGAGCTTTATCTCTACGATGAGGCGAAGGAGAAATTTTCCACCAGCGGCGGGTTTCCCGGCTTCGAGGCAGTTATGGAGTGGGGCGAAACCAACGAATCTCTGGATTTGGCCATCAATATCACAAAGCAGTGCGGTCAGCTTTGTATCGGCGCCTATCACACCGGCGGAAAGCGTCTGGTCGATGTCCAGCAGCTGAACGTAAAAGCTATCGATTGCCTGAGCACACACCCCAGAGAGGATTATTTGAACCGTAAGGGTGCGGTAACCGCCGCGGAAATGCTTTCGAACGGCTCCTGGAACTACCGGCATGTAAAGACCAAAATCTATCCCTATACCCAGTTCGACTTGGCCCAGGCCGAGATGGAGACCAAGTACGGGAAATTCATGAAATCCCTGATCGACATGACCTGGGAGGACGGCGAGCCGAAGCTGGTGTAATTTGCCACCCTGTTTTTTCAGGGGGGCGGAAGCCTGCCATATTCAGAAGCTTTACTCTTTTTGATTTTTCTTCTCCTAAATAAAAGCCGTCCGCCGGAAAAGTTTCCGGCGGACGGCTTTTATTTAGGAGAATCACAACAGCTTTGATAAGTTTAATACCGGCCCGGCATTTGCCGGGTGCGATACTTTTCCTCCCACTCCTGAAGGGCCTCCTCCATTTCCCGCGTCAGTTTCACAGGCTCTGTGGGCGGGGTTTTGCTTCCCTCCGGAAAATAGAAGCCCTGAACCAGCGGGACCCCCTGCTCCGGCGGCAGAAGATCAAAGGGCTTGTGGGGCTCTGTTTGGTCCCAATACGCCACGGACGAGTAGTCATTGGAAAGATGGTTTCCGTGGCCATGCTCTATGGAAGCACGGATGCTCTTCTGAAACCGCACGGGATTGGCAACGTAGAACACATAAGAGGTCTGATACCCTCCCGTCACCTCTTCATGCAGGGAGGAACCGTAAAAGAGATAGGCGTTTTTCTGCATGCCGTAAGCGTGGTTCAGCGCATCCTCGCTTCCGGTGCCGTGAATGCTGGGCGGCCAGCCTTCCCCATCGATAAAGAACATCTCATCTCCCTCTCCCCACCAGGTCCTTTTGTGGGGCAGCTTATAGTAGGTGCTCAAATTTGTCACGGAAAGGTTAAAGCCGATAAAGTTTCCTCTTCCCTCGGCCTCCAGCAACAAATAGTTGTCCCGGTCGGATAAATGGGGCTGATCTACCAGAGGCGTATCCTTCGCGATATGGTGCGCCCAGCCCACCGTTGGATTTTCACGGCGGAACTGCGCGTGAAAATAAGCGGTTTCTTCCGGTATGGGATCTTCCTGGGTTTCATAATCCACAGAAAAATAAACGCGGTGGTCGTATTCCGTTTCGTTATGCACCTCAATTCGGGCGCTGTGCCGAAAGGGCATGGGCAGATAGCAATTCAGCGCCGCTTCGCCGCCAAACACATAATCGTTTCTGGCAGACACGGAAAAGGGCAGGCTCTGAAAGGAATTTACCATGGAATGCCCCAGGCAGAAAAAATCTCCCATGGGAGTCCACACGCTGGGAAACTCCTCATCATCCCAATAGATCTTCAAGGAGACCTTGCGCAAAAAGTCCTGATCCGGATTGTCCTGGGTGATCCAGAGGTGGGTCAGCTTGGCCGGCCCCTGTATTTCCGCAATACAGCGGGACTCACCGGGCTCCAGGATCCAAAAGTCGCCGTTCCTGCCGGACCGGTCCCAACTGGTGATTCGCCTGGTCTGTGTGTTTTGCAGTTTAGATAGGTGTTCCAGCATCATTTCTTTCCCCACGCTTTCGTATTGATTTGCCGTGCTGCGGAGATTGGCCACAGCACGGCAAAAACAACAGGATTCTATTTCATTTCTTACAGCGGAGCTATATCAAAAGCCCTCCGTTTATCAATACTCCATCTGATCCGCATACGCCGTCATGGTGTGCAGACGGTTCTTGAAGGCATTGTAAAGGCCATCCGCATGCTCCCGCAGGGTGCGCTTGTTGTTGGTAAACCTGTGGATACTGGTGGCGTAGTCCACCTGCTCGATCCATTCCTTGGGAAGGGAGGCGGTGCCGTCCAGCGCGCCGGAAAGTCCGGCGGCCACAGCGGCAACACAGTCAGTATCGCGGCCCAGGTTTACCGCCGTGATAATGGCTTTCTTCAAATTTCCGCCGGTCATCTTAAAGATGCAGACGCCCTTTGTGACCACCTCATTGGCATAGCTGACATTATAGGGCATGCCGATCCCGTTATAGTGCGCCTGGAACGCTTCCCGGATATCCTTGTGATCCCGGCAGTCCTTGGTGTATTCCAGCGCGCCCTTCAGCTCGTCCACCAGGTTCAGCCCGGCGTAATCGGCGTACCAGCCGTCATCTCTGCCTTCCACATGGGCCCGTTCATCCAGATTGTCAAAAATATCCTGCAGCACGCTGTCCACCGTAGCGCCGGGCTTTGTGGCGGAAGCGATGCCCACCGCAGTCACGCAGGCCCATTTCAGCCCACGGCTGTTCGTGGTTTGATACAGCTGCCCTACCTCCATCACGTCTTCGATAGCGCCCTGGATATCTCCGGCGTTTATGAGCCCGATGGGATGGCAGGCCCGGGAAAAGCTGTTCAGGCCGGAATAGTCGCAGAAGCGGCCAAGCTCTCGGGCGGGGACTACCGTTTTCGCGATTTTTAACAGCTCGCCCTCAAAGGGCTCGCAAATGCCGCCGGGAGCGCCGGGCTGAATATCCCGCACCCAGATCTTCCGAACGTCCTCTGCGTTTACCCGGCCGCCCTTTTCTATGATGGCGGTGATCATCAGCTTTTGACGGTCGATTCCATCCTCTGTGGTGCCCGCCGCGCGCATCCAGCCGTTATTGTAGTGCTCATACGGATACAAAGCATCCAGCGTGCCGTAAACCTCTTCAATTTTCTGGTAGCTCCAGCCCTCTACCACCGCGCCCATGGCGGAACCGATATGGGCCCCGCAGATGCAGCCGTAGAATTTATCTCTCAACGTACTCGCGCTCATTTCCATACCTCCCTTATTCGATGTCCATCTCTGCCGCATAGGCCCGCATTTTGTTCAGGCGGTTCTGGAAGGCGCCGTACAGGCCGTCCGCACATTCCCGCAGCGTCCGCTTGCTGTTGGTAAAGCGGTGCACGCTGGTGGCATAGTCCACCTGCCGGATCCACTCCTCCGGGAGGGAGGCGGTTCCGCCCAAAGCGCCGGTAAGCCCGGCCGCCACCGCCGCCGCGCAGTCGGTATCACGGCCCAGGTTCACCGCCGTGATGATGGCTTTTTTCAAATCGCCGTCAGCCATTCTGAAGACGCAAACGCCCTTGGTGACGATCTCGTTGGCAAAGGCCAGGGCGTAGGGCATGCCTTCCCCGTAATACAGGGTATCCAGCACGGCCCGAAGCTCTCTATGGTCCTTGCAATCCTTGGTAAGCTCCAGGGCACGTTTCAGCTCGTCCACGATATTTACGCCGGCATAATCGGCATACCAGCCGTCGTCCCGGCCCTCCACATGCTTTCTCTCGTCCAGGTTCTCGAAAATATCCTGCAATACACTGTCCACGGTAGCGCCGGGCTTTGTGGCCGAGGCGATGCCCACGGCGGTAACGCAGGCCCACTTCAGGGCGGTGGTGTTGGCGTAGTGGTAGACCTGCCCCACCTCCATCACATCATTGATGGCCCCCTGAACATCCCCGGCGTTAATGAGGCCGATGGGATGGCAGGAGCGGGCAAAGGTCACAAGGTTCGCGTAATCGCAGTACCGCCCGATATCCCGGGCCGGGATGTTGGCCTTGGATATTTTCAGCAGCTCGCCCTCATAGGGCTCGGAAACGCCGCCGGGCGCCAGGGGGTTGATATCTCTCACCCAGATCCTGCGCAGATCCTCGGCGTTTACCCGGTCTCCCTTTTCTATGATCGCGGTGATCATCAGCTTCTGGCGGTCAATCCCATCCTCGGTGGTGCCGGCCTCCCGCACCCAGCCGTTATCGTAATGCTCATAGGGCACCAGGTGATCCAGCGTGCCGTACACCTCTTCTGTTTTTTCATGGGGCCAGCCCTCTACCGGGGCGCCCATGGCAGAGCCGATATGGGCCCCGCAAATACAGCCGTAAAATTTATCCCGTAACGAAACCATAAAAGCTTGCTCCTCCTTTTTGCCGGGCCGCGGCAGGCTATTTTCCGCGGTCCCTCCGCAAAATACGGAAGCCGCCGCTATAGGGGCTTGCGATCAAAAATAATACAGCATTTTAACCTGTCAAGCCCGCGCAGCGGCGGCTGTCCAAACAATTTACTCAGAACCGGTCAGATCACGAATTACTTCTTCGAGGCATAGACCTCGTTTACTTCGTCTGTCCACGCCTGGCCGCCGCTTGCCATAAAGGTTTCCACGAAAGAGTCAAACTCATCCAGGGAGGTGCGGCCGGTGATCATGTTGTTAAAGGTCTCGGAAACATAGGTTTGCAGGTCTGCCTGATAGGTCAGCTTCGCCTCAGAGGTGATGCCGTCCGCATCGTCCCGAATCACGTTCCACTTCAGGGCGTTCCGGCGGGATTCCACCTGGTGAGTCTCGATCTTGTGTAAGGGCCATTCAGCCTCAAAGAGGGAGTACCACTGGATCCACTTGTTGTCCTTGTCGAACTGCTCTGTGGTGAGATACTTGCCATCCTCCAGCACCCAATGCAGATCCTTCACACCGGTATAGGAGGTCAGCAGGCCGTCCTCTGTGTGCATGTAGTCCAGGAACTTGGCGCATTCCTCCGGATACTCGGTATCCGCCATGACGGAAACGCCGTTTACCACTTCCGGTACAGCGCGAAGGCCGGAGATCCCGGTGGGGCCTACCGGAGGCGCGATCGCCGTGCACTTTGCCTCGGGAATGGTTTTGCGCAGCTCGATCTCGCGCAGGGGCTCCCAGGCCCACCAGTGGGTGCCGATACCGTAGCGGCTCTGCTCGTACTTCTCATTGAAGATCGCGTCGGTCTGAGAAGCGTATTCGGGGTCGATCAGGCCCTCCGCGTACCAATCCCGCAGCAGGGTAAGGGCTTCCTTCATTTCGGGCAGGGTCACCATCGGCACCAGCTTGCCGTCCACATCCTTAAAGTAGATGTTGCAGTGGGTATCGGGGGCGTTCCAGTTTGCTTCGCCCAGGATCACGCCGTAAGCGCCGAAGATGTAATCGAAGGAATCCAGGCCCAGGCCGCTGATGGCATAGGTATCATCCTGGCCGTTTCCGTCCGGGTCCTTTGTTACAAAGGCCACGCAGACATCGTGGAGCTCGTCCAGCGTGGTAGGCACGCTCAGGCCCAAATTATCCAGCCAGTCCTCCCGGATCACCATGTTGTAGCGCTTGGTGGAGGTGGTTTTGGGCAGGGCGATCTGCTTGCCGTCCACATTGTAGAAGCCCATGGCGCTTTCGGTGTTCCACTCGTAATTCAGAACATTTGGCATCAGGTCGAAATAGGGCGTGAGATCCAGCAGAATTCCCTCTTCGTTGTAAACAAAGGGGTCGCTGAGCAGGTTGAACGCCACGATATCGGGGTAGTCTCCGCTGGAAAGCATCAGGTGCAGCTGCTCCGTATAGTTTGCGGACGGAGGAGAGATAAACTCGAACTTCACGCCGGACCCTTTCTCAATTTCCTGATGGATCGTATCGTTTTCCGGGGGCTGTTCGGCGCCGCCCTTGGTGTAGTAGATCTGAATGACCGGAGCTTCTCCATCCGTTGCCGTGTTGGAAGGAGTCTCTTCTGCTTGGGAAGGCGTGGTCTTTGAGGATGGTTCGGCCTGGGAATTTCCATTTCCGGTACCACAGGCTGTCAGCATCGTCACAGACATGGCCAACGCCAAAACGAGCGCCAATACTTTTTTCTTTGCCATCATAACTTTGTCCTCCTTAAAAATTGAACCTGTACTTTTCATAAAATACAGGCCTTTAAATCCGTTTCCGGATTTCTTCCTGTTTTATCCTTTCAAAGAGCCCACTGTCAGTCCCTTCACAAAATAGCGCTGCAGGAAGGGATATACGCACATGATCGGCAGAGCGGATACCACAAGGGTACAGCTGATAATGATGGATGTGCTGGGCCGGTTGGGGTCCGCAATGGCTCCCCCAAGCTGCATTTCGCCGGCGTTGTTCATGATCACGATCTCCCGCATCAGCATTTGCAGCGGCCAAACATCCCGGTTGGAGCCGATATACATGATGGAGTCCGTATAGGCGTTCCAGTGGTACACCGCGTAGAACAAGCCGATAGACGCCAGGGTGGGAAGGGCCAGCGGCAGTACGATCCGAAAGAGAACGACCAAGTCGTTTGCGCCGTCTATGCGTGCCGATTCGTCAATTTCTTCCGGGATCCCCTGAAAGAAGGTCCTCATAATGATCATGTTGTACACGTTTAAGAGACAGGGAATGATCAGCGCCCAGAAGGTGTTAGTCAGCCCCAGGGAATTGACCACCAGGTAAGTGGGGACCATTCCGCCTGAAAAGAGCATGGTGAAGAAAAACACCATCATCAGCGCGTTTCTGCCGGGCAGATATTTCTTCGATAAGGGGTACGCCGTCAAAACCGTAACCAGCAGGCTCAGGCCGGTGCCCAGCACCGTGCGCAGAACCGTGACAAGATACGCCTTTCCCAAAAGGGGACTTCCCTGGAAGATCCACCTGTAATGACTGAAGGTGATAGAGCTGGGGATCACCAGAAACGCATTGGGATTCCGCTGGAAATCTATGGTAGGGGTCACCGACTGCAGCACAACGGTAAGAACCGGAAGCAGTGTAAGCAGGGAAAGGAGAATCAGGATGGCGGCGTTGACCGTGCCAAATATTCTGTCTCCCAGCGTCTTTTTAATGCGCCTTGTTCCTCCCGCAGCCTGCTTTTCTGATTTGCGCATTCTTTCATCCCCTTTCCCTAAAACAGAGTTTCCTGATCGAACCGTGCCATCAGCTTATTAGTCCCCAGCACCAGCACAAACGCGATCACAGACTTAAACATTCCCGCGGCGGCTGAAATGCCGAATTTTGCCTCCTGAATGCCGATGCGGAACACGTAGGTGTCAATAATATCCCCCACGCTGAACACCGAGGAATTGTACAGTGCCAAAATCTGCTCAAACCCGGCGTTCAGAATGCCGCCGATCCGCAGCAGGAACATGATGGCGATCGTTGGCATGATGCACGGAAAAGAGATCTTTTTCAGGCACTGCCAGCGGCTGGCGCCGTCAATGATCGCCGCCTCATACAGCTCCTGGGGAACTCCGGCCAGGGCCGCCAGATAAATAATGGCGTTCCAGCCCATTTCCTTCCAAACGTCTGACAGCACCACGACCCCGCGGAAGGTATTGACATCCGACAGGAAGAATACCGTATCTCCGCCCAGCGAACGGATCAGGTAATTGATGGGGCCGTACTCCTTTACCAGGTTGAAGATCAGCCCGTACATGATGATCCAGGACAGAAAATGCGGGAGGTACAGAATAGTCTGCACCGATTTCCGGAAGAACTTCCCCTGCACTTCGTTTATCATCAGCGCCAGCAGGATCGGAATGGGAAAGCCGATCAGAATTTTATAGAAGCTGATAATGACTGTGTTTTTCAAGGCGTTGCGGAACTGAAGCGAGGAAAAGAGGTACTGGAAATTGTCAAATCCCACGAATGGACTGTGAAACACACCCTTTACCACACTGAATTTTTCAAACGCGATCGCCAACCCGGCCATGGGAAGATAGTGAAAAATAATAATGTACAGAAGCCCCGGTATCAGCATCAGGTACATATATTTATACCGTCGAAGCACTCCACGCCGGGATAACGATGTTTGCGGGCCTGTCCGTGCTTTCATTATCTCTTCCCCCTTTTTACCAGTTTTTATGGTTCGTAAGTTTGCGGAACATATCCATAAAAATTTCACTTCGATCCGCAAAGTATGCTTCCTTGTATTGATGCCCATCGGGAAGCCAGGCATAAGTAAAATCTTCTCTCAAAACCGGGCAGGGACGGATCTCTGACGGTACCCATTCCTCATTGAGGAGCCACGCGATACAGGAAACATCCCACAGCACCTTGCTCCAGCCCGGCGTATCCTTGCCGAAGCGGGTAAAGCGGCCCCGTATCATATCGGAAAAATAGGTGCCGATCCGGTTTTTCCCCCGAAGCACGGCATCGATCTCGTACACATTGGTGTGCAGGTGGGAGGCCACATCGTGGCAGGGCAGGATCACCAGCGGAACACCGCTTTCGTAGATCAGGCTGGAGGCGTAATAGTCCTGCGAAACATTGAAGATCTCATGGTGGGGATACCAGAAGGCGTTGGGCCCCAGCCAAACCACCACGATATTCTCTATGATCGAGGGATCCTTCGCAATGGCCGAAGCCACATTGGTAATGGCGCCGATGGCCACCACATAGAGGGGCGATTTCGGGTCCTTTTTTGCCAGCCGTATGATCTCATCCGCCGCCTCGCTCTCCACCGGCACGCCCGGCGCTTCCAGATACCGGTCAGAGCCCCGGAATACCGGCGGCGGGCTTTTCAGCTCCATCAATTCATAGATGTTTTTGATTTCCTGATAGCTTTTTTCCATGCCCTCCCCGGGGCTTGTGGAATTCCAGTTAAAAAACGGAGCGGCTGTCACAGCCTCTACAGACAGCTTTTCCGGAGACAGCAGCGCGTATGCCAGGGCAAACTGATCGTCCACCTCATTAAACGCATCTGTATCCAAAACCGTCCTCACCTGTCCCTCAGGATGCCGGAGCCGCCGCTCCATCTGTTCCTCCGTAAGCTTGGGAAAGCCTTTTTCAGAATTCATTTCTACCCTCCTTATTCCTTGCAGCTCTCGTCCTGCTTCCAAACAATACTGCTGAAGCCCCCCGGCTCCTTCTTTCTGGTCAGAGCCGGTTCCTCCGGAAGCTCCGCAAAGGCAAACTCCGCAAGATACTGCACCTCGCACCCAGGCTCCAAATGGCCAGCGTACGTTTGCTTCAAATCGGAAAAAGTAATGTGAAAATGGGGTTCGCCGTCCAGCAGCAGCCCCTGTACGCTGGAAACCTCCATGGGGCCCTCTATGGTGATAAACTGGTTCTCCGCCTGGTCGCTTGTATTGGCAATCCGGTGATATACCGCCTTGCGCAGCGTACCGATCCCTGAGATCAGAACCGCGTTGCGCAGACCGTATTTTTGAAACGCTTCACAAAGGCTTTCCAGCACAAGCTCTCCCTTTTGCAGACTGACCAGCAGGACCCTGCCCTGAAGGCCGGAAATAAAGCTTGTCATTTGGCGCTCGCCCCTATCCGGACGCCGTCCATGGTTTCCAGCTTGGCCACTCTTCTTCGAAACTCTTCACTCTCTGAAAAATCCGCGTCCAAGAACAGGTGGATCAGCTCCCATGCCGCGGATACGCCTACGACCTGTCCTCCCAGCGTCATGATCTGCACATTGTCGTGCTCCACGCATTGGTGGGCGGTGTAGAGATCGTGGCAGACGGAAGCCCGGATTCCCGGCACCTTATTGCACGCAATGGCGGCTCCCACCCCCGTGCCGCAGAACATGATGCCCCGCTCCGCCCGGCCGTTGAGGATCGCGCCGCACACCTGCTGTGCAATGTCCGGAAAATCCACCGGATCGCTGGTATAGCTTCCCACATCCGTAATTTCATGGCCTTCTTCCCGCAGCGCGCCCAGTATGGCCTGTTTCAGCGCAAACCCGGCATGGTCGCTGCCAACTACGATTTTCATTCTGTTACCTCATCTCCTGTTTTCTGAATTTTGTCTTTCTTTGATTCCTTAGGTCCGCACGATTCGGGCTATGGATCTCCGGCGCATTTCCTGCCGAAACTTAAGAAGCAGCTCTCAGCCGACCGGCGGAATATTCACTGCGTTTCCCGGGATCAGGGTCCCCTGAACGATAAATTCCCTGGTCGCCATTTCCCGGTCCTCGCTTTCCAAACGCTCCAGAAGAGCCCTGCCCACCGCCATGCCTATCTCTTTGGGATCTATGCTGTACACCGTGGGGCGAACTGTCATCAGGTCTTTATGGTCGATCGCGTTAAAGGAAGCGATGGAAACATCTTCCGGGGCGGTAAGTTTTTTCCCCTTCAGGCATTCCAAAGCGCCCAGCGCCATGGAGTTATTGAAGGCAAGGATCGCGGTGGGCTTTTCTTTCAAGGAGCACAGGTAATTGATGGCCTGATATCCCGAGTCCTCTGTAAAATCCCCGTCATACTGGAAGGGATAATCCTCTTCCAAAAGCACCCCATACTCCTGCATGGCTCTGCGCACGCCCCGAAGCCTTTCGTTGCTTGTGCTGGTATTCGCATCTCCCTTGATCAGAAAAATTTTCCGATGCCCAAATAAAAGCAGGTGCTTTGTCAGCTCATACATTCCCTTTTCGTTGCTGCTGTCCACCAGGTCACAGCCGGGGATAGAGTAGCGGCGGTGCAGAAGCACCACGGGGATTTTTTTGCTGATCTGTTCAATGCAGTCGCCGTTTAATCCGGTACCGTGCAGCACCAGGGCGTCCACATTGCGCCCCAGCAGCATCTTCAAATACTCCCGCTCCCGCTCCGGATCACCCTCTGTGCTGCACACCAGCAGATTATATTTCTTCTCCCGCACCAGGTCCTCCACCGCCTTAGCAACCATGATGGTATAGGAGTTTGAAATATCAAAAGTGACAAAAGCAATGGTAAAGGTAGAACGGGTCTTCAGGCTTCTGGCAATAGAGTTCTGATAGTACCCCAGCTCATCGATGGCCCCGCTTACCCTTTGCTGGATCTCGGTGCTCACATTGTAAGAGCCGTTCAACACCCTGGAAACAGTAGCAATAGAGACTCCTGCCTTCCGTGCCACATCCTTCAAAGTTGCATTTCCATTCATATCGAAAAGCCCCCTTTTTCTAAAAAACAGTTGTGCAAAACAAATGATTACATATTTGTAAACGTTTTCAAGTTTTTCGCTAAATTCAGGATAACAGAAAGGTTTTATCATGTCAATCGTGCAATATTTCTGAATAAAATTTTGATTTTTTAGGTATATCAGCCTAAACACATCCAAGAAAATGATGTGATTTCTTCAAATTCTGTAAACGTTTTCTCACTTGCGGTTCAAAACTTTTCCAGCAAACCGCCGCCTTACAGCCGCTTTTGAAGCTCTCGCAGGCTCTGCAATCATTCCCTGTGCTTTCCTTTGCATTGCTTTTGCCTTTTTGCCCGAAAGGCAGCGCACCTTGCAAATCAGCAAAAACTTTAGACACTAGGGGCTGTTTGAAAAATCAAAAACACCGTCTTTTTGCCCAGAAGCAGGCACTTCCCGCACCAAAAATCCTCGAAAACCGAAAGGTTTTCTGCGGTTTTTGTCTTGGAATCACCTACTCCTGAACAAAAAATCCGGCATTTTCTCTATTTTCAAACAGCCCCTATTTTTGAAAACGAAAAAATTTCAAAATTTTTGCCAAAGATACGCAACCTCAAGCTCAGCTCTTGAATACAAAAGAACCGAAGGACCCTCTGCCGGAAGATCCTTCGGTTCTTTTTTTGATTGCGCAATTCGAACAGCTGAAATCAGCCTTTTATATCCTCCGTATAAGAAATAATAGCGGAATCGTGGGAAGCAACCACACTGCAGCCGGGCGGCACCACCAGAAAATCCTCCGCGTTCCAGTTACCGGCCAGGAAACGTTCCAGCAGAGACAGGTCTCCGTCCAGAAGAGTATACTTCCAGCGGTAAAAATCGGCGGCCTTTTTCGTAAACTGCCGGTGCTCTTCCTTATCAAAGAATGGCATTTTGATATACGCGGCGTTTTGATACTTTTTTGTCCAGCCGTTCATATCTTCCAGAAAAAACTCCAATTCCTCTTCATCGTAGCCTTTTTCTTTGTAGTACTCCAGAAGCCGCTCATTGCTTTTCTCACAGGGCATGTCCGCGTTTTCGATCCAGCTGGCCGTATACCAGAAGCAGCCCGGCAGAGTCTCAAAATATTCCTGATACCGCTCCTTGGAGCCCAGGAAAAAGGTGATGCAGTCGTGCCCGCGGGGGATCACAAGGGGGTGCTTTCGGCTGTGGATACCCACGACGCCATTGGAGCAAAGACCGTACCCGATCAAAATTGCGTCGAAGTCCTCTTTGCTGTATGGCGAAAGGTCTTCCCCGTTTCCTCCCAATTCATTGGTATGGGGATCCCGCCCCGATTCCACTTCGTCAATTTCTTTCTGTAAGTTCTCCCGCAGCACCTCCGGCGCGTTGTGATAACCCTGCCTGACAAAGGTGATATCGATATTATTTTGGGACAGGGAAGACAAATAGCAGACTTCCCGGCAGATAGCCTTACAGGCAATCAGCTTCAAGCGCATAAGACGGCCTCTCTTCTTTCAAAATTTTGTTTTCACCCTTTACGCATACTTTTTCAGCTATGCCGCCATATATTTTCTCAAGACGCAGGCTACCTAATAAGAGCATAAAATCCAGCAGCACAAACGTCGGCTGTTGACTCCGTGGAAGTATCACAAAACAAATATTGCAGCGCGGGCCGCGCACTAAAACATAGAAAAAACCTGCGGTTCGCGTCATGCTGACCGCAGGTCTGGTCGAAGTGGCGAGACTCGAACTCGCGGCCTCCACGTCCCGAACGTGGCGCGCTACCAACTGCGCTACACCTCGTAAAAAACAGCCTCGGAACAAATTTGCTGCCGAGGCTGTTTTGGCAGCGGTACCAGGATTTGAACCCAGACAAACAGAGTCAGAGTCTGCTGTGCTACCATTACACAATACCGCTTTATGCCGCTGTTTGAACAGCAATATATATTATACCCAAAAAGAGGCGGTTGTCAAGGCAAAAATCAAAATTTTCCTTTTTTCTTTCTTTCCGGGAAATCTTGCGCGGAAAGAAAAACAGGCCTATAATGAAAAAAGAAATGCCGCTGCGCGGCTGAAATACGGAAAGGAACTTAATTTATGAACGCTTCATTTCATGCGGAAAACCGCAGAGCACTTCTGAATGCTCTGCCGGAAAATTCTTTGACCGTGCTTTTTTCCGGGGAAGCGCCCAGGCAGTCTGCCGACGCTTACTATTCCTTTTTTTGCAGCCGGAATTTTCTGTACTTGACCGGCGTGGATTTTCACGGGCTTGTTTTAATGCTTCAGAAGCAGAACGGCACGGTACGGGAATCCATCTACATTCTGCCCCACGATCTTTTGAAGGAGCGCTGGACGGGCCGCCGCCCCACGGCGGAGGAGGTAAGGGCACAGTCCGGCCTGGAAGAGATCCGCTTTGTGGAAAACTTTGAAGAGGATTTCCGCCGGGCCGCTACCTCCGGCGCTTACGAAACTCTTTGGCTGGATCTGTTTTTAAACACCACCGACGAGCCCCTTACCCTTTCCCACCGCTTCGCTCAGGACGCCGCCGCCAAATATCCCGGCTTACAGGTAAGGGATGTGATGCCTCTCATGCGGCGCATTCGCACCATCAAAAAGCCCTGTGAGATCGAAGCCATGAAAAAGGCCGCCGTAATCACCGGCGAGGGAATTCAGGCGATGATGCGGGCTTCCCGGCCCGGCATGTACGAATACGAATACAAGGCGGAGTTCGACTATGCCCTGGCCAAGCGCGGCGTGCTGACCCCCGCCTTTCACTCCATCATTTCCGCCGGGCAGAACAATTTCTGCATCCACTACGACAGCTACATGGGGCAGGCCCAGGACGGCGACCTGATCCTGAATGATGTGGGCGCCTGGTGGGATAACGAGGTAAACGACGTTTCCCGTGCCTGGCCCTGCAATGGGAAATTCACCAAGGAGCAGGCGGCGCTCTATGAGTGCGCCTACAACACTTCGGAATACATGTTCTCCATCATTAAGCCGGGCATGCCCATGGCTTCCGTGGACCAGACCGCCCGGAAATTCTGCTATGAGCAGCTGAAAAAATTGGGAAAGCTTTCTTCCTTTGACGAGATCGGTAAATACATGTGGCACGGCGGCGCCCACCACATTGGTTATGACGTGCACGATGAGGTGGATATGACCCGCCCGGTCTCCGCCGGCATGGTATTCTGTGTGGATATCGGCATTTACGATGAGGAAAGCGGCATTGGCTTCCGTTTGGAGGACAACTGCCATGTCACGGAGCACGGCTGTGAAAACCTGACCGGGGCCATCCCCCGAAAGCTGGAGGATGTGGAAGCGGCTATGAAGAAGTGAGAGGTCAAGACTGAATTTAGTTTACATAAAAAGGAAGCGCAGATTATTTGCGCTTCCTTTTTTGGTTGCTGTTATCAGCTTATGAGCAAAAGCTAACTTTACATAAAACAGAGAATCCTCAGCCTCTAAAGCCGTACAGGTATCCCCCGCCCGGCGAGGTAGGCCTTTACCTCCGGAACGGAGGTTTCCTTGAAATGGAACAGGGAGGCCGCCAGCACGGCGTCGGCACAGCCTTCGGTGAAGGCGTCGTAAAAATGCTCCATTTGCCCCGCGCCGCCGGAGGCGATCACCGGAATGGAAACCGCCTGGGAGATGGCCCTGGTCAGCTCCAGGTCATAGCCGCGCTTTGTGCCGTCCCGGTCCATACTGGTGAGCAGGATCTCTCCCGCGCCCAGCGCCTGCACCTCTTTCGCCCATTCCACGGCATCCTTTCCGGTATCGACCCTGCCGCCGTTCAGATAGAGCGTCCAGCTCCTGGAAGCCCGGCGCTTGGCGTCCATGGCCACCACCACACACTGGCTGCCGAATTTTTCCGCCGCTTCCCGAATAAGCCCGGGATTTTTCAGCGCGGCGGAATTGACGGATACCTTATCCGCCCCCGCCCGCAGAATGGCGGTGAAATCCTCCACGGTGCGGATCCCCCCGCCCACGGTGAAGGGGATAAAAATACGCTCTGCCACCCGGCGCACCAGCTCTACCATAATATTTCGGTTGTCTGAGGACGCCGTGATATCCAGCAGCACCAGCTCGTCCGCCCCCTGGCGGTCGTACTCGATGGCGGCCTCTACCGGGTCTCCGGCATCCCGCAGGCCCACAAAATTTTCTCCCTTGACGACCCTGCCGTTTTTTAGATCCAGGCAGGGGATCAAACGCTTTGCATACATCGCTTACACCTCCAGCCCGGCAAAATTTCGCAGCAGAGAAAGCCCCAGCTCCCCGCTTTTTTCCGGATGGAACTGGCAGGCGAAGAGATTTCCCTTCTGCACCGCCGCGTGGATCTCCACACCGTATTGTGCGCCGGCCGTTACGATATCTTCCTCCGCCTGCAAATAATAGGAATGCACAAAATAGACATAGGGCTCCGGGCGAATGCCGCGAAACAGCCCGCCCGGCTTTTTGATTTGGAGGGAATTCCAGCCCATGTGGGGCACCTTCAGGCCCGGACGATCCGGCAGCCGGCAAATTTTCCCCTGTAAAATCCCCAGGCCCTGTACTCCGGGAGATTCCTCACTGCTTTCAAATAAGATCTGAAGCCCCAGGCAGATCCCCAAAAAGGGTTTTCCGGAATCAATAAAATCCCGGATCGGCTGCTCCAGCCCTCTCTCCCGCAAATTTTTCATGGCGTCGCCAAACGCCCCCACCCCGGGCAGGATCGCCGCGTCCGCCGCCGCAAGCTGTGCCGCGTCTGCCGTAACGATACAGTCACAGCCGATATACCGCAAAGCCTTTTCCACACTGAGCAGATTCCCCGCTCCATAGTCGATGATCGCAATCATTTTGCTTTACCTCACTGCTATAGTAAAGTGATTATAGCATACCTGTTCGTTTGATGCAAGAGAAATTATTGTTTGGCGAACTAGTTGTTAGTTATGAATAGTTAGTTGTTAGAAAAGAGCAAGGGCCCCTTTTCTGTCATCTTGAGGAACGAAGTGACGAAGGATCTCGCCCTTCCTTCCTGAGGAAAAGGGCAAAAGAACGAGATCCTTCGTTGAAAGCAAAGCTATCTTTGCTTTTGTTCAGAGATGACAGATAAGGGGGCTCAGGATGGCAGGCGAGGTAGTTCGCTAAATTATAGTTTAGCACCTACCCTTGGCTCCCCTGAAAGGGGAGCTGTCAGCCGATAGGCTGACTGAGGGGTTCCTCATGGCAACCTGGAACCCTTCCACCATGCAAAGCATGGT
>JAETPP010000264.1 GCA_021771115.1 Bacillota bacterium | reverse complement strand
GTACCCCACCGGGCCGAACCGTATTCCATATCCCGCCGAAACTTCCTGGCTTTTTTTGACTTCTGCCAGACAAAGACGCGGAGCAGGACGCCGCCCATCAGCGCAACAAGCCAGTCAAACAGGTACGGCCCCGGCAATAGGTTTTCAAAGGCCGGGCCGGTGGTCTGCATGAGGCCCATCAGCTTTTGGCCTATGTCCGCGCCCGCCGCAAGCCGGTAGGCTTCGCCTAAATTGCCAATCAGTACCCCGATAAACACATAGGGCAAATTGGGAATGATGTATTTCTTGATTTTATCGTTCATCACGCGCCGCCTCCCGTTTCCGTTCCTGCACATGCGGCCTTGTCCGGGATTTTTCCGCAAAGTCTTTTATCTGCGCCAAAATAGAGGGGCGTTTGCTCTTGGCCCTGTTCATCATCAGCTTTGTGTACTCTGAAAAACAGGCGGTAATCGCGTCCGCTTGCCCGGCCTTGAAAAACAGCAGGTGTTTATTCGGCCCGGTTTTGTAGAAAGCATAATCGACATTGTATTTCCGGGCCACGCGGTCAAACAGCCGGGTTTCCCCATCAAGGGGCAGGGTGTTTGTGCTAACGCCGTGGTTCATCAGCTTTTTCACGCTCTGCCTGCCCTGTGGGGTCTGCCCCTCGCGGTAACTCTTTTGTATCTTCCGAACAGCCGCGGCCAATACCTTTGCCAGTAACCGGCCTGTCAGCTTACTGGTGTTGACCGATAGCGCCACTGTCCGGCGTTCTATATCTTCCTGCATGAAAAACCTCCTTTCCTGCCACACATGGCATTGACACAGGCGGGAGGACTTCGGGCCAACTTGGCCCGAAGTAGGCTAACGCTCCGCATTGGCGGGGCGGGGCCGTTCCGGGGTGGGCGCGTCCTTTTTATTTTGTGCCGCCTGTTCACTGTGTTCCTGTATGGCTTTTTTGATTGACGGTTTCGCTCTGGCCTCCAACCGGGTAAAATTACCGATAGCGGATTCAACGCCTTTTTTCATAGCGGATAAACAGGAACGCTCGGCGCGGTAGGGGGCAAGGATTGTCTTTGTCAGCGCACCGGCCGGCTTCGCCTCCTGTATGGCCTCCTTGCCAAGCATGGCCCGGCCTATGTTTTTCAAATGCCGCCCGGCTTGATGGTACTCCGCGCTGATGGTTTCAATTTTGGATATGGCCTTATCATCCCACTTGATCGACTCATTCAGACTGTCCCGCATAGTTTCAAGCAGGGGTTTTATTTTGAAAAAGCGGGCCACGTTATCAAGCGCGGATATGCCGTTTTCCCGAAAGGCGGCAACCGCGTTTTTACAACCGTCTATGACATGCTGCTTTAACTCCGCTAACTTATCCCGCAAGTCCAACACCTGCCCCTGCATGACAATTACCGTTTTTTGCAGGGCATGTTTTACAGGGTGGTTCTGTTCCTGCGCCGTTTTTAATTCCTGCCGCATGGCGGCAAGTTCTTTTACAGCCGCGTCAAGCTGTTTTTCCATTGTAGCCACTTGATTAAGAACGGCGAGCAAATCCTTTGTGCTTGACGCATTGTTTTCCTGCAAAATAGCCAAAAGTTCTTTTACATGCTCGTTTTCCGTAATCGGCGGAGATTTTGCTTTTTTTGCGATAAGTGCAACCTCCTTTCCGACTTCGGGCCATATTGGCCCGAAGTCTTAGAATGGTTCCCCGCTCATTATGAGCGGCCCTGTTCCTTAATTGTCAGAATACCGTCAAGGGTTGTGGCTGTGATTTTCAGCCGCCCGGCAACGGCAATATCGTTTTTCACATCTTCCGTCATGCCGTCGCCGCAGACCACCAGCACATG
>JAETPP010000263.1 GCA_021771115.1 Bacillota bacterium | reverse complement strand
GAGAGGGCATGACGAAGGAAACGTCGGATGCTGTTCTGACGTATCCCGATGGAAAGACCGTTTCGGGAAGCCGCCAGACAACGAAGGCGGTGGAGGAGCTGCTGGGGCTTGACCGCAGCCAGTTTGTTCAGATCGCGATGATCGCTCAGGGAGATTTTCTGAAGCTTTTGCTGGCCGGCACGGAGGAGCGCGGGAAGATATTCCGGAAAATATTCAATACGGGGCAGTATCTTGATTTTCAGAAGGAGCTGAAACGGAGGCTTCTGGAAACGAAAAAGGAATATGAGGAGCTGCAGCGCAGCGTGAGCCAGTATGCACAGGGGCTCGTCCGGCCGCAGAAAGATACGGAAGCCGGGAGCTATGCAAAGCAGGGCGAATTGGCAGAACGGAGTGAATTGGCGGAGCAGGGCGGATTAACAGAGCAGAGCGAATTGGCGGAGCAGGGCAGATTAACAGAGCAGGATGAATTAGCGGAATCATCAGCACAGCCGGATTGGGATGTTCTGACTGGTGAGCGGGCAGCTTACCATCTTGAGGAGCTGATACCACTGCTGGAACGGCTTCTGGACAGGGAAAAAAAGCAGCAGCGGTCGGAGGAAAAGACGCTGCGGAGCTTGGAGAAGGAGCTGCTTGCACTGCAGGAAGCAGCGGGAAAGCAGCAGATGATAGAGCGGGCAAGAGCGGAGATGCAGAAAAAACAAAAGCTTCTGGAAGAGCTCAGGGAGCAGTGCGGCCAGTGGGAACGCAGATATGAGGAAGCGCTTAAAAGAAAGCCGGAAGCGGAGCAGGTCGGTGGACGTCTGGCGGTTTTGACAGAGCAAATGGGCCGGTATGAAGCCTTAAAGGAGACGGAGCAGGCGATCTGTGAAATGCAAAAGAAAGAAAAAGCGAAAGAGGCAGAACTTCAAAGGCTGGAAGCTTTGATTCAGGAGAATGAGAACAGGCTGAAAGCGGGAAAGGCGCGGCAGGATGAGATCGGCCGCCCGGAACAGGAGCTTCGTCTGCTGGGAGCAGAGGAGGAAAAAGCGCAGCAGCAGAAAAGCAACCTCGCGCATCTGGAAAAGCTGCTTCGGGAGCTTGAAGCTCTGGCCGGATCAGTGAAGCAGGCGGAAGAGGAATTTCTACAGGTTCGGGAAAAAAGCACTTCCCTTGGAAAACAGTATGTAGAGATGGAAGCATTATTTTTGAGCGGTCAGGCCGGAATACTGGCACGGGGATTGAGAAGGGGACAGCCGTGTCCTGTGTGCGGTTCTCTGGAGCATCCCTCACCTGCATCGGAAAATATGGAGATACCCTCTGAAAAGGAGTTAAAAGAGCTGTCTGTGAAAAGGGAGCGGGCAGTTGCCAAAACGACGCAGGTCTCCGCTGCTGCGGCGGAAGTGCGGGGGAAATATGAGCAGAGCCGGGCAGCGTTGGCGCAGTGGTGTACCCGGGAGGGCATCAACGCGGAAGCTGGATGGCACGACGCAGAGCAAAGGCAGATCGGCGATGTCATCGGGCGGGAAAGCGCCGGGCGGGAGAGAGACGTCGCGCCTGCCAGCCGGATTGATGCAGAAGGAGAGCAGATAAACGCAAAATCCGGACAGAAGAACGATCTTGCGCGTGCCGCATGGGAATATTTTCATATGAAAGGACAGGAGCTCCGGGAAAAACTTCTTGGGTATGAGCAGGAAAGGAAGAGACTGACTCGGCTTCTGAGGGAAAAAGAAGAGCTGGAGAAACAGCTCCCGCTTGTAGAAAGTCAGATTTTACAGTCCAGGCAGAAAAGAGAAAAGGCAGCGCAGGAGCTGATTCAGTGCCGCACTCAGATGGAATCAGCGCTTC
>JAETPP010000033.1 GCA_021771115.1 Bacillota bacterium | reverse complement strand
GCGGTAAAACCGCCCTTTTTAGTTATTTAGTATTTAGCTGTTAGTAATTAGACTCTGGAAAGGATCGATACAACATGAACAAAGCACTGAGAAAGGCTGTTATTGCCGGAAACTGGAAAATGAATAAGACTCCCGCCGAGGCGAAGGAGCTGATCTCCGCCATCGCTCCCCTGGTAAAGGACGCCGGGTGTGATGTGGTGGCCTGCACTCCCTTTGTAGACCTTGCTTCCGCGCAGGAAGCCGCCAAGGGCACCAATATTCAAATCGGCGCGGAAAACTGCCACTGGGAAAAGAGCGGCGCTTTCACCGGGGAAATTTCCGCCGATATGCTTCATTCCATGGGCGTAAACATTGTGATCATCGGCCACAGCGAGCGCCGTCAGTATTTTGGGGAAACCGATGTGACCGTGCAGAAGCGTGTTCGCGCGGCTCTGGACGCCGGGCTTACCGTGATCCTCTGCGTCGGTGAGACCCTGGAGCAGCGGGAGCAGGGCATCACCAGTGAGCTTTGCGCCATGCAGACCAAGATCGCTCTGGGCGGTGTATCCACTGAAGAGCTGAAGCGCATCATCATCGCCTACGAGCCCGTGTGGGCCATCGGCACCGGCAAAACCGCCACCGCCGAGCAGGCCAATGAGGTTTGCCACACCATCCGCGAGGTGATCGCCGAGCTGTACGGCAAGGCCTCTGCCGACGGCATCACCATTCAGTACGGCGGCTCCATGAACGCGGGCAATGCCGCGGAGCTTCTTGCCCAGCCCGATGTGGACGGCGGCCTGATCGGCGGCGCTTCCCTGAAGCCCGCAGATTTCGCGGCCATTGTGGAAGCGGCCACGAAAGGCTGAACCACCATGGACAACAAAATTAACCGAATGGCCTGCACGCTGTTTTTGATGTCTGCTATTCTCACCGCCGCCCAGTATATTGCAGCGGCAGTCATGACTGGGACAAACGGGCGTGAAGTGTACGAAGCCTCCCTGGATATTCTGGGGCCTTTCCTCCCCATCTGGTCTATTATCTGCCTGGCGGGCGGCACACTACTGTTTACACTAGACCAGGTGCTGGCTTATAAAAACAGAAAAAAATAAGGAGAAAGCGATGAAAAAACCACTTGTTTTAATGATATTGGACGGCTTCGGCATCGCCCCCGATGAGGGCAACGCCATCGTGGCCGCCAAAACTCCGAATCTGGACAAGATCCTGAAGGAAAATCCTGTCACGCAGATCGGCGCCTCCGGTATGGATGTTGGCCTGCCGGACGGCCAGATGGGAAACAGCGAAGTAGGCCACACCAATATCGGCGCGGGCCGTATCGTCTATCAGGAGCTTACCAGGATCACAAAGTCCGCTCGGGACGGCGATATGGACAAAAACGAAGCGCTGGTCAAGGCCATGACCAGTGCCAAAAATAACGGCAAGGCCCTGCATTTTATGGGTCTGCTGTCCGACGGCGGCGTGCACAGCCACAACACCCATCTCTATGCTCTTCTGGAAATGGCAAAGCGCATGGGCCTTGAAAAGGTCTATGTTCACTGCTTCCTGGACGGGCGCGATGTGCCCCCCAGTAGCGGCAAGGGCTATGTGGAAGAGCTTCAGGCTAAGCTCAAGGAGCTGGGCATCGGCAAGGTGGCCACCGTAATGGGCCGCTACTATGCCATGGACCGCGACAACCGCTGGGAGCGGGTGGAAAAGGCATATGCCGCCATGGTATACGGCGAAGGCGAGCATGCCCCCTGCCCTGTCTGCGCGGTGCAGAATTCCTATGACAAGGATGTGACCGATGAATTTGTGGTGCCGGTGGTCTGCGAAGGCGCCGCCCCCATTTCTGCGGGAGATTCTGTCATCTTCTATAATTTCCGCCCTGACCGCGCCAGAGAGATCACCCGCACGCTGGTAGACCCGGATTTCTCCGGGTTTGAGCGCAAGCGCGGCTTCTTTCCCCTCACCTATGTGTGCATGACCCAGTATGACGCCACCATGCCCAATGTGGAGGTGGCCTATAAGCCGGAATCCTTGGAGAACACCTTCGGAGAGTATATTTCCAAAAACGGCATGACACAGCTGCGCATTGCCGAAACGGAAAAGTACGCCCATGTCACCTTCTTCTTCAACGGCGGCGTGGAAAAGCAGTATCCCGGTGAGGACCGCATTCTGGTAAAGTCCCCTGCCGTTGCCACCTATGACCTCCAGCCGGAAATGAGCGCCTATGAGGTCACGGATAAAATGGTAGAGGCGGTAAGATCCGGCAAATACGACGCGCTGATCTTAAACTATGCCAACTGCGATATGGTAGGCCACACCGGCGTATTTGAAGCGGCGGTCAAGGCTGTGGAAGCGGTGGATACCTGCGTGGGCAGAGTGGTGGAGGCCGTAAAGGAAATGGACGGCTGCGTGCTGCTCACCGCTGACCATGGCAACGCCGATAAAATGGTGGACGCCGACGGCACCCCCTTCACCGCCCACACCACCAACCCCGTTCCCTTCTGCGTCATAAACCACCCCTGCGAACTAAGAAAGGGCGGCAGGCTCGCGGATATCGCCCCCACCATGCTGAAGGTGCTGGGCTTGCCGCAGCCTAAAGAAATGACCGGGGAAAGTATTATAAAGTAAGATAGACCTGCGTAATTGACTCATAAAAAGCAAGTGAAAACAAGCCTTCGGCCATATGGCTGAAGGCTTGTTTTGTTGCAATAGGTACTCTGGCTGGGGGGGAATTGTAAATTATTGTTTAACACTTACCCCTTGGCTTCTCGCCTGTCGGCTCGGTCGGTTCGCACCAGCGTGCCACTGGCACGCGCTCACCCCTGAAAGGGGAGCTGTCAGCCAATAGGCTGACTGAGGGGTTCTGTGGCAGCAAGTACGAAGAACTAGGCTTTGTGCGATTTTCAAGCGAGCTAGAACCCTTCCACCGCCTATCGGCGGTCCCCCGTCTCGCCTGTCGGCTCGGTCGGCTCGCGCCAACGCCCCACAGGGGCGTGCTCACCCCTTTCAGGGGAGGCAAGAGTTCCCTACTATTCGTCAACGTTACAAATTCCAATTTAGCGCACTGACTACCCCTTCTGTCATCCTGAGGGAACATAAAAGATGCTCCGCGTCTTCCTGACGAAGGATCTCGTTCTTCGGTCCTGAGGAAAAGGGCAAAGGGCGAGATCCTTCACTGAAAGCAAAGCTTGCTTTGCTTTTGTTCAGGATGACAGAAGAGAGTGCCTTGCCCCTTTCTAACAACTAACAACTAAAAACTAACCACTATAATCCTTTTCCCCTGTGTCGTCGTTATCTGCAAACCGGCTTTCATCCAGCGGTGTGGAGGAAACATCGGGAATTGGGCTTGGGCTTGGGGTGCTCATTCCTGCGCCCATCTCTGTGTCAAAGCGGTTTGACGGGTCGTAAAATACGGGGCGTTCCCGTGTAAGCTCCTCCTGGGTTCCGATCAAATTCATATTTGCGTTGATGTCCCCCAGATCCTCTTCCATTGTGGAACCTGCCAAAACTTCGCCGGTTCTCAGGTTGCGCAGGATCACATAGTAGCCGTTATGCTCCAGATCCCAGGACAGGTCTATTCCCGGATCATACTGCGTGATCGCGTATTCCCGCCAATGGGATGTACCATAAAGGCCGTTTTCGCCTTCCCTTCGACTTACCGTTACGCTGCCGTACTGGCCCTCGTTGCGGTAAAGTCCCTCTTCCCTGTCCAGGCTTGTGCTGACACTGGAGCTGTAGTAAAGCGGAAGCTCTTCTAAAAGCTCGCCATACAGGTACGTTTCCAGCTGCAGGGGGAATTCCAGATCCAGATCGCTTAAAACGGTGAAGTTCAGATGCTTTCCCGCCTCAAAATTCTCTGAAAAATCCGCAAAGGACTGTTCCCATCCCATTGGCAGCACATGGTCGCGGAACCGAAGGCCTGATTCCCAAACCTCCGCATAGTACGGCAATCCCACATACTGGAAGCCCGAGTACAGATAGTCGTCAGACGATATGATCTCGTTTGTCTCCAGGTCAATGCAGAACTCTGCCAGCACGGCGGTGCCTATCATGCTGCCGTCCACATAGATCCTGGGATCACCGGGCTGCTGGGTATACACCGTAACAAGAACCTCCTGCGTTCCCTCCGGCACCGCTTCAAAATAGATCTCCTGCCCCATGAGCTCTCCAAGCTTTCCGTCTTCTCCATAGGTATTGGCGGCAAGCTCCCCTAAATTTCCGTCGCCTGCCGGACGGACAACAATGTAGGGATCGACCTCATTCATCTTGGGATAGCTGACGGTTACCCAAAATTCCGATTCTGTGCTGCTGTAGCCCATCAGGGAAACATTGTTTACGGTTATGGGCGCGGTATCATCATCGTTATTATAGCAATATTCTGACTGAGCCGATATCTCGCACGACACGGTTTGGGAAATATCAATATCCATTTTCTCAAAAACCGTTTCCCTTTTTTCTCCGGTCACGCCCAGCAGCCGGTGAATGGTCAGGGCGCCCTGATTGACGCCCTCTCCGTCGAGAACGGAGATCACCGTTCCCCGAAACGTGGGTTCACTTTCGATCCGCTCAAATACCGGGTCGCGGTACAAAACGGCGGAGTGCCCCCCTATGCTGACCTCTGTTCCGCTTTCCCCATCTAAGCTGGTGAAAAGCTGGTCTGTTTCCGGACAGCTTTCCTCTGTAAAATCCAGCCGCACCGTCAGGAAAAGATACTCCTCCTTCCGCACGGCGGATTCCACGGAGATCTTATAGGGAGTCTCCATTGGCGCTTCGGAAATGCTTACGGGCGGTTCTTCCGTTGGGGCGGGCCTCAGCCTGCCGTTGATGGTTTGGAACATTCCGCCGAAGCCGGGCAGGTTTTCCGCGATTTCCGGCGAGGCCACATTCAGAAGGGTCAGGCACACCAGGCTGAACAGGGCCAGGGCGGCGGCGCACTGAAGGATCGTTTTCGGCCAGCTTCTTCGGAAGGGTACCGGCTCAAAATATTCCATGCCTTCCGGAAGTGCGATCCCCTCCGGCGGCAAATCGGCCGTGCCTCTTTTCTTTTTCTGCTCTTTTTTATAATGGGCGGGCCCCTGAGAAACGCTTCTCTTTTCCGCGGTGTTTTCCGCTTTCTTTTGAAGCTTCTCCCGCTCCGGAAGCGCTTTGAGGATCTGGTCAAACCGCAGGTTCGCCTGAAGTGTCAGCCTGGAGTACGGCAGCTCCCGCTCCAGTCGCTTTTTCAGTTCTCTGTTCTTATTCCCTTTCATAGCGCACCTCTGTTTCATATTGCTGACGGAACCGCTTCCGGCTCCTGGTCAAGCGCATCCTTACCGCCTCGGGAGAAAGAGAAAGGGCGCTTGCAATCTCCCGAACGGGCATATCCTCGAAATAGAAAAGCTGCAGCACCAGGCGATCCTCCGGGGCCATGCGGCCCAAGGCGTCCTGTACATCCAGGGAGGTATCACGGTCAAAGGAGCGCCCCTCTTCCTCCATGCTTTCCACAGGAAATTCCCGGTTTTTCCCTCGAAGCGTGCCGAAGCAGCGGTTTACAAGGATCCTGGTCATCCAGGTTTTGAACACCCTGGGATCCCGCAGGGTATCCAGCTTTTCCCACAAAATCAAAATCGTATCCTGAATGGCGTCCATGGCGTCGTCCTCGTTGCGGGCCACGGCCATGGCGGTGGCATACATGGTTTGGCGAAATGAATCGATCAGCGCCACAAACGCCTGCTTATCTCCTTTTGCGGCGGCCTTCACCAAAGCCGCCGTTTTCCCCTGTTCCGAAATGACCCTCACCCCTTTTCCTGTTTTCCCTACAATATAGAGAAAGCTGACGCCTGAAAGGTAACGGGAAAATAAAAATTTTCTACAGCTTGTCACTTTTTTCTTTCCAAATGCTTCTTATAGATAAAAATATACCCTGAATCCTTCCTTTTCGCAAGGGCGGAAGGTTGGGGGAATGTGATAAATTATGGTTTGGCATTTTAGTTGTTAGTTGTGAGTAGTTAGTTGTTAGAAGAAGCATGGCCCCCTATCTGTCATCCTGAGGAACGAAGTGACGAAGGATCTCTCCCTTGATCCCCAAGTAAAAGAGCAAAGGACGAGATCCTTCACTTCGTTCAGGATGACACGGGAGGGGGCAGGATGGCAGGTGGGTAGCTCGTCAAACTTTAATTTATCCTATTCCCCAATTTCCGTTTTTTCTTCCTTCCGGAAAATTTATTTTTTATATTTCCCTGTAAGAAATAAATTCTTTTTTCCTCTGTGTATACTCGAATGCAGAAGATCCCGCTTTTTTCGCGGTTCTTGTTTTGGAGAAGGGAGAGAGTCCTGTGAAACGATTTTTCGCTCTGCTGGCTGCGGCTGCTCTGCTGCTTTCCCTTGCCGGCTGCGGCGGTAAGGCCGATATGGATTTTACTGCTGTTTTGCCGCAGAATGTGACCTCTCTTGATCCGCAAACCGCTTCCGGCCCTTCTTCCACCCTTGTGATCGGTTCTATTTTTGAAGGCCTTTGCCGCCTCGGCAAAGAAAGCGAAATCCTGCCCGGCGTGGCGGAGCGCTGGGATCACAACCGGGACTACACGGAATTCACCTTTCATCTCCGTTCCGCAAAGTGGAGCGACGGCACGCCTGTCACGGCGGATGATTTTTTGTTCGGCATTCTGCGGGCTTTGCACCCCGAAACGGGAGCCGCCGCCCCCGACGACCTGTTCCCCATTAAAAACGCCCGGGCCATCAGCGCCGGCGAGCTGGAGGAAAGCGCGCTGGGAGTTCTTGTCAAAAACGACCGCACCCTTGTCATTCAGCTGGAAAGCGGCTATCCCGATTTTCCGGCCCTTACTGCGGGGAACCACTATATGCCCTGCAAACGGGAATTTTTTGAGGAATGCGCCGGGCATTACGGCTTTTCTCCGGAATACCTGCTCACCAACGGCCCCTTTACCTTTCCCCACATCTATGCGTGGAATACCGATTACAACGAAAAAAGCATCAGTCTGGAGCGCGCCGATACCTATCGCGGCGAGCGCAAGGTGGTCCCCGCTTCCCTCGCCTATCTGATCGATTATGAAAGTGTGATCGATACCGATCCCGTTGCCGCTTTGTTGGCGGGAAAGGCGGATATTCTGGAGGTTTCGGAAAGCGACGCGCAAAAGGCCGAAGAACAGGGCTGCCCGCTGGTAGCTCTGGAGGATACCGTGATGGGGCTGCTGCTGAATCCGCAGTCTGACGCTTTAAGCTATGTGCGGACGCGGGAGGTGTTTTTCAGAACGCTGGATCGGGAAGCGCTGCTGGCGTCCTACCAAGCCGGTTCTTCTCAAGAAGCCGCAGGTATTATGCCGGGGTGTGTGCTCTGGAAGGATAAGCCTTATTATGCCGAGGGGGAAACTCGCTGGCTCTCTCAGGACGACAGCATCACGGAATCGCTCCCTTCTCTTCTGGACATGCTGAAGCTGGAAAAGCTTCCCAATATTACCGTGCTGTGCCCTGACGATGAAGACTCCATTGCGCTGACCAATGGTTTTTTGGCCTCCTGGAACAGCAAGCTCGGCAGCTCCTTTAATATTCTGCCCCTGCCGGAAAACGAACTGAAAAGCCGCGTGGCCCAGGGAGATTATGAGGCGGCCCTCTACCCTCTTCGGGCCGGAGGCATTACGCCCTACAATGTTTTGAAGGCCTTTGACAGCACCGCGTCTCCCCTGCTTCTGAAAAGTGAGGACTACGACAACGCCCTGCGCGCGATGAGCTTCAGCCTGGAGGGCTTTCAAGGCATGGAGCTCACCTTGCAGGAGCAAATGGTATTTTACCCTCTGCTTCAAAAGAAAACCTACTATGCCCTCTCCCCGAAAGCGGAAGGCATTACAGCCACCGCGGACCAGCGGATCGACTTCAGCTCCGCCAGGAAGAGGAAATAGCTAAGGGGCGTACTAAATGGTGCGCCCCAATATTTGAGTGCTTTTTGAAAAAAAGCGAGATCGGTATCCGGAAAAAGCAGGTAGAGTGCAAACGGCGGGAAAGGCAGTCGGAATTACCGGTGTGATTTGAATTTTGATAGGTGGAATCACTTTGAAGGCAGAAAAAAGCAGAGTGCGTCGTTTGGGATATCTTACTCCGCTGTTCCTTGGAACAGGGCTTTTTTTATGCTGTCAGCTCTATCAAAAATGGGATACTTATCACATGCTGGGCCGCACTGTCATGGGCTGCCTTGGCGCATTCTTTCTTTTTCTGCCCTTCTCAAAAAAATTCTGCGCGCTTGTCGCTGAAATTTTGCTTTTATCAGTAGTTTTTTCCGCCGTGTCACCTGCGTTTCACAACGTATGGACAGGAAGCGCCTCCTTCACTGTTAAGGATCTTCCCTCTTTCCTTCTCAGTATTCTGACCTTCGCCATACCGCTTTTGCTGTTTGCGATTTCTCTTTTCCTCAAATTCAGAAGGAATTCGATCTCCCTGCCTGCCGTAGATTTGATGTCAGGATCCGAGTTTGAACAATTTTGCGCTGATGTGCTAAGAAAAAACGGTTTTCATAACGTAGAGCTCATGGGCGGTTCAGGCGATCAAGGCGTGGATATTGTTGCAACAAAGAAAAAATTGCGATATGCCATTCAGTGCAAATGCTATTCAAACAACCTGGGAAACACCCCAGTACAAGAGGTTTTTGCTGGTAGAGTGCATTATGGGTGTAATGTTGCTGCTGTCATGACAAACAGCTATTTTACCGCTGGAGCTATTGAATTAGCTAGTTCGACTGGCGTTTTGTTGTGGGACAGAGACTGGGTAAATGATCATCTTTTGGGAAGAAAAAGAAAATCGAAAGAAATTTTGGACGCCATCCCCAATAAAGGAACACCTTTGGATGAAAGGGATATGGAACCGGAACCAGTAATCGAATGCGCAGGAAACGAGGATATACCAGCCGAAATATTAAGCGAGGAAATAAAGGAATTCCCAGCAGGAATAAAAAAGGCAAAGCAGGAAGAAGAACGTGAAAAGGAAAAGCAGGAGCGATATCTCCGCAATATTTATGGTGAAGAACTGAAATGGCGGAGAGAGCAGCTTCATGGAGACAGTGACGAAGACCGTCAGGAATAACCGGGAAAACCGCATTGCGGACGGTTGCCGGTGGGGTACTTTGAAAACAACCGAGGGGCATACCACATGAATGGTATGCCCCTCGGTTGTTTTCATCAAACCGCACGTTTTCTGATTTTGAGAAGGAAAAGAACGATACAAATACCGATAAGAATATGCCCAATCCCGGAAATTCCGGAAATGGCGGCATCCATTCCCCGGCCCAATTCTGTGCTCAAGACCTGCGACAGTCCCCTCAAAAGGAATCCTAAACCGGTGATATTCAATCCGAGCTGATAAACGATCAGAAGCTTGCCGGTATTGCCATCGGAAAAAGAAAAGGCCTTTTCAACCAGCAGCAATATCAGGAAAAAGAACATACCGAGGACAAAATAGTGGGTGTGCAGAAAAGATAAATTAGTCCGTCCGGTAAAGTGGCTGAATTTCGTAAATTCCCGATAAAACACTCCAAAGATCATGGCAACAATGGCGTAAGACAGGGCAAGGTTTGCATAGCGTTTCGTCATGGGGATCGTCTTCCTTTTTGATTTCATGATACCGTAATTTTTATTTTGATTGCGATTTCAAAACACACTTTGGGACTTTTTTCAGGACAAAAGGAAAGATCTTGAAGAACAAGTAAGGACAAAGGGCGTGAAATATTGCTTCGCAATGTGAAATAACAGCCTGCGGCCATTGTGAAGTATTCCGCTTGTGCGGAATGCGAAGTGAAAGAAATTTCCTGAGGAATTTCTTTCGTTGAAAAAAGGCGCTTGCAATAAGCAAGCGCCTTTTTTCTGGTCCGAGTGGCGAGACTTGAACTCACGGCCTCTTGACCCCCAGTCAAGCGCGCTACCAACTGCGCCACACCCGGACAACGTACATTATTATAGCGGATATCTTTGAAAAAAGCAAGCCCTTTTTTCTTTTTTATCAGACAGATTTTTCCGGCCCCTTCTTTCTCCCCTATCGGGAGGCTCTATTTGCCGGTTTCTTCCCCTTATTTTTCAATGGCCTTCAAAAATTCCTCGATATTCTCCACGGTTCTTGGGGAAAGGAAATGTTCGATTTTTTCCACTTCCTCCAGTTCGTTTTCTGTGCCGTTGATGCGGCAGAGCAGGCTGTTTACCAGCTCGTGGCGGCGGATGAGGTAGCTTCCCATGCGCTTTCCCATCTCTGTCAGGGTGATGCAGCCGTATTTGGGAAATTCGATGAGCTCCTGGGCCCGGAGGTTTCCCGCCATTTTGGAGGCGGAGGGCGGCTTTACATGGAGCGCCTGCGCCAGATCTGAGATACGCACAACAGCGCTGCGCTCTGACAGGCGGCAGATCATTTCCAGATAATCCTCCATAGAGGAGGTAAGTAAACCGTGCTCTAAGAGCGTATATCCCTTCATTGTGTAAAAGCCTTCCCGCGCCATAGGCTCCTCCTTCCTCCCGTTTCCTCTTTCCGGCAGAGGCCTGTTTCACCCTTTTTGCCGGTGTGGAATATAGTAGTGGTGAGAAACTTTCCTTCTCCTAACTTTTATTCAGGAGTGAGTCATCATATGAACCAGAATTTTCAGTTAAACGACTTGAAGCCGGGACAGACCGCTTCCGTCAGCAGCTTGTCTGTGGAAGGGACTATGCGCCGCCGCTTGCAGGATATGGGGCTGATCGAAGGCACCAGGGTAGAATGTGTCGGGATCAGCCCCTTGGGAGATCCGGCGGCTTATCTGATCCGCGGGGCGGTGATCGCCTTGCGGAAGAAGGACGCCGGGGAAATTGGGATAGATACCTCCACCATCTCCCCCTCTCAGGAGACTTCCCCCCATTTCAGCCGCTTCAAGGGAAGCCGCTCCGCCGCGCAGCCTGTTCCCCTGGGGACAGCGCGGGATTAGGAGGCGGCTATGGGGCTTTCCAAGGAATCCACCGGCGCGGGGGCGGCCGGAGAACAGCTGGTGATCCGCAAACAGGCGGAGAGCGATAAGGTGGTTGCCCTCGCAGGGAACCCGAATGTGGGAAAAAGCACGGTATTCAATGAACTGACAGGCATGCACCAGCACACGGGAAACTGGCCTGGAAAAACTGTGACAAACGCTCAGGGGACCTGCACTGTTCGGGGACAGGGCTATGTGCTGGTAGACCTGCCCGGCTGCTATTCCCTGCTGGCCCACTCCGCAGAGGAGGAAGCCGCCAGAGATTTCTTCTGCTTCGGCGAAGCGGACGCCGCCATTGTGGTCTGTGACGCTACCTGCCTGGAGCGAAACCTGAACCTGGTGCTTCAGACCTTGGAGATCACAAAACGCACGGTGGTCTGCCTGAACCTGATGGACGAGGCAAAGCGCAAGGGCGTTACGGTTGATCTGCCGAAGCTTTCCCGGCTTTTGGGCGTCCCCGTGGTGGGCACGGCGGCCCGCAGCGGAAAGGGCCTAGACCAGCTGATGCGACGGGTAAAGGCTGTTTCCGAAGCAAAGGAAAGTGAGCTTCCTTCCGCGCCGCCCGTCACTTATCCGGATTTTCTGGAAGAAGCGGTCAAAAGGCTGCTTCCCCCGGTAAAACGGTTCTGTGGGGGGAAAATAGAACCGCGTTGGCTGGCTCTTCGGCTGCTGGAGCAGGGCGACCAGTCCCTGGCCCGGTCTCTCACGGAACATTTGGGCGCCTCTCCCTGGGACGACCCGGAAATCGCGGCTGTTTTACGAGAGCTTCGGGCGGAGCAGGCCGCCACGGGCGTTTCGGAGGAGACGCTGCGGGACGCCATTGTTTCCTCCCTTGTGACCCGTGCGGAGGATCTGGCAAGCGCCGTGGTAACGGTGGAGGGCAGCGGCTACAGCGCCAGAGACCGAAAGCTTGACAGGCTTTTTACCAGCCGCTCCACCGGCTTTCCCATTCTTTTCCTGCTGTTTCTCTTCATTTTCTGGCTGACCATTGCCGGGGCGAATTATCCTTCCGAGCTATTGAGCACCGGGCTTTTCTGGCTGGGCGACAGGCTTCGGGAGCTTCTGACTCTGATCCATACTCCCGCCCCTCTGATCGGGCTTCTTGTGGACGGCATGTATAAGACCCTGGCCTGGGTGGTATCTGTGATGCTGCCCCCCATGGCCATCTTCTTCCCCCTGTTTACCTTGCTGGAGGATCTGGGCTATCTTCCCCGGGTGGCCTTTAACCTGGACCACTGCTTTCAGAAATGCGGCGCCTGCGGGAAGCAGTCTCTCACCACGCTGATGGGCTTTGGCTGCAATGCCGCCGGAGTGGTGGGGTGCCGGATCATTGATTCCCCCAGAGAACGCCTGATCGCCATTCTTACAAACAACTTCGTTCCCTGCAATGGCCGGCTGCCCATGCTGATCTCCATTATCACCATGTTTTTTATTGCCAGCGCCGGCGGGTTCAGCGCTTCCGCACTCTCCGCCCTGCTGCTGATGGCCGTGATCCTGCTGGGGCTGTTTATGACCTTTGCCATTTCCAAGCTGCTTTCCTCCACCCTCTTAAAAGGGATCCCCTCTTCCTTTGCCTTAGAGCTTCCCCCTTACCGGAAGCCCCAGGTGGGAAAGGTTTTGATACGCTCCATTTTTGACCGCACCCTGTTTGTGCTGGGCCGGGCCGCCGCGGTAGCGGCCCCCGCGGGTCTGATCATCTGGCTTTTGGCAAATATCTCGGTAGGAGGAACCACGCTGCTCTCCCACTGCGCAGGCTTTCTCGACCCCTTTGCCCGGCTTTTCGGGCTGGATGGGGTGATTTTGCTGGCCTTTCTTCTGGGACTGCCCGCCAATGAGATCGTGATCCCCATTGTGATCATGGCCTATCTTTCCCAGGGAAGCCTTGTGGACATGACAGACTTAAACGCCCTACACGCTCTGCTGGTCGATCACGGCTGGACCTGGGTGACTGCTCTGTGCACCATGCTCTTTTCCCTGATGCACTGGCCCTGCTCCACCACCTGTATGACGATCTACAAGGAAACCAAAAGCCTGAAGTGGACTGCCGCAGCCTTCCTCATTCCCACCTTGTGCGGACTGCTTCTCTGCTTCCTGATCGCATCCACAGCAAGGATTTTTGGGGTGTGAGCTCACTCTCTGACACTTCCCGATGAAAGCGCCGCCGCGGAGATTTCCCCTTCACGGCGGCGCTTTGCTATTCCTTTTCCAACAGGATCACAAGCCCGTTTCCATAGGGCGGGGAAAACGCCAGGTACTCCCCTACCAGCTCCAAGAGGCGGTAGCGGTTTTTCCGGCCGGGATCGGTAATTTCAATATAGTGCCCATCAAACTGATAGGAAAGCATCTCCTGCACGCCTTCCTGCTCCGGTAGCTGGGCAACCCACATGGCCTTCCGGCGTAAAGATGAAGGCGGCGTTATTCCAGCGGGAAAGACTTTCTCCGCCGCGAAGCTCCGCCTCCTCCCGCTTGATCACCCGATTTTCTACGCGGTATTCCCGAACGATCCATTTTCCCGTGAGAGAAGTTCTTCCTTTGGAAAAAATGACCACACAGGCTATCACAAGAGCCACCAGCAGGAAAGAACCTGTCAAAAGGATCAGATGATCCCTGGGAAAATCGAACATTTTTACTGCCATCCCCTTTTTGTATTCTATTTTCAATATCTTTTATAGAATATAGCACTAGCATACCAGAAAGCTACAATTTAGCAAGGGAGTGCGAGCGGTGGAAAAGTTTATTCCAAAAAAGTTTGAAAAGGAAGTGATCTCCATGCGGATCTCTTCCGAAACGCTGGCCGAAATAGACAGAAAAGCCCTGGAAACAGGCATATCCCGCAATGAATTTATCAACCAGTGCATTACTTTTGCGCTGGCAAATATGGAAGAACAGTAAGGCAATTTCTTCGGCAAAATAAAACGGCTTCTTTTCGGGAATACTGAAAGTAAACGAAAAAAAGGAGCCTGAATACCATGATAGAAGAAGATACCATAAAGCTGCTGCAGGAATGCAATGCCGGGATCAAAATGGGCGTTACCTCCATTGACGAGGTCCTGCCAAAGGTAAAAAGTGAGAAAATGCGCTCTTCGCTGGAGGACTGCCGGAAAAAGCACGGCGAGCTGGGCGACGATACCCACGCCCTGCTGAACGAATACGGAGACAGCGGAAAGCGCCTCAGTCCCATGGCACGAACCATGTCCTGGATGAAAACCAATGTGAAGCTTTCCCTGGACGAAAAGGATGAGACCGTTGCCGATCTCATCACCGATGGCTGCAACATGGGCGTAAAATCCTTGAGCCGGTACCTCAATGAATACAAGGCGGCGGATGAGCGCTCCAAGGATATTGCGAAACGGCTCATCGGACTGGAGCAAAAACTGGCGGACGATATGCGGGGTTATTTGTAACGTAGATGGTAAAGCATAAATTTCCAATCAGGAAAAACGCCCGGGAAAATTTCCCGGGCGTTTTTTATTTACGGCCGATACACATCTCCCGCGTACAGGTCCTCTAAAAGCACCTCTTCTGTTTCGGCGTCCACCAAATCAATGCGGTCGCAGTTCAGGGTACCGCAGGTATAATTTTCACCGGCTGTTTCTTCTCCGTACACAAAGGCAAATTCCAGCATCCATTTTGCCGCGCCGCCGGTATGGGAACTGACCTCTTCTGCACGGCTGGGCTTTACACTGCCCAGCAGCTCGCCGTTTTGATAGAAGCGAGCCTCCACGTGGGGAGCTTCCACATCGGTAAGCATTGTTACCGCATCCGTCCAGGGGCTTTGGGGCAAATGATAACCCCGCACGCCTGTGACCCAATAGCCTCCCGAAAAATCGGGGTGCTTTTCGGAAGCGAGATACTCCTGGGTATCCAACCGCTGATAGCCCTCCTGCTGGTAGGTTTGAGACGATGCCGCGGTCCCCTGCTCCAGGTCGATGGCAAATTCCGCGAAGAGTCCCGGCTTTTCTTCCCGCCGTTCGTCAAGCGGCGCGCGCTCCAGATCATACTCCAACACCCGCAGGGTCAGCGCCCGGTTTTCCGCCGGGGGGCCGTCGAAAACCCATGTGCCCCTTACGGTGCTTTGCTCCTCTTCGTTCACGAAATCATAGTCGGAAAGAACAGCGCTTCTTTGCAGCCGGTTGCCGGCTGCATCGTACAGGTATACCTGGCCTATAGCCGCACGGTTATCCGAAAGCAGGGTATCGGATTCCCGGCCCCAGAAGGGAAGCTCCGCCTCTACCAGCACATAGCCCGGCGTACTGGCCACACGGTACAGCTTTACGCCGTTGTCCTCGGCAAAAAGCTCCTGATCCCGGTTGGCTCCGGTTTCCACTCCCACGGAAAATTCCGCTGTGAAGCCTGTTTTGATCTCCTCATCCTCCGGGCCGTTTTCATACTGATATCCGGGATAGAGGCCGTACAGCGCTCCCACTTGCAGAGAAACCGCCAGGTCTTCTCCGGAAGCCGCTTCCTCCGGCAAAGCGGTGACCAGCGCCATGCCGCACTGCCCGTTTACGATGCTCTGCCCATCCACCTGGCTTGACAGCACCTTCGCTTCCTTTCCGTTGATCTGCACGGTAAATTCCTGTTCTGTCTCTCCCGTGACTCGGGAGCCCACATGGGCAAGGGAAAGCTTTTCATACTGTTCCGCTTCCTCCGGGCAGGTAAAGAGCAGGGCGGTATATAAATATTTGCCGTCACAGAAGGCTTCGCTTACCGTAAGCCCATAGCCGGAATCCACCGCCGCCTCGGCTGTTACCTCCACCTTTTCTATCAAGGCCTCATAGGTGCCGATCTGCGAACCCACCTCGTCATGGCCGTTCAGAAGGGAAAAGATGCTTCCAAGGCCGGGGATGCTTTCCGCAAAGGCGGGGAAAGCCGTATTGATCCCAAAAAGCAGCAGAAACGCGGCGGCGGCCCCGATCACGCCGAATCTCAGCTTTTTCATTCCCGTGGGCTTTTTTTCGCAAAGGCGGTTTTCTTCCGCCTTCATCCGTTCTACCGTATCACGCAGCAAAGCCGCGTCCGCTTTATTTTCCTCCATGATCCTTCGATATGCCCTTTCGATCATCGAAAAAGACCTCCTCACTTAGTCGTTCTGCAGCCGTTTTTTCAGCAGCTCTCTTCCCCGGGAAAGCCGGGTCCTCACCGCGCCGGGAGAAGCTTCTACCACCCGGGCGATCTCCTCGGTGGTCATGTCCTCGAAATAGAAAAGGTGCAGCACCACCCGGTATTTTTCCGGCAGACGGGAAAGCTCCGCAAAGATCTCCGTTTCCTCCGGCGTTGCCAGGGAAACCGCCGCCTCCAGCGGCTCTGTTTTCCAGCGCCTTCGGCCCCGCCACAGCTTTTTGCAGCAATTCAGCGTGACGCGAAGGAACCAGGCCTTCTGGTGCTCCGGGCTTTCAAACACAGGCTTTTTCCGCACATAAGCCAAAAAACCTCCTGAAACACATCGTCGGCGTCCGTGCGGGAACGAAGCTGCGAAAACGCCAGAGCGTACACGGTATCGGCATATGCCCGCACCACCTCTTCGGCGGTTTGGGGAAAGATCTCTTCCGCTTCTTCCCCGCTCCGCTTGGCGGGCATGGAACAGCTCAGCTCCATATGCGCTCCTCCCTTCTTCTTTTTTCAGAATCCTCAGCTGCGGGCTTCTATTTGAAATATCCCGCAGAGGGGCATTTTGTTACAGAGAATGAAAAATTTTTCTTCGCGCTTTTAGTATAGCACAGCAAAGCCGGGGCGGTAAACCGCCCCGGCTGAATAGGAACTTTATTCCATTTTGCTGCTGAGAAGAACGATGGGTTCTATTTTTAAGTTTCGATTCAACAGGAGCAGCGAAAGCACCCCCACCAGCAGGCACAGAAGCACCGGCGCCGCAAGGTAGAGCAAGGGCGGCGCGCTTACCTCCTCCAGCTCCGCCTGGTGCCCCTTTACGTCCCACATGGCCCAGGGGCTGTAGCTGGCGCTGAAATGATATAGTCCGCCCAGATCCCAGTTGGTGACAGGCTTTGTGATCATTTCACCGTCAGGCCCCTCCACTTCTTCGGCGATGGCCTCCATTTGCTGCAAGGTTTCCGTTTTACTGAGCAGGAAGCCCGCGCAGGCGCTGCCCAAAACGGTGGCCACAAGGGTAAGCGTCAGAATGCCGGACAGCAGAGAAACCCTGCACCGGGCCTTGGAAAGCCCCAGGCTGCGTTCGATGGCGCTCCGCTTTTTCTCCCGCACCACAAAGAAGAAAAGCAGCAGCGCTACCACGGCGGCGGAGGCGAGAGCTCCCGCGATCAGCAGCAGAAGGCTGGTCTTTTCAATGGAGCGTAAGCTGTCCTCCGCACTGGCGTAGCCCATGTCGTTATACTTGATCGTAAGCCCGGAGGCCTGAGGCACATGCTCCAGCAGCCCGGCCTGAAATTCCTCCAAACTGCCGCTGGGCAGCTGAAAGGAGGTCATATTTTCATTCATGGGGCCAAAATAAGCGATATTGTTTTCATCGGAGGCCCCTATGGAGCTTCGGGGAACGATCAGCATGTTGTTAAAGGGAAGGTCCTTCTTCGGAAAGCGAACGTTAAACACACCCACGATTTCATATTCTTCCTCCCAGAAGGGCTCGTACAGATTTCCCTGGGCGTTTAACAGGCTGCAGGTTTTCGGCAGCTTAAACCAGGTCTCACAGGGATCTTCCCGATTATAAACGCTGTAATACTCCTCACCGTAAGCTTCCATATTGGGCTGATAGCCGTACATGGCGCACAGAAGAGGCAGTGTGATCTTATCCCCCACAGCCAGCAGGTTTTTCTGGGCGAAGGTTCTGGAAACCATGCACACCCTGGCGCCTGAGGCGTATTCCTCGTCCGTGATCATGCGGCCCCGCACGTGAACATTGCTTTCCTGAAAGCTGGGGATCAGCCCCGGATCGGTCACGGCCAGCACCGGGTACAGCTGGTGGGAAATTTCGATCTGCTTTTGCAGGGCAAGCCAGTCCTGTCCGTGGCCGCCTTCCTCATAGAAGCCCTCCGTGACCTCCTCCAGGCGGTAAGCCGTGCCGTTCAGGCCGATGGGATAATAAGAAGTACTGAGCTTTTTCCCGCTGGAGTCGCATTGGGTGGTACAGGGGCCCGCCTCAGGAGAAAATTCCATCTCCTGCTCCATCAATCCAAATTGTTCCTGATAGATCTCTGTCCACATGATCATTTCTTCAGCGCTCATCGATTCAAAGTCCGGAAAAAAGTCCGGGTTGATGGGCTGGACCTTTTTTTCCAAACAGCCGATGTATGTTTTTCCCGCCTCTATGGGTAAAGCGCCCTCCAGCTCGTGCTGGCAGACGGTGATCTCTTCTCCCACCTTCAGCGGCTCTTCCTTGGCATACTCGTAATATTCCTCTTCCGCCTTTACCCTGCCATCCAGCAGCACCTTGGTGATGACCGCCTTCACCTTTCCCCCGGTTTTGGAGGATTCCTGTGCCTGAAACTCTAAAATGGTGGAATAGTCCGGCTGAACTACCACCGTGCTTTCCGGCAGATGGGCAAGGTAAAAGGGGCGCTGCTCCGGCGGGATCACATAGTCCGCACCGGGAAATTCCAGTTCCTTCGGGGAAATCAGTTCGCCGTAATTCCGAACCGTATAGCCGGACCACACACAGTCCCCGCCGGTGTTCACATACTCTGTGGAAACCAGGGGCTGCTCCACCGTACCCACCGTAACAAATACCTGATCCAGCTTTTGAAGGCGCATGGCGTTTTGCAGATACATGGCCGCGCCGAAAATCAGAAGCATGGAGGCGGCGGTCATCAGGAAAAAGAACAGAAGTACCCGGGCAGGCCGCCGGAATAATTGCTTAAATCCGTTTTTCATAAAGCTTCCCCCCTATTCTGATTGGATCAGCAGGCTCATGGCGTCAAAACGAAGCAGGACGCTCAGGCCAATCAGGTCGCCCAGCAGGGCGCAAAGCAGAAAAGCGCCGCACACGGTAAGCGCCGTTTGCAGAGAAAGCCCTGTCAGCAGCAGAATAGCGGGCAAAGCCAGCACACAGCCCACAAGCTGCGCGGAAAGGGCAGCAAACAGATTCCCGAGCGCCGTTTTCCCCTTGGGACGCCCCAGAGAGCAGGCGATGGCCATATCCCTGCGGGTGCTTCTCAGCACCAGAAAAATGGCCAGGGTGATCAGGGCTATCACTACCAGAAAGAACGGAAGCAGAAAAAAGCGGTAATAGCGCACAGCGCTTCCCAGCTTTTCCGCGGCCCTGATAAAATTCTGGTCCTCGAAAAAGACGGTATTCGCCACGCTGAGATCGGGCCTTTTATCCGTGGGGATCCCCATGACGATGGGCTGGTAATACCCCATGTCCTTCAGCTTTTCCTTAAAGGCGTTCAGGTTCCTGGAATCCAAAAGAGAGGCACTCATGCTGGAGTAATAAAAATCGGCCCCGGTCTGCTCCGCGTAAGAGCGAACCCATTTCACCGGCAGGTACAGATTGGCAAACACCTCCGGCTTGCTGTCCCTGGAAAAAATTCCCGCCACCTGCAAGTCCGTTTTTTCCTTGGAGATCGGCCGGATCACCGGAGCGCGGTAAATATCATACGCCACCTGGCAGAGCTGCAGGGAAACCGTGTCCCCCAGGGAAAAGCCATGTTCTTTGGCATACTCTTCACTCAAAAGGCACAGGGGCTCTTCGCCCTCTAAAAAGGATCTGTCCATTCCCGGCGCGTAAGTAATGTACTTCTCCGAATCCATACCGGCGGCTGTGAGAGAGCTGAGGCCCCGAACCTCCGTATCCCCCGGCTCAGGATTTCGGTAATCATAGGGCGTTTCCAGACAGCCCTTTTCCCGGCTGGTGGCCGTCACGCTGCGGAGCCCAAGGGTACAAAGGGCGTCGAATCGGTCGGTATTGATGTTCAGCTCGTCCAGAGAATCCATGGTCATATTGGTGAGGTGCAGCACCGCGGGGGTGCTTTCATTCAAATTGTTCAGCGCCTGACGGTTCGCCTCGATATTCCCCAAATAAAAGGCGATGCATCCGCACAGCACCGCGGAAATACAGCAGAGCAGCACCGTTCTTCCCCGGTTTCGGAACAGCTGATACCCTGCTTCCTTAAACAGAAACACAGAAAGTCACGTCCTTTCAAAGCTTGATTTCAGGGGTGGGTTGGCGGTATGAAATGGTGGAGGGAATTAGTAATTAGCAATTAGCAATTAGGGTGGCCTTGCTGTCGCAAGGCAAAGGGACGGTAAATTATTGTTTAGCACACTAACGCCCCCACACACTGTCATCCTGAACAAAAGCAAAGCTTGCTTTGCTTTCAGTGAAGGATCTCGGTTAGCAGCAACCGGCGCATAAAGGGAATTTGGTCTCACCTGTCGGTTCGGTCGGTTCGCACCAGCGTCCCACCGGGACGCGCTCACCCACTGGCTGGGATATGGCCGAGATTCTTCGCCTTCGGCTCAGAATGACAGTGGTGCGTGTGCCCCTTTTCTGTTACGCCCTTTTCTAACAACTAACTACTTACAGCTAATTACTAGTGCGCTAAATCCCAATTTTAACGTACTGTGCTTTTATCTTTAATTTCTCATTGCTAATTGCTAATTGCCCATTTCTCATTGCCCTTCAAATGCCCTTCTCCAGCATCCAGCATCTAACATCTAACCTCCAGCTTCCCGTCTGTCATTTCATATACCACGTCCGCCTGGGCGGCGATACCGGGGTCGTGAGTGACCACGATCACGCAATAGCCCTTTTCCTCCACCAGGCTTTTCAGAAGATCGATGACGATTTTTCCGTTTTCCGTGTCCAAATTGCCCGTGGGCTCGTCCGCCAGAATGATTTTGGCGTCGGACGCCAGCGCCCGGGCAATGGCCACCCGCTGCTGCTGGCCGCCTGACAGCATGGCGGGCAGCTTTTTGGGGCTCACATCTCCCAGGCCCACTGTCTCAAGCAGCTCCTTCCCCCGCTTTTTTGCTTCCCTCAGAGGCTTTTTCCGGATCTCCATGGGGTACATCACATTTTCCAGAATATTCAGGGTGGGAAACAGGTTAAAGGACTGGTAGATCACAGACACGTTTTCCCTTCTGTGCCGTTCCGTTCCGATTTTCTTCAGGGGAGTTCCCGGCTCCCCCGCCAGCACCGTTCCCCCGGTGGGCGTGCCAAGCCCCGCCAGCATGGAAAGCAGGGTCGTTTTTCCCGATCCCGAATGCCCTACGATGGCGTAAAATTTCCCTTCCTCAAATTCGCAGGTCACGCCCTTCAGCGCATGGACCTTCTGA
>JAETPP010000262.1 GCA_021771115.1 Bacillota bacterium | reverse complement strand
CCTCCGTTTTGTGTGTTTTCCCTTTCGGCAGTACACATATTCGCTCTAAAAGGGGATAATAGCAAGTCAATTACGGGCATAAAGTACACAATGTTTAGCGCCGTATTTTGTGTAGTTTATGGGTTCCTCCCACTATATTTTGCGGACTTCGTCCTCGCCGTAGGCCACATGGAGGTGTGAACCGTTGTTCCAGCGGACCATCAAAGAATCCGTGTCGTCCACCCCTTCCACCACGCCCTCCGTCCCGACCGGCGGGGCCTGGCAGTCGTCCATCCTGACCAGGGCCACCCGCGTCCCCGCAGGGTATTCCCTGCGGACGCGCTCCACGATCTCCCTACTCGGAAACGCCATCGTCTGCCGCCCCCTTCCTTGCCCCGCTCTTGAAGCTGCCGTTGCCGGACAGGTTCTTCAGCAGGACTTTCCGCTCGCCCTTGTATTCCTCCCCGATGAATCCGAGCCGGAGCAGGAAGCACCGGAAGGCGTATTTCTCATTGTCCGCCGGCCTCTCCTTCGCCGTGACGCGCTTCTGCTTCCTCGCCATGTCGCAGAGTGCGGTGATGAAGTGCGTGTATGCCTTTGCAGAATCCCCGTCCTGCCCGTCCGTGAACCAGGGGAAAGAGACCTTCTCCCCGTCCGCCTCCACCGGGAGGCTTTCCACTGCCAGCGCCTTTTTGATCAGGGCGGCCTTGGCATCCACCAGCTTCCGCAGGTTCTCCAGTGCGGCATCCGTGAAGGATTCCCTCGGCAGCGACACCGTAAGCCCGATGCTCGCCTCCTGCGGTTCTGCGGATTCTTCCCTTTCTGCCGTCTCCGGCGCGCCTGCGGCCGGTCCCTGCAGCTCTGCCGGGGAGTTTTCTCCCCCTGCCGTTTCCCCTGCAGCGGTTTCCGGTCCTTCCGCTTCCCCTTCTGCGGAAATTTCCGGCTGTGCCTCTGCCGTTTCCTCCGGCTCTGCCGTAAATCCTGCCTGTTCCAGCCCTGCCAGAACCTTTTCCACCAGCTCCGCGCTGCTGCGCTCATCCCAGACCAAAGTCCCTTCTTTGCTGACTGTAAAGTTGCTGATGGCGTATGCACAGGTCGGCATCCTCATGTAGACCGCCTTCATCCCGACGATCCCGGAAATGACCGCCACCATCTCTTTCCTTCGTTTCCCTGTCACGCTGTACCTTTTTTCCATGCTGTTTGCCCTCCTTTTTTGTGGTACTACATTAATCACTCTAAACCGTGAAAATAGCAAGGGAAACCGCAGGAAAAATGTCACAATAAAAAGTCCGGGAACTGGGCGTAGTACACAATTCCCGCAAGCACGAAAAAAGCGTTCCCCAAAAATATACCGTTGCCCCACATTTTATACTCGGCGCTGTCGGAATGGGGATTCTTCAGCCATTTGGCAATCTGCCTGTCGGTCTTCGGCTTTTTGGAAGTCCCCATGATCTTCCGGTGGGTCTCGAACACCTCCCGCCAGAACGCCATCTCTTCCTCCGTGGGACTTTCCGTTTCCAGCCCGGCACACCACCAGTCGGGGAAGCCCTGCAGCCTCGCGCACTCAGTCGGTGTCAGCCTGCGGACGATGTAGTCCGGCTCCATAATATGGTAGTCCCCGCTGAACGCCTCCTGGTTCCCAAGCCACTGCTTGGAGCCCATGCTCGCGGAGATCGTGCCGAACACGTCTTTGCCGGATGCGGTCTGCACATCGTTGATGACGGGCGGATCCTTATAATCCGTAGCCACCAGCGTGTTTGCCAGCTCCTCCTCCGCCCGTGTGAAATGGGAATTCTTGCTGGTGCAGTAAGTGGGGTATGCGACGGCGTGTCTGTCCACGGCGTCAAGCGTAAAGGACACGCCCTCATTCAC
>JAETPP010000261.1 GCA_021771115.1 Bacillota bacterium | reverse complement strand
CTGGAACCGCTATGAAACCCAGCTGGATTATTATCAGGAGGCAATTCAGAAGATATACGGAAAGCCAGTGAAAGAGCGGATATTATATTCTTTTCATCTGGAAAAGTATTAGGAATGGCCGGAGATATTTCCTCAGCTTTCGGCGGACGGATGCTGACAGCAGGAAAGCAGTTTTTTCAGACAGTGTCCAAAAGGGCAGGGCTCCTGTGCGGAATATTTTATACAGGAGCCTGGTGACATCATTAGTAAGGAAGTGTCTACAAATAACTGCTGCAAGTTTATGGCTGCAGTTACCAAACAGCCAGGTTATAATTTCAGGAAATTCAGCGGCTGGCCTCCTCCGGGAAATAAATTTCATACCACACCAGAAAGGCGTACACAGCCCAAAGTTTCCGGTTGGTATTGCCGCGCCCAAAGCCGCGCCCGGCCATCAGTTCGTCCAGCGCTTCCCGGTTGAAGAATTTCTCCGCGGCAGGGGAATGAAATGCCCGGTTTATGGCTTCGGAGCCGGTTTCCGAGGTCAGGAAATGACCCAGGGGAACCGGGAATCCCAGCTTTCTGCGGCTGGAGCTGGCGGCGGGCAGATGACGGGCTGCCACCTGGCGGAACAGGTATTTTGACACCTGTTTTTTCTGTTTATAATTGGCGGGCAGACAGCGGGCTACATCGAACACTTCCCTGTCCAGATAAGGAACCCGCAGCTCCAGGGAGTGGGCCATGCTCATGCGGTCTGCCTTCTGAAGGATATCCCCCGGAAGCCAGTGGAGCAGGTCTATGTACTGCATGCGGCTGGCGTCATCCAGCGCCCGGGCGTCTTCATAGTCATTTGACAGGAATTCCTGGGGGGAGAGGGCTTTGGTTCTTATTTTTAGCAGACGCTTTCTCTCTTTGGCAGTGAACAGGTTTGCATTGCCGATGAAACGCTCTTCCACAGGCATGCTGCCGCGGATGAGGAAGCTGCGCCCGCGCATGTTCGGCAGGTGGGCGGCCAGGCCGGCGATTCCTCTCCGAAGCAGGGAAGGAAGTTTTTGGTACAGATGCAGTGCATTTGGTTCGCAGTAGATACAATACCCGCCGAATAACTCGTCGGCGCCTTCGCCGGAAACTACCACCTTTACCTTACGGGCGGCTTCACGGGAGACAAAGTACAAAGCCACTGCGGAGGGGTCGCCGGAGGGCTCATCCATATGGTAGAGTACTTCCGGCACGGCTTCCCAGAATTCCCTTTCGGAAATTTGTTTTCCTTTGTGGGAAAGGTTCAGTTCTTCGGCGAGTTCTTTGGCAAGGGGCATTTCATTATAGCGGGTCTGCCCTTTGCCGAAGCCCACGGTGAAGGTTTTGGTTCCGGTAAACTCTGCCGCAACCAGGCTGGAGTCCACTCCGCCGGACAGAAAAGCGCCTACTTCCACGTCAGCCGCCATATGTGTTTTTACAGAGTCCCCGATTACCTGGTCCAGGAGAGAAACCCAGCGTTCCATGTCTGTTTTTTCGGGATTTTCCCCTGTATTTTGGGGGGAATATTTTACTGGAGTTTTTCCCTGTTTTTTCCGGAATGCTCCGCCGGAGTTTTTCCCTGATTTTTTCAGGGATATCTCTTCGAGGGGTTTTTCTGTTTTTAAGGTATTTTCCGGTTGCTTTTCGGAACATCCGGGATATAATTCCGGCACAAAGTACTGTGTCAGTTCCAGGGAGGAAGTTTTCCTGTCATATTTCAGGAAATGTCCCGGCTTAAGCTGCCGGATACCCTGGAAAAAGGTTTGTTCCAAAGCGGAGTACTGGAAGGAGAGATACTGCTCCAGCGCTTCCGTATTCAGCTTCTTTTTATAAGAAGGATGGGGCAGGATTCCCTTA
>JAETPP010000032.1 GCA_021771115.1 Bacillota bacterium | reverse complement strand
TTTTCGTAATTTTTGCCATAAGTAAACCTCCTGGGGCATAACTTACAAAGCCTATTCGCAGTGGGGCACAACAGCCTTGCAATTCATTGCCCCAGCTCTGCTGGTGGTTTGCCACCCTCTGGTACAGAGGGCTGCTTTTTTTGCATATTCGTATAGTCCTTACTCATCTGGCGTTACATCACAGACAATGTCCGATTCTATGGAAGAAATTTGATCGCTGATAGTATGCCCCATAGTATAACCCAACTTCTCTTTTACAAGAAAAGCAGACAGGTAAACCTTATAAGCCGTCTTGCCGAAATCTGAAAGAAATTGTTCCCCATCTTTGTAGAAATAAAAGTCTCTCTCTGCGAGTTGGGAATGGTCAAGCGCATTATTAAGAAAATCATACCAGGTTTCCAAGAAAAAAATATTCTCCTTCACGGTTCCGCCCCACAGTTCTACTAATGATTCAGTGTGCCACATCTTTTTATTCTTGTGGGAAAAATAGTTTTTGTAATGTGAGGAGAAAAGGTAAGAGTCGCTGAAAAATTCACGGCACAGTACTTTTTGATATTCCTGAAACAGTATCTCGAAGTTTTCAAAATCGGCACTCTTTATATCCTCGGAAATTTTGTATTGTTCAGGAAGCAGGGAGTTTAGTATATCAATGGCGTGAATGCGTTGACGATATGAGTTGGGAAAATAAGAAGAATAATGATATATGTCTGGAGTTAGCAAGTCGCTGTCGGGAAAATCCAGCCACTCTTTGACGAAAGGGTAGTAATTTGCGATATCTTTAGCCTTTTTGGGTTCTATGTCTCTATCGTTTATCAGAACAAAACAGCACCCTGTGTAGACAGATATAATAGCGTAAACAAACAGGATAGCGAACACAACCCCTACGATGCTCCAATTTCCCACAGTACAACGCCCCTCTCAGAAAGCCAATCCCCTTTTTAAGGAAATTTAGATTTTTGTTCAGAAATAAACGGAAGAAACTGCTCATATACCTGCCGCTCCAGGTCGCTCGTTAAAAATTTGTTGCGGGCGTACAGCACTTTCATCCGCTCCGCTCTGATGGAAGCGGCTGTGAAGCTTATATCACACAGCTCCTTGATCTCATGGGCGCTGTGGATCTCCAAGGCCCACAGGACGCAGGCGGGGGCCAGCAGGCGGGAAGCGAAAACATTGGCGGCGGTTTCTTCTTCCGCCGAATACACGCCTTTTGTGCTATGACCCAGGAAGATATGGCCCAGATCATGGGCGATGGTGAAGCGGCAGCGCTGGGGAGTATCTTCCTCATCATAGATAATGGCCCAGCGCTTTCCATCGTATATACTTCTTCCAGATTCGTGAGGAGCCAGCTTCAACACTTTGCCGTTTTCCACCAGCCTGATTCCGGCCAGGCGGACAATACGAGTGATTTGTACCGGCAATCTATCAACGTGATAGTCGATAAGGCATTGCCAGGAGGCGTTTCTGCTCTGCTTATACAGTCCATAGATATTATTCAAATTTATCACCCCGGAAGTATTCTCTGCTTTCGGGGCTCTTTTTATTTACTCAAAATTCAGCATCTGATTCAGGCGCGTTGAAAATTTCATCCACTTCTTCTTTCGGCATATCTACCCACTTAGGGGGCGTATTATCGGTGCTTCGTGCGGCTACAAAGACCCGGACGGTTTCACCGGATGAAGATCCCGGAATTTTGCTGTTAGCTTTATATTTGTCTTTGGATAATAGCATTTCAGAAAATTCGACTAAGCGATCTTGCCCCTCTTTGTTGAGACGGTGAAACGCCTCCAGCAACGCTTGAGTATTACTATCACGTTCCCCTGTTTCCGGTTCTGCCGGGACGGGGAATTTTTTTGTTGTGGAAGAGGCTTCTGAGCTTAAGGCAGAAAGCCCCTTTTCAATCAAATCAACAGTGGCGTCAGATCTGGTTCCATAGCGCATTTTGAATTTGTAGTCTTCAATCTTATCGAATAGCTCCTGGTCTACAGAAACGGTATAGCGTGGTCTTTCTGTGCTCATGTATTTCACCTTCCTTAGGTCTATTATACATCACTGGTTCACTGATTCAAGGCTTTTTTCAGAAAAAAGCAAAATTTTTCAAAAAGATGTTGACAGTGAACCAGTGAACCAATATAATAAAGGCAAATCGGTGAACCAGTGAACCAAAAGAAAGGAGGTGTATCGCTATGACGAATATGGCAAGATTGACGATCTCTTTAACACCGGAAATTGAAGAGAAAGTTTTAGAGTTGCGAAGAACGGACCGTTTCTGCCGGTGCTCTTTGTCAGAAATTATTCGCGCTTTGATCGTGGCGGGTATATCAAGCGATTATGCAGATAGTCAAACTGATTCGCCTACGCCTGACCGCCAGGCGGGATGAGGAAAGAATGAGATTCTTCGCCAAGAAAGCAAAGGACGAGATTCTTCACTTCGTTCAGAATGACAGGGAGAAGGGCTTGCCTTTTTCAAGCAATTAACGACTGAGAAGGAGGAAAAACGGATGCCAAGAATTAACCCACTGACGGCAGAGGCCCGCATGGATCAGCAGCTGCTTGCCACGATCGACAAATACAAGCGGTTAGCCGGTATTAAGAGATACGGTGATCTGGGCGTGAAAATCGGTAAATGTGCAACCACGGCGAATTGCCGGTTAAAATCGCCAGGCACCTTCACTTTGGAGGAGTTGCGACGGCTGGTGCATAGCTTGCGTATTCCGCCGGAGGATCTGTTACCGGCGCTGTATGATACTAGACGCTAGATGCTGGATACTGGATGCTGGAAAGGGCAAGGGCGGAAGGCGATGAATGAGGAAAGAAAGCGGCGGCATGTGCCGGGGCACCGGTACGAGGTTTGCGTGAACTGCGGGCTGGAATGGAATGTGAGCCTGAACGCGCCGCTTGGATGGTATATTTGCCCGAGGTGTGAAGGGAAACTGCGGAGGCAGGCGCCGGAGTGCAGCGATCGAAGCAGCAGGTGAGGCAGGAAAACCCCTCAGTCATGCTGGCGCATGACAGCTCCCCTTTCAGGGGAGCCAAGAAGGGCAAGGACGAGATCCTTTGGGCGTTGCCCTCAGGATGACAGGAGAAAGGTGTGCGTTATGGCGGAAAAGGTTTGCTGGTTATGTGGGAGGAACGGTACGGCGGATCCGCTGGACGAGCATCACATTTTTGGCGGGGCATACCGGAGGAAAAGCGAGAAATACGGGCTGAAGGTTTACTTATGCCACCATGACTGTCATATCTTTGGCCGGCGCGCGGCTCACAACAATCGGGAGACCATGGAGCAGCTGAAACGTTACGGGCAAAAGCTGGCAATGGAGCGGAACAACTGGACGGTGGAGGACTTCTGCCGGGAGTTCGGGAAAAATTATCTGCCGGACAATGAGCTAGTGGAGCTTCAGGCTGAGCCGGAGGAAAACAGCTTCCGGCTGATAGACGATGTGAAGCTGGCGTACTAGAGACCGGACGATGGAGAAGGTCAAGGACAACCCCTCCACCGCCTATCGGCGGTCCCCCTCGCACTTTCAGGGGAGGCGAGAAAGGAAAGGAGAAATTGAAAATGGAAGATTTGATTTACTTACTGGCCATGCTGGGCGGAATGTGCTTTCTACTGGCGCTGACCGGGTGGCTGTCGGACAGGTACTATCTCTGGTGCCTGCGTCAGGAGGACAAGCCCCGAATTCGCCGCCCGCTGCGGGTGCGCAGGATCAGGCGTGCCAGGTATGAGCCGCAGAATCCGAAAGGCCGCAGGACATATCCGGACGGGAAAGAGGAAGCGCTATGAAAGATACGGTGGAAAAGCGGGCGCTGAAGATCGCGGCAAAAATCATGTATCGTGCCGGTCTGTGCCGGTATGACTCGCCACTGAAATGCAGGAAGGCGTTGGTGGGTGCTGAGACCTGCGAAAGGTGCATCAGGTCGTGGCTCATCGGCAAAGCCCGCGGCGAACTCAAAAAAGAAGCTTCGAAATAAGAAAAGCCGCTCTCCCGGCGGCACGGAAGAAGCGGCACGGGCGGCTGAAGCCGCCGACAAAATGTATTACACCGCTATTTTAGCGGGAAAAAGGGGATTTGTCAAATGCCAAAATTCTATTTTACTTATGGGACCTCAGGCCAGCCCTATTACGGAGGCTGGACAGAGGTAAACGCGCCGGACGGGCCCGCTGCATGTGCGGCGTTTCGGGCGTATCACCCGGACAAGTTAGAGGGATTTCTTAATTGCGCCAGCGTGTATTCTACAGATCAGTTTTTACAATCAGCTATGGCGGGGCCTTCCGGGAATTTTGGGAAGCGCTGTCATGAAATCATCAGCATACAGCGCAAAGTGATCAGTGGAGAGGACGAAAATGGAGAACAGGAGTAAAGGGACCGACTGGCGGGAACGGGAACAGGCGGCGGACGAACGGAATGCGAAAGAGCTGGGGCAGCTCATGCTGTGGGCGATGGCGGAGCGGGTGCCGGTGACGGTGGCCGATGCGCTGGATCGGTATGATATTGATTACCAAGCCATTGAGGCTGTGATCTACGTACCGAACCGGCACACACCCAGCGTACAGCTGCGGGACAGGAAAGCGGCGGACTGCTATGTTGTGGCTTCAGCCAGAAAAGCAGTGCCCCTTCTGGATCCGCCTGAGGAACTGCCGGATATCCGTCCACTGGTGGATATTACGGATGATCGAAAGAAAGAGCTTTTTGACGCCATGCGGAGTGGCGTCACGGTGAAATATGGGAAGGTAGAGTACCGCCGCATTCAGGCCATTTTATTTCGGATGGATCCGGAAAGCGGCAGGATCGTCCTTACGGTGGAGCTGGTACGGGTGAAGGACTGCGGGATCTGCGAACTGCCGCAGCTGCCGGTAAAGCCCACGGGACATCTGCTGAACAGAGGAGGGTGAAGTATGAGCCGAATCTTACAAAACGCCCGGCTCGCTGGTCTCCGGCAGCAGGAAGCCTATCACAAGAGGCAGGCGGAGAAGGTGCCGAAGGACAGGCGGAGGTCGAGGGTACATAAAAGGAGAAAGAAATGAGAATCGGTTTACATGATGCCGAAGCTGAGTTTTCCCACAGCAAGACGAAATTCCCCAATTATGCGCTGATGAAAATATCCGCATGGCATAAGTCTCAGGGAGATACCGTGGAATGGTGGGAGCCGCTGATGGCATATGACCGGGTATACAGTAGCAAAGTTTTTGATTTTACCCCGGAAAATCCATATCTCCCACCGGACACGATCAAGGGCGGGACAGGGTACGGGCTGTTTACAGAGCTTGCCCCGGAAATTGACGCCATGTTCCCGGACTATGGTGTTTATCCCGATTGTGACTATGCCATAGGCTACATTACCCGTGGCTGCCCAAATCATTGCCGGTGGTGTGGTGTGCCAAAAAAGGAGGGGGATATCCATCCGTACCGCACATGGAGAGACTTAGTGCGGCCAGATACGGACAAGCTGGTGCTGATGGACAACAACATTTTGGCCTGTCAGTACGGCATAGAGCAGCTTACCGATATGGTGGGAAGCAGGTACAGGATAGATCTAAACCAGGGCATGGACGCAAGGCTGGTGACCCCTGAAATTGCAGACATTCTATCAAAGATCAAATGGATATCGTATATCCGTTTTTCGTGTGACCAGATGAGTCAAATCGATCCAGTCCTGAACGCCTGCCGGCTGCTTTTGGAAAAAGGGATAAAGCCCTACAAATTATTCATTTATCTGCTGGTGACCAAAGATTTGGAAGACGCAGAAAAAAGGGTGGAATCGCTGAAGCGCCTGCAAGGTATCACGATTTATGCGCAGGCAGAACGGAACGAGCTGATTGGCATACGCCCCAACAAAGAGCAATTGAATTTTGCCCAGAGGTATATCTACGGCGGGTGCTGGCGTTCGGAAACGTGGACGCAGTATAAATCAAGACATAGATTTTGAAAGGAAGAATGAAAATGCCACAACTTACCCATCTTAGTTTGTTTACCGGAGTAAGCGGGCTTGACCTCGCGGCGGAGCAGGCTGGCTTTGAAACGGTCGGGCAGTGCGAATGGGCGGATTATCCCACAAAGGTGCTGGAAAAGCGATGGCCGGACATTCCCAGATGGCGGGATATCCGCACTTTGACAAAGGAGAGTTTTTATGAGCGCACAGGTAGAAGGACAGTTGACCTTATCAGTGGGGGATTCCCCTGTCAGCCCTTTTCTGTCGCCGGGAAGCGGCGAGGCAGTGAAGATTACCGTTACCTCTGGCCGGAAATGCTGCGGGTTATTAAAGAGCTCCGACCCACTTGGGTCGTTGGCGAAAATGTTGCTGGAATCATCAATATGGCGCTCGACACGGTGCTTGCTGACCTGGAAAATATCGGCTACACCTGCCAAGCGTTTGTATTTCCGGCTTGTGCCGCAGACGCCCCGCACAGACGGGACAGAGTTTGCATTGTTGGGCACTACAACGGCGACACATAAATGCCGCAGCTCAGAGTTTAGGGAAGGAAGAACGCCAAGTCCGGCTGAATTTGCCGCAATGTTTCCCACCCCTTATAGGCAGGAAGTAGAGCACACGGACGCTGTGCTGACAGAATCCGGGCGGCGGGCTACAAAGTCCGGGGAAGACAGCCACAGTCTGGGGCTTGCGGATACGGTAAGGCTGTTTCCGACGCCTGCCGCCAGAGACTGCAAAGGCGCAAACAGCATGGAGCACCTTTTAAGAGCCGGGCGGAACCATACAGACCAGCTTGCAAATGCCGTAAAGCTGTTTGCCACACCCCAGGCAAGAGACTATAGAACCGGTCAGGCAGAACGCTGGGAAAATCCAGAAAGGAGCCGAAACCTGAACGATGAGATTGCCATGTTTCCTACTCCCACCACGGGTGCTGGAATGTGCGGAGGAAGCGGGAATTATCAGCAATTAAAAACCCTTGAAGAACTTGGACAGATCACGCCGGAAGAACGCCAAAGCATGGCGGCTAGAAATGGAGGTCAATTAAACCCTGATTGGGTAGAATGGCTGATGGGTTTCCCGTTCGGTTGGACGGATCCGGAACGGGAGGTGGACAAGTCCACTATGAGCAAAACCGGGCACTGGCTCCCCGAGCCGGATATCCCACGGGTCGCCGTGGGAGTAAAGGACAGAGCGAACCGCGTGAAATGCCTAGGCAACGCCGTGGTGCCCCAGCAGTTTTACCCGGTGTTCCGGGCAATAGCGGAGATTGAGAAAGGAGCAGCGAATGCTTGAAATTGTACCCGTTTCCCTTGCCGAAGCCAACGCCTTTGTAGAGCAACACCACCGCCACCACAAGCCGGTTGTGGGGCATAAGTTTTCAATCGGCTGCGCTTGCGGCGAAAAGATCGTGGGTGTTGCCATCGTGGGCCGTCCTGTAGCCCGTCACCTAGACGATGGGTGGACGCTGGAGGTCAACCGGCTTTGCACAGATGGCACACGAAACGCCTGTTCCATACTGTATGCAGCCGCATGGAGAGCGGCACGGGCGATGGGCTATAAGCGCCTTGTCACCTACATACTGGACACTGAGCCGGGAACGAGCCTCAAGGCTGCTGGCTGGCGCTGTGTAGGACAAGCTGGCGGCTTGCGCTGGACAGGCAAGCGCCGACCGGAAGTCGATCTCTGCCCGGCACAGATGAAATTGAGATTTGAAAGGACGGTTGAAAATGACCACTGAAGAAACAATTGAATATCTGACCCGCTGTGCAGATGGGCTTGACCCAGAATTTGACTGTGCGGTTTCAATGGCTGTTTCCGCTCTCCGTGCCCAGCAGGCCGGTGGCTGGATCAGTGTAAATGATCGGCTGCCTGAAACAGACAGGGACTTTCTTTGCGTCTACAAATTCCGTGACAATGGCAAACATTTCATTGGAATTCTTGCATATTTTGCAACAGATGAACGGCCACACTGGCAGAATCAAGGCTTTCGGGAGTTGACCGTCACCCACTGGCAGCCCCTGCCGGAACCGCCGAAAGGAGAATGAGCATGGAATGTATTGTTTGCGGGAATTGGTTTTCCAGCACAGACAAAACGAAAAAATTATGTATGACCTGCGAAAGGGTTTTGCAACATCCGAGCATCGGCATAGCACCGGAAAGGCTTCTGGAGCTTGCACAGGCCGAGAAAGACGGGCGGCTGGTGGTGCTGCCGTGCAAGATTATGGATACGATATTTATGGCGGTTGGCAGATATGGGATAACCGGCTTTGAGGAGGATAGGTGTGACGGATTTTTCATCAATCGCGAAGGCGTTTTGCAAATCAAGGCTCAGTGCTACAGCGGAAATCATGCGACGTACGGGCTTCCCGGGGAGACCGTCTTTCTAACCCGCGAAGAAGCCGAGGCAGAGCTGAAAGAGAAAGGAGAAGAGAAATGACCAGAGCGGAGATTTTGAAGAAAGCGGAAGAATGTGTATGCGGGAAGCGGCAGCAGGACTATGGAAACCCGGAGAACAATTTCCAGGTCATTGCGAATTTATGGACGGACTATTTGATAGGCACCGGGCAGGAGGTTGCAGTCAGCGCCAAAGATGTTGCTATGATGATGGCGCTTTTGAAAATTGCCCGCATTGCGGGAAATCATGCCACGGAGGACAGTTTTGTGGATCTGGCCGGATACGCCGCCTGCGGCGGAGAGATTGGAATATCGGATGCCGAGTGGCAGAGAGACAGGTGAGAAGGGCGGATCCCCTCAGTCAGCCTTCGGCTGACGCGAAAGCTTCTCTTTGAGAAGCTTTTCCCCTTCTCGCCTCAAGGGGAGCCTTTAAAGACAAGGGCAACCCCTCAGTCAGCCTTCGGCTGACAGCTCCCCTTTCAGGGGAGCCAAGAAGGGTGAGCACGCTCCGCCGGAGCGTTGACGCGAACCGACCGAACCGAAGGTGAGACAGGCCATTTCTAACAACTAACTGCTAATTACTAACAACTAAAAGCGAAAAGGCGGGTTTGCCTTTTTACCTTGGTATAGCCCATTATCTTTTCGACAAAAAACAGGGGGTCATGATCGTGGGGTATTTCAAAAAGACAACAAAGGCGGGAAATACCCTGATCGTGGAAAAGGGGTACAGCTACTTTCAGGGGATAAAGCGCTTCTTCGGCGGCAGGGCGCCGAAGCGGAATCCCACGCCGGAAAAGATGCAGAAGGCAAATGAGCGCAGGGCTATCTGGAAGCTGACTGCTCAGATGAACGAGAATTTTCAGAAGGGAGATCTGCACCTGGTACTCACCTACCGGAAGGAGGAAAGGCCGGACGCCGAAACAGCCAGGCTGCAGCTTACAAAATTTATCCGGAAGCTGCGAGCCCTGTTCCGCAAGGAGGGGCGTGAGCTGAAATACATACATACCACGGAGTACAAAAACAAGGCGATCCATCACCACATCATCGTGAACTACATGGACCTGAGAAAGATACAGAGCCTGTGGGAGTACGGGACAGTGCGGCCGACTGTGGTATACAGCGACAATCTCCAGCGGCTGGCGGAGTACTTTGTGAAGGAGACCCGGAAAACCTTTGAGGACGCAGACGCGCCCTATCGGCAGCGGTATGTACCCAGCCGGAATTTGACAAAGCCGGAAACGGTAAAGGAAGACGCGGAAGCGGAAAACTGGCTCACGGAGCCCAGGGTACCCAAGGGGTACTATCTGGATCGGGACAGTTTGGTAAACGGGATCTCTGATGAGAGCGGGTATCCGTATCAGTACTATGTGCTGATACGGCTGGATATCGGAATAAGGGCGAGATCCTTCGGGCGTTGCCCTCAGGATGACAGAAGAGGTCTCAGGATGACAAAGGGGGTGAAAACGTGAAAATCGGGGACAAGGTGCAGAGACGGCCGGAGACTTTTGGGGGCTTGGAGGGGAAAAGCTTCGGAGCGACCGGCAGGCGGCAGGTATTCACCGGGGAGGTAGTCTATATTCACCCGGAGGGCTGGTATCACATGGTGGAATTTACTGTGCGCGGCGGAAAGGTTCGGGAATGCTTTCCGGGGCGCGGCTGACAGGGGGAATATTGTGTTTCGATACAAAAGCGGTATCAACGTGAGCTACAACCGGCAGGGGTATATTTATTTTATCTCCCGCCGGTATAAAGAGCTGTGCCCGAAAGAGCAGCAGGAGATCGTAAACCTTTGCGCGGAAAGCGGCGGGGAATATCATCAGGCGCTGTTTGAGTTTGTCACGACCGATGTGACGGCAACAGCGCTGTGCTTGCGGCATCATATCAGCAAGAGCACGTTATACCGCTGCGTGCGGAAATACTACGAGGGGTTCCCGCTGTAGAAAATCGAAAAGAAAGCAAGCCACAAAGAGCCCCGGCCTACCGTCAAGGTAAGTCGGGGCTCTTTTGTTATGTAAGGTCAGCGTTTTGGGCAGCTATATCATGCCATGCTTTTTCAGCCTCTTCCTGGGTTTTGTATCTGCTGCGGATATATCACGGGCGAGTCTGCTCCCCGTCTAATTGCAAATAAAAACCCGCCCCACATTAACGGTCGAAACCGTTAAGGGACGGGGCACTCGTGGAAAATCGGCCGAAGTTCCAGGAGGCAAAATGAATATATCATATTTTCCCCTCTGTGTCAAACGGAGATCGCCGCCCGGCGCTGAAAATGGCAGAAAAAAATAGAAATTTTTTTGAAAAAAGGGTTGACAAATACGCACATTGCGCGTATAATAAGACCATACCAAAAAACGGAGGAACACAAAATGAAAACCAACACTCATGGAATTAAGATGACCGGCCTCAAGGCTGCCAGCGGGGACACCAAGAACCTGAGGGGCTACTACAGCGGTGAATACGTAGAGTTATTTTTTGACCGCCAGACCGGCGAAGTCTGGACGAAATACCAGTACAGTCTGGGACAAAACTCCTGGACTGTGTACCACGATGACAATGTGGTAAAAATCGCAAATTTCTCTGCTCCCGCCACCATGCAGGAAATCGCCGATGCCATCGCCTCCCGTCTGGCAGAGGCCGTTTGAGGAGGGCGATCATGGATAATAAGCTTTTCTCCGAGATCTGGGCCGACGCCCAGCAGACAAAAGATATCAATGCTTTTGTCTCAGATTGGGCCACATCGTCCCAATTCCTGGATCCGGAAGACCCGGAGCAAAAGATAGACGGCGGCCTGGTCGAGCAACTCGGCCAGCTGTGGAAGGTTGCGAATGCGCCCTTCCGGGAGCTGCTTAAGCTCCTTGGCCTCAGTCAGACCGCTTGCACTGTGCGGTTTTGTATCCCTCTCCGCACAGTGCAAAGCTGGACACTGGGAGAGCGGGCTTGCCCGTCATATATCCGTTTGATGATGGCGGAGCTGTGCGGAGTAATCACACTAAGGAGCTTGCCGTGATCCAGCGCAAATGTGTGATATGTGGAAAACCGTTTGACTGCTATCCAAAGGAGGATATTAAAATGGCTAACGTAAACATGACCCTGACCTGTTCGGATTGCTATAGGCTGGTACCCAATTGCAAGCGTCGGCGCGGACCTGTTGCAGCCAGTAAAATTGCGCTGACAACATTAAGCATTTGTGCATCTGCAACGGGTTGGCCAATCGGATACATTGACGACCTGTATTGCCACGGACGCAAGTCCTACGATTCTCTCGGTCAGCTTGAGCGGCACTTTGGGACAGATTGTTGTAACGAGCTGCTTGCAATCCTGATCGAAGAAGACAAGGAGGCTGGATGCTTCTGTTGCGATTGTGATAACTGCAAGCGGGAAGACCCCTGCAAGAGAATATAGACAACGATGTTATTGCATTTTAGCCCGTAAAAAAAGCCCCGACTTACCGTTAAAGGTAAGTCGGGGCTTTGCCGTATCTTACGCTTCAAAAGTTGGCACTTCGCAGCGTGGCTTTTGTGATACGGTATAAAAAGAGCAGAGATTGGTGCTCTCTGATCGTGATTTGAATTTTTCCCCACGGCAACGCGGGCGCGTGGGCGCGGTACTAAATATAAGCGCGCGGGCGCGGGCGCGACTGAATAAAGCGGCGGGGTGGAAATGAAGAATTAGGAATCAGGAATTAAGGGAAAAGACAAGGAAGAGATCCTTCACTTCGTTCAGGATGACAAAAGAAGAGGTTCAGGATGACAGAAAAGAAGGTGAGAAAATGGGGGCCGGGAGGCGGAAAAAATACACAAAGAAAAGTCTGAAACTGGAAATTGACCGGTATTTTGGCAGTATCAGCAGAGTGGTACAGGCTACGGAAATGGTGGATAGTGGGAAAAGGGATGATAGGGGCAGGCCGATCATGATACCGGTTCCCATCAAAAACGACGCGGGAAATCCCATTATGGTGACGGAGTACATTGTGCCGCCGTCTGTCAGCGGCTTGTGTCTGTACCTGGGGATCGACCGGAGCACCTGGCAGAATTACCGGGAGGACTGGCCGGAGGTCACCGAGGAGGCACGGGCCAGGATAGAGGCGTATTTGGAGGGAGAGCTGTTGACCAGGGAAAAAAGCGTGCAGGGGATCATTTTCAACCTCCAAAACAACTACGGGTGGCGGCAAAAGCAGGAAGTGGAGCTGGGAGAAAAAACCAGGGAAGCGGCTGCTTGCTCTGCACTGTCCGCGAAGGAAAAGCTTGCGCTGATCATGGCGGCGAAAGCGGCGGAGGAGGAAGACGAATCAGCCGCCGGAGAAGAAGACTGCGCGGGGGAGTGAAGATTAGGGGCGAAGGGCGACCCTTCCGACGTGGCTTTGCCACGCCACCTCCCCTTTCAGGGGAGGCAAGAAGGGCGAAGGGCAACCCTTCCACCATGCTGACGCATGGTCCCGCAGGCTGCGAAGCAGACTGTTTCCCCTCTTCAGGGGAGGCAAGAAGGTCATTTTCTAACGACTAATTACTAACGACTAACAACTAAGGGGCGGGGCTGGTGACGAAGGAAGAGATTGACAAGGCTTATGAAGCGGCGGCGTGGTACATGGGGCTGCGGGAGACCAGCAACAGCAGCTTTATGCCCCTGTACTTCGATGAGCACCGGTATTTGGTGCTCAAGGGAGGCGGCGGAAGCGGGAAAAGCGTTTTTGCCGGCCGGAAGATCCTGGAACGGGTGACGGCGGAGCCAGGGCACCGGTGGCTGGTGTGCCGGAAGGTGGCGAAAACCATTCGGGAAAGCTGCTTCAAGCAGCTGCTCGGACAGCTCAGCGAACATTATCAGGGAAGCGGTTACAGGGTCAACAAGGGTGATATGAGCATTTTGTTTCCAAACGGGAGCGAGATCATCACCGCGGGGCTGGACGATGTGGAAAAGCTGAAGTCCATTTACAACATCACGGGGATCTGGATTGAGGAAGCCAGCGAAATTTTGGAAAGCGATTTTAACCAGTTGGATATTCGTCTTCGGGGCGAAACCAGAAATTACAAACAGATCATTCTGACCTTCAATCCCATCAGTATCAGCCACTGGCTGAAGCGGCGGTTTTTCGATTTTGAGATCAGCGATCCGGAGGTAAGGGCGGAAACTATTGCCAATACCCGGACCCACGAGAGCACCTACAAGGACAACCGGTTTCTCCCGGCGGAGGATGTGCGGACGCTGGAACGCTTCAAGGGCACCGATGAGTATTACTATCAGGTCTATTGCCTTGGCATGTGGGGCGTGACCGGCAGAACCGTTTTTGACGCGCAGGCACTGGCAAAGCGGCTGCAGGAGTTGAAGCCGCCGAAGCAAACAGGCCTTTTTGAGTTTGACGACAACGGGCTGAGTATCCGGGGAATTCGCTGGGTGGAGGCAAAGGAAGGATGCGTGCGCGTGTACCATCCGCCGGAGCCGGGCGTGCCCTATGTGATCGGCGCCGACACGGCGGGGGAAGGGAGCGACAGTTTTGTGGCCCAGGTACTGGATAACCGCACCGGAGAGCAGGCGGCGATCCTGCGGGGGCAATTTGATGAGGATGTATTTGCCCGGCAGCTTTGCTGCCTGGGAACGTATTACAATCAGGCGCTGATCGGTGTGGAGACAAATTTTTCCACCTACACCGCGCTGGAACTGGAAAGGCTCAGGTACCCCAGGCAATATGTGCGGCAGAGTGTGGACACCTTCACCCATGAGATAAAGAGCAGTTACGGGTTTAGAACAGACCTGAAGACGCGGCCTGTGATCATTGCCGAGCTGATCAAGACGGTTCGGGCGTACCCGGAAGGGATAAATGATGAGACCACCATTGAGGAAATGCTGACCTTTGTCCGAAACCCGGAAACGCTGAAGCCGGAAGCGGAGGCCGGGGCTCACGATGACTGCGTGTTGGCGCTGGCGATCGCCCATTTTATCCGCCCACAGCAGGAATATGTAAAGCTGCCGGAGCAGGAGCAAGGGGTAAAGTGGCACGAAAGCCAGTGGGAGGACTTTGATCGGGCCAGCCCGGAGGAAAGGGAAATGCTGATTAGGAGATGGGGGAAACCGGGCTAGATGCTGGATGCTGGACAGTAGAAAGGGAGGCAGGGCAGGAAGGACGAGATTCTTCGTCACTATGTTCCTCAGAATGACAGGGAGGAGGGTTTACCCCTTCAAACAACTCACGACTAACGGCTAAGAAAGGACGGAGTGAAAGCATGAAGAAGAAAGGCGACAGGAAAAAGCTGCGGCTTTGGCAGGAGAGGCTGAAGACGAACGAGGCGGCCTATCAGAGTGAGCTGGACAAGATGGACTGGCGGGAGGAGTTGTACCGGGGGTCCCATGAGCTGAAGGATATTGTGGAAATCCAGAGGAAGCACAAAACGCCGCATGTGCGGAACATTTGCGCGGAGCTGATTGAGGCCCAGGTAGATACCAACATTCCCCAGCCCAAGGTGACGGCCCGCCGGAAGAAGGATGAGGACAAGGCCAAGCTCATTGAGGACATGATCCGAAACGAGCTGGACCGCATGCCTTTTGAGCAGTTAAACGATATGATGGAACGCACGGTGCCTATTCAGGGAGGCGCTGCCTTCCTGCTGGAGTGGGACAGCACCCAGCGAACCCATTACACCATCGGAGAGCTGGCGGTTTCCCTGCTGCACCCAAAACAGATCATCCCTCAGGACGGCGTTTTCGGCGGAATTGAAAGCATGGACTATGTGATCCTGAAGATCCCACAGACCAAGGAATTCATCCGCAGGCGGTACGATGTAGACCTGGAGGATGAGACTGAGCGGGAGCCGGGTGTGAAGGGCAAGGAAGAGGTTGCCGAAGATCTTGTAACGCAGTATATCGCCTACTACCGGAACGAAAGCGGCGGCATAGGGCTGTATTCCTGGGTGAACGATGTGGAGCTGGAGGACCTGCCGGACTACCAGGCCAGGCGGCTGAGGCACTGCAAGCACTGCGGCGCGGTGGAGCCTCAGTCCGATGAGCCGGTACCACCGCCGCCGGAAATGGGCGGGTCAGAGCTGATGGGAGCGGCGGAGGGAATATCGCTGCCTTTGCCGGACGCTGGCGGCATGGGCTTTTCCGGGGCTGCCGGGAAAGATGCGCCTGCGGAGCACAGGCGGGGAGGGCGGAAGGAGTGCCCTTACTGCCACGGGACGGAATGGGAAGAGTCTTCTGAAGAGACTGAAGAGCTGTACTACCCGATTATACGCAGCGACGGGAGTATTATTGGCGGCATGGTGGAACGGAGAGAGATAGCGTTTGGGGCGGACGGGCTGCCGGTAGAAACGGTCTATCAGGAGCCTATGAAGATCCCACTGTACAAGCCAAACGTTTTCCCGGTGATCCTCCAGAAAAACGTGAGCGTATACGGGAAGCTGCTGGGCGACAGCGATATTGACGCGGTGGCGGATCAGCAGAACACCATCAACCGGATCGAGGCCAAGATCATTGACAAGCTGGTGAAGTCCGGAAGCTACATTTCGCTGCCTACAGACGCCAAGATCGAAAAGGACGACGAGGATATGAAGATCATCTATCCCCATAATCCGGCCAACAAGGCGATGATCGGCGTATACAACATGGAGGCTGACATCAGCCAGGATATGGCGTACCTGTCGCAGATCTACGAGGAAAGCCGCCAGCGGGAGGGAATCACGGACAGCTTCCAGGGGCGGAAGGACACCACGGCCACCAGCGGAAAGGCCAAGGAGTTTTCCGCCGCGCAGGCTGCCGGGCGGCTGGAATCCAAGCGGGTCATGAAGAATGCCGCCTACGCGGCGCTGTTTGAATCCATCTTCAAGTTCAAGCTGGCATACACAGATGAACCCCGGCCGGTGGTTTCCGAGGATATCCACGGAAACCCGGAGTATCAGGAATTTAACCGGTATGATTTTCTGGAACAGGATGCCGCCGGGGAATGGTGCTGGAACGATCAGTTTCTCTTTTCCTGCGATACTTCTGCGCCGCTGGCGAACAACCGGGAAGCCATGTGGCAGGAAACCCGCATGAACCTGCAGAGCGGCGCGTTTGGAGACCCGACGCAGCTTACCACGCTGATCCTTTTCTGGACGAAAATGGAGGGGTTGCACTATCCGCTGGCGGGTGAGACCAAGGCCTATTTGGAGGAGGAGCTTGCGCGGCAGCAGAAGATGATGGAAATGCAGCAGCAGGCGCAGCAGATGATGGCGGCGCAGGCACAGCAGCAGGCAGGTGCGGAGGCGGGGAACAATGGGCAATTAGGAATGAGCAATGAGCAATTAGGAGTTTTGGGATGAAGGGCAACCCCTCCACCGCCGTTCGGCAGTCCCCACAGGCTGCGAAGCAGACTGTTTCCCCTCTTCAGGGGAGGCGAGAAGGGAGAAATGTGAGAGAATAAGCGGAGGACGCAGTGAGGCCCCGGTTTACCACAATGGTAGCCGGGGCCTTTGTGTTATGAGGTTTGTAGCTCATGCCATGCTTTTTCTGCCTCTTCTTGGGTTTTATAGCAGCCGATATATTTACCGGCGATTTTTACCTCCCAGCGCTTTTGTTTGCGGAGATAGTGCACGCCGGGGAGGGCGGACTGCGGCAGGCCGCTCTTGTATCTTTCGCGGCGCGGGGGATTTGAGGTCACCCCGGCTTTATATTTGCTGGTTGCGTTAGAGATCCTGTAGAGCTCTCGCCTGCATTCCTCACTGCACCAGGATTCAGAGGTTTTCGGTGTGAAGGCCTTACCGCAATAAGCGCACACATATTTTCGGGCGGCGCTTAAATTTTGCTTCCTCTGGTAAATTTCCCGCTTGTGCTCTTTCGCCCATTCTCTGGATGCTTCTTTTATATTCTCAGAGATTGCTTTTGGAGCACAGCCCGGGCAGTATTTTTGTGCTCCGCCTGCTACGGTATACGGCTTTCCGCAGACAGAGCAATAGGCGGTACTTCCTATTTTGCGCGTTGCCCCGTGCTTCTGACGGGCCTTTCGCTCTCTGTCCGCCTTTTTTCGGCGCTCCGCCCGGCAATCCGGGCAGTACCAGGCGCGGGGGCCGCCGAGAAATCCAGAGCCGCACGCTCTGCAGGTGCGTTCCAGCAAAACAGTGGAGGCCTTCGCCGCTGACCGGCAATCCGGGCACATCCTTTGTTCTCCGGTGCCGTCAAAGGGCTTTCCGCACCGGATGCATACCCTCACTCTGCTCATGGCTTTTCCCCCATGCAGACCGGGCAGAGCGGCGGGGCATCTTCCAGGGATTTTGTCCGGTACTTTTGGCCGCACGATGGGCACGTGATAGCATACTCATCGGATTTTGGGATTTTTCGGGTGCAGCCGCAGGATTTGATGTGGCCTGTGTTTAGCGCACTTGCGGCACAGATTCGCAGTCCGCCACAGTCGCAGCGGCATAGCCATAGCGCCGGGCGGGTCTTTTTGCCGTTGTCTATCCGGCTGCCTATCCGGCGTTCGGCCACGAGACGGCCAAAGCGCTTCCCGGTTATATCGACAGCCTGTTTAAGGTTGACGCACAACCTTTCACGGGCATTTTGGCTCCTCAAATGCCCACAGGACTTTGTCCTGCCGGATCTGAGGTTGGAGGTGGATACACGTACCACCTTACCGCACGAGCACAGGCACTCCCACACGATGTTGGAGCCTAGCTTATCGCTCGTTGGACGGAGGGCCGTCAGCTCTCCATACACTTCGCCGGTAATGTTTACCGGCTTATTTCCCCGCTTATACATCCCGGAGCCTCACAATTCCCGTCAGCTCCGCCATCATGAGGCGGGTGTATGACGGGATCTGGCGCTTCCCCAGCGCCCAGCCCTGCACGGTGCGGAGGGGGATGCAAAACCGCACAGAGCAAGCGGTCTGACTTAGGCCAAGGAGCTTAAGCAGCTCCCGGAAGGGCAGGTTGGCAACCTGCCACAGACGTCCAAGCTGGTCAACCATGCCGCTGTCTATCTTTTGCTCCGGGTCTTCCGGATCCAGAAAAGCGGATGATGTGGCCCAGTCAGACACGAAAGAATTGATATCGTGTATCTTCTGGGCGTCGGCCCAGATCTCGGAGAAAAGCTTATTATCCATGATCGCCCTCCTCAAACGGCCTCTGCCAGGCGGGAGGCGATGGCATCGGCAATTTCCTGCATGGTGGCAGGGGCGGAGAAATTGCCGATCTTTACCACGTTGTCATCGTGGTACACAGTCCAGGAGTTTTGTCCCAGACTGTACTGGTATTTCGTCCAGACCTCACCGGTCTGGCGGTCAAAGAATACCTCTACATATGAGCCGCTGTAGTAGCCCCTCAGGCTCTTGGTGTCACCGCTTGCAGCTTTGAGGCCGGTCATCTTAATGTTGTGAGTATTGACTTTCATGGTTTTTCCCTCCGATTTTTAGTATGGTTTTATTATACGCTCAATGTGCGTAATTGTCAAGAGGTTTTTGCAAATTTTTTATTTTTTCTGCTGCCATCACCGGGAGGCGGGGATGGGAGAATGGCAAGGGGAGCCCTTTCTAACGACTAATTACTAACAGCTAACAACTAAGTTGGCACTCCGTAACGTTGCTTTTATGGTAAGGTGTAATTGCAGCGATAGAGTTTAGTGGGAAAGGAGGGCGGGAACATGGCAGATAAGAAGGGCTATGCCGGAAGGATCCAGAACACCGGCGTACAGAAGGTGGAAGCCCCCTTCGGAGGCGGAGGCAAGAAGGGAAACGGCACCGTGAAGACCGGGACTGATCTCAGGGCCGGGGGTTCCGGGAAGGGGAAGCAGTAGACAGTAGTTAGTTGTTAGGGAAGAGATCAAGGGCCTTTTCAACAACTGGCGGCTAATGACTCAAGGGCGAAGGGCAACCCTTCCACCATGCTGACGCATGGTCCCCCTCCCCTTTCAGGGGAGGCAAGAAGGGCGGATCCCCTCAGTCAGCCTTTGGCTGACAGCTCCCCTTTCAGGGGAGCCAAGAAAGGGCAAAGGGCAAGGACTCCGAAACTTGTCAATTCTAACGGCTAATTACTAACGATTAACAACTAAATCTCAGGAATAGAGTATAAATCCAACCCGACAGAAGGGAGAAAGCATGGGAGATAGTATCGATTACGCCGCTCTGTTTGGTATTGACACAGGCGCAGAAGAGCAGGAGGCCGCCGAACCTGCGGGGGATACCACGGAGACGGAAGGCGCAGAAGTGCAGGAGGCCGCCGAACCTGCGGGGGAGACCGGAGAGGAAGAGCCCTCCGGGGAAGAGACCCAGGGGGACGAAGAGGAAAGCGGCGGGCAATCCAAGGAAGAGAATGCAAGGTACGCGGCGGCACGGCGCAAAGCGGAAGCGGAGCGGGATGCGGAGATCCAGCGGGTGAGAGAAGAGGCCAAGCAGGAGATGGATGATTTCTACGCCAATTCCGGCCTGTTGAATCCCTACACCGGGCAGCCGATCAAAACCAAGGAGGAATACGAAGCTTACCGAAAGCAGTTTGCGGACGAGCAGAAACAGAGCTTCATGCGCAAAAGCGGCATGGACGAAGAGGCTTACGGCAAATTTGTAGAGGGCCTGCCGGAGGTGCAGCAGGCGAAAGAAATCAAAGCGGAAGCGGAGCGGGAAAAGCTGGAGGCCCAGCAAGCGGCGGCGGACGCCAAGATTGCGGAGCAGCTCAGGGAGATCGGCACGCTGGATCCCTCGGTAAAATCGCTTGAGGATCTTTCCAAGATGCCTACTTATTCCCGGCTTTACGAGCTGGTGAAAGACAACGGCTTAAACCTGGTAGACGCCTTCAAACTGGCCAATATGGATTCCCTGACGCAGGGAGCCGCGGCAGGCGCAAGGCAGGCTGCCCTGAACTCGATCCAGGGAAAGCAGCATATGGAGCGGACCCGCCAGCGGGGCACGGGCGCTGTGAGCGTACCGGCTGACGTGATGGAGGAATACCGCAAGTTTTTACCTAACGCCACGGAGGAAGAGATCCGGGCGCATTACGCAAGGCAGCACAAGAAATAAGCTAGAAAGGAGAAATTTGAAATGTTCAGAATACACACTGTGGACGGGGGATATGTTCCGGGGATTGAATACCTCCCCTGTGGCGCTATTACCCCCAAGGTGGGTATGGCGCTTGTACAGACAGGCGGAAATTTGGGGATCGCCACGGGCACCACGGCGCCCACATACATTTCCATGTGTGAGCGGGAGACCGCCTGCACGGCGGGAGAGGAGATCCCGGTGATCCGGGTAAGCAAGGGAATGATCCTGGAAACGGATTTTTCCGCAGCGCCTACCAGCGTGAACCTGGGAGACAAGGTAACGCTCCACGCAAGCAACGGCATGGAGGTAACCGCCACCACCACAAGCGGCGTTGCCGAGGTGGTATACATAGACGGGACCACCGCAGGCAGCATGTGCCGGGTGAGGTTTTAAGAAAGGAGAATTTTGACCTATGGCTAATATGACCTTTACGGAAGGTTCCGGCCTTCAGGATTCCATTTTTGGGAAGAGCCAGGACCCGATCAAAATGTTTTTGGAGCAGCGGGGCGAGGCCTTTGAACAGGCTTCCATGCTTCCCCACCTGTTCCAAATGGGGAAGAGCAACCATTGGGCTGAGAAGTTTACCAGTATGACCGCCATGGACGGCTTTAAACCGGTGGGCGAAAACGGCGAATATCCCGTGGACGGCATGCAGGAGGGCTTTTCAAAAACGCTGGAAAGCATGACCTGGAAGGACAGCTTCTCTCTGTCCCGCGAGATCGTGGAGGACGCGAAGATCATGGACCTGAAGAAGCAGCCCGGCGGCTTTATCAAGGGATATCACCGCACCCGGGAAAAATTCGGCGCTGCCCTGCTGGGGGCGGCTGTGTCCGGATCGACGGAAACCAGCTTCTCCGGCAAGAAATTTTCCACTGCCGGCGCGGACGGCAAGTGCCTGTTCGCAAAGGACCATCCCTCCGCAGTAGAAAAGAAGCTGGTGCAGTCCAACCAGTTTTCCGACGCATTCAGCAACGACGCGCTGGCGGCGGTGGAATCCGCCATGCAGGACTTCCGGGGGGATAACAATGAGGTGCTGGATGTGGCGCCGAACACCATTCTGATTCCCAACCAGTACGCCTTGAAAAAGGCTGTGTTCGCCGCCATCGGCGCGGACAAGGACCCGGACACCGCAAACAACGGCTTTAACTTCAACTTTGGCCGCTGGAGCGTTATCGTATGGCCGTATTTGAACCAGTATATTTCCACCGGCACGGCTCCCTGGATCTTGCTGGACAGCAGCTACAACG
>JAETPP010000260.1 GCA_021771115.1 Bacillota bacterium | reverse complement strand
GAAATGATCCATCCTTTTTTATTTATTTTGTGCTGAATCTTTCCTTTAAATGGTTGGACAAGATGGCGAGGGGAACTGCCATGTTTTCATTTTGCACCAGAATCCCCTCAGGCACGTCCAAATGGACGTTTGAAAAGTTCCAAACAGCCAATATCCCGCTTTTGATCAACAGGCTGCACACCGCCTGGGCATGTTCCCCGGGCACGGTGATAATCCCAATGCGCACCTTCATCCGGCGGCACAGGTCTTCCAGCCGGTCCATGGGAAGGATTTTCTTCCCGCCCACTTCTGTGTTGACTGCCAACGGGTCCGTGTCGAAGCCGGCCACGATGTTTAGACCATATTCCACAAAACCCTCATAGGCAAGCAGCGCCTTTCCCAGCCGGCCGGCGCCAACCAGCACGGCGTCTTGCGCGTTGTCATAGCCCAAAAAGGCTTCCAGCTCGCGGATAAGGTCTTCACGTACATATCCCACCTTGGGCCTGCCCGAGCTGCTGATGGAGGCAAGATCCTTTCTCACCACCACATGGTTGATGTTCAGCGCTTCTGCTATTGCCGTTGCCGAGATGTGCTTTGAATCTCCCTGCAGCCCCTTCAGGTAACTGAGATATGTGGGAAGCCGCTGCAAAGTTTGCTTGGAAACACTCTGGCCCGGCACACTCTTCACCTCTTTCCCCCTGACTTTGACAATATTTTAACAGATCCCCTTCGGATTGTAAATTGGCAGGAGCGATATACCGATATTAAAATAGCGATTAAATTTGTGCACTTCGCCGCCTTTGTTAAACCGAAGGGAAATGATGGTTAAGAACGATGAAATCGCCTTTTAAAGCACACAAATTTTAAGCAGAATTCCAGATTTATACACACTTATTTTAGTATATTCTCCGCTTGAAAGCAAGAGAAATTTCAAAAAAGAAAGGGAAGCCCCTGCTTTTTCCAAAGGAGCTTCCCTTTTCCAGTATATTACACAAAGCGCTGCTTTCTCATTTTTTGGAAAAGCCCCCAGGAGCAGAGACCTTCCCTTTGCCAGCGGCAGCCTTCACAGACAGACCTCCACTGCGCCTCTGTGACACAGCGAAGCCTCTCCCCTGCTTGTTCCGGCACAACCCTCTGCCCCGGAATAAGCCCCACAGCCGCGAAGGCGGCGGCATCCCGCCGGGCCGCATCTTCCGTTCCCAGGGCACATTGATCCCCGGGCCGGCAGTTGGGGCAAGCGGCACACAGGCTGTCACAGCCTTCACAGAGGAGAAACGCCTCTCCACGGGATAGCGCTGCCAAGACCTCTTCCATCCGGGCGGCAAAGGCCCCGTTATAGCCCTTGCCCTGAAACAGAGAGGCGCAGAACAGATGGTGCCCCCGCAGCCTCATACCAGGGTCACCAGCCGGGCTTTCTCCAAGCTGCGCAGGATGGCAGCCGCCGCCAGATAGGCCGCCACAAGAGAGGCAGCATCCTTCAGCAAATAGGGGGCTGAGGCCAGCAGGAAGGCATTCCAAGGGGACACCGCCGAAACAAGGGCAAACTGAAAAGAGCCGCACAGGTGGCATACCACCAGCCCCAAAAACCCCACGGTCAGGGCCAGGGCCCTGTTTTTCTGCCGGGCCCCCAGGCCGCAGAGGAAAGCCATGGGCAAAAAGGCCCACAGATAGCCGCCGGTCATGCCCACAAAGGAGCCAATCCCCCCGGAAAATCCAGCAAACACGGGAATCCCCACTGCGCCTAAGGCCAAGTAGACCCCCACAGCGGCGGTCCCCAGCCCCGGACCCAGGGCAAACCCGCACAATGCCACAGCAAAGGTTTGCAGAGTAACAGGAATCCCCGTGGGCAGGGGAATGGAAATCTGAGACAGCACGGCC
>JAETPP010000031.1 GCA_021771115.1 Bacillota bacterium | reverse complement strand
ACCATGCTTTGCATGGTGGAAGGGTTCCAGGTTGCCATGAGGAACCCCTCAGTCAGCCTATCGGCTGACAGCTCCCCTTTCAGGGGAGCCAAGGGTAGGTGCTAAACTATAATTTATCAGCTACTTCCGGTCGGGTTAAAAAGTTCCCTCCTGTACCAAGAAACTTCACGAGTGCCAGTGGCGGCTCAGGCGTTGCAAGCAACGCCTGCAAGCAATAATTTACCCCACCTCGCCCTTCCTTTATTGCCTTGCGACAGCAAGGCCGCCTTCACTTCTTATTGCTCATTGCTAATTCCTCATTCCCTTGAATAAAAAGTTCACCATCGGCATTGATGAGCCTCTCACAATGAAAAAATTGCCTCCTCCGAAAGCAAAATAGCAGTTGTCCGATTTTTTGGACTTTAAAAACAATTCACATTTTTCTGTCGAAATTCCTTCGCTTTTTTGCAAATATCCATTGAACTCACTCCGGGTTATATGCTAATATATTTTTATTTGGACAAAGAAGGAAAATGGAGAGAATTTGAAAAGGCGGCCCCTTTCGGCGGCTGCTCAAAAGCGGGAGACAAATCAATATGGATATTTTTTCCCTTTTTACACTGCTGGGTGGGCTGGCGTTCTTTCTGTATGGGATGAACGTGATGTCCACAGGCCTGGAAAAAATGGTGGGCGGCAAGCTGGAGCATGTGCTGAAATCCATGACCTCCAACAAGTTCAAAAGCCTTGCCCTGGGGGCGGCGATCACCATCGCCATTCAGTCCTCCTCCGCCATGACGGTGATGCTGGTGGGCTTGGTGAACTCCGGTATCATGGAGCTGAGTCAGACAGTGGGCGTGATCATGGGCTCCAGTATCGGCACCACTCTCACTGCCTGGATCTTAAGTGCTGCCGGTATTCAAAGCGAAAGCTTCCTGCTGCGGATGCTGAAGCCGGAATCCTTTTCTCCCCTGGTAGCGCTGGTGGGTATCCTTTTAGTTATGGCCCACAAGGAGGGGAAAAAGCGAGATATCGGTACGATACTTCTGGGCTTTTCCATTTTGATGACCGGCATGACCTTTATGAGCGCCTCGGTAAGCCCCCTGGCGGACATGCCCTTTTTCCAGGAGCTTCTCGTCATGTTCAAAAATCCCCTGATGGGCATCCTGCTCGGTACGATAGTCACCGGGATCATTCAGAGTTCCGCGGCTTCTATTGGCATCCTGCAGTCGCTTTCCATGACGGGAAGCATCACCTGCGGTATGGCGATCCCCATTATTACAGGCCTCAATATCGGTACATGCATTACCGGCCTGCTTTCCAGCATCGGCGCGAACAAAAACGCCAAGCGCGTGGTGGCGGTCAGCATTTACTTTAAGGTGCTGGGTACGGCGATCTGCCTTTCCGTGTTTTATCTGCTCGATGCCGTGTTTCGTTTTGAATTTGTGAATTCTCCCATCGGTACCCTTGGGATCGCCGTGGTACATACGCTGTTCAATGTGATAAACACCTTTATTCTGCTGCCCTTCTCCAAGCAGCTGGAAAAGCTGGCGAAAATTACGATCCGGGAAAAGAACACCAAGGAGGAGCTTTTGGACGAGCGCCTGCTGCTTTCCCCGGCCTTTGCCATTGTGGAATGCCGGAACCTGGCGGTGCGCATGGCGAAAACGGCCAGAGATTCCATGCTGGCGGCGATCGGTCTGATAGATGCCTATGATGCGAAAATAGCGGAGTCCGTTACGGAGATGGAAAACGAGATCGATCTGTACGAGGACAAGCTGGGCACCTATCTGGTAAAGCTGAGCAGCAAAAACCTGTCTCGTTCAGACAGCAACGAGGCAGCTGAGCTGCTCCATGCCATCGGTGATTTTGAGCGCATCGGCGACCACGCGGTGAATATTCTCCGGGTGGCCCAGGAGATTGATGATAAAAAGCTTCGGTTCTCTGAAACGGCCCAGCGGGAGCTGGTGGTGATCACCAAAGCCATCGTGGATATCCTCAGCCTGACCGTGGAGGCCTTTGAAAAGGAGGACAGCGCTCTGGCAAGCCGGGTAGAGCCGCTGGAGCAGGTGATAGACGGCTTAAAGCTGGAGCTGAAAAACAGGCATATCCGGCGGCTGCAGGAAGGCCGCTGCACCATTGAGCTGGGCTTTGTTTTGACCGACCTTTTGACAAACTACGAACGGGTTTCCGACCACTGCTCCAACATTGCGGTAACGGTGATCCAGATCAAGGATTCCGTGATGGACACCCACGGGTATTTGAACGAGGTAAAAACCGGAGGCGGGCAGGAGTTCACCCAGGCCTTTGACGCTTACAGAGAAACCTACAAGCTGCCGGAGCACAGCCAGCCCAAGGAGGAAGGCGGCGAGGATTGGGAAAGCCGGCAGGAAAGCCTGTTCCCGGCTTCCTGAGAAGGGCGGAAAAATATGGAGCTTCGGGTTTTACGCTATTTTCTTGCGGCGGCGCGGGAAGAAAATATCACGCGGGCCGCGGAGGTTTTGCATATCACCCAGCCCACGCTTTCCCGCCAGCTTCAGCAGCTGGAGGAGGAGCTGGGCACTCGGCTTTTTGTACGGGGAAAGCGGAAGCTGGGTTTAACAGAGGCCGGTATGCTGCTGCGCAGGCGAGCGGAAGAGCTCATCGAGCTGGCGGATAAAACAGAGCAGGAGTTGTCTGCGCCGGCGCGGGAGCTGAGTGGAACGATTTTCATCGGCAGCGCGGAAACGGTGGCGGCAAAGGCCCTGCCGCCGCTCTTGGAGGCCTTTCACCGGGAGCACCCCTTGGTGCGGTACGATCTGATCTCCGGCAATGCCGATCAGATGAAGGAACGGCTGGAGCTTGGCCTGATGGATGTGGCCGTTTTTATGGAACCGGTCAATTTGGAGCAGTATGAATTTCTGCGGCTGCCGGAGGCGGATCGCTGGGGGGTGCTGGTGCCTGCCGGAGACGCCCTGGCGGAAAAGAAAAGCGTTTCTCTAAGGGAGCTGGGAGACAGCCCCTTGTTTCTCAGCCGCCGCGATTCCGTGCAAAAGGCACTTTCCGGCTGGTTCGGCGCGGATTTTGAAAAGCTCAATATCCTGTTGACCCACAATTTGATCGGCAATTCCGCGCGGCTTGTGGAGTACGGGCTGGGATATGCCCTGACGGCGGAGGGCTCGGTAGAGCTGTACGACAGCTCCAGGGTGCGTTTCCTTCCGTTTGCCCCGGAATTTTCCGTGCGGTCTGTTTTGGCCTGGAAAAAATACCGTACCTTTTCTCCCACAGTGGAGGCGTTTTTGGAGCTGGCGCGTTCTCAGCTGACCGGAGCGGCCCGAAAGGAAGCAGAGGGGGAATGAAACCGCCTTTTCGGGATGCTGTTTCAGAAAAACCGGGCATTGGATGTTGTTTTTCCAAAGAAATAGAAGGGTAATGCGGACAAGGAGTCTCCTTGCCCGTATTGTTTTTTACAGAAGCGGTACGGCTTTTGCCGCGCCGTTTTTCTTTACACGGATTTTACAAAGACGCGGTATCAGGCTTGACAGTTTCCCGGTAGGATAAGTACGTACTGAAAACAGGGCAATACCACACAAAGACCGCCCAGTGGGCTTTGTACGTGATTTTCTTGATCTTATTCCGTCATGCTATACAAATCTCCCTTGCCAATCGTCAGATTGGCCGCAGTCGATTTATACATCCTGACGGAATAGGGGTTGTTTGAAAATAGAGAAAATGCCGGATTTTTGTTCAGGAGCAGGTGATTCCAAGACAAAAACCGCAGAAAACCTTTTGGTTTTCGAGAATTTTTGACGCGGGAAGCGCCTGCTTCCGGGCAAAAAGACGGTGTTTTTGATTTTTCAAACAGCCCCCAGTCTCTGACGAAACTCACGCACAATCTCTGCGCAGTATTGCCCAAAGAAAAAGGAGAAATGAGATCATGAAAGGATCGAGAAAGTATTTTGCGCTTTTGCTGGGAGGACTTTTTCTGCTTTCCTGCCTTTGGGGCTGCGGTGGGACGAAGGAAAAAGCCGGCGGTTTTGACGCTTCGGCGGAGATCGGCGTGCTGACCCGCGAGGAGGGCTCCGGAACGCGCAGCGCTTTTATTGAGCTGTTTGGCATTGAGCAGAAGAATGAAGCCGGGGAAAAGGTGGACCTCACCACAGAACTGGCGGCGGTCACGGATTCCACCTCGGTCATGATGACCACGGTGGCCGGAGACCCCTGCGCCATCGGCTATCTTTCCCTCAGCTCCATGAACCAGACGGTGAAGGCGGTACGGATCGACGGCGCGGAGGCCACTGCGGAAAACATCAGGAACGGCTCTTACAAAATTGCCAGGCCCTTCAATATCGTCACAAAGGATGGGCTCAGCGCGGAAGCCCAGGATTTTATCGATTTCATTATGAGCGCCGACGGCCAGGCTGTGGTGAAGGAAAACGGCTGTATTGAGTTGGAAAGCGCCCCCGCCTATACCGGGTCCCTTTCCTCCGGGAAAATCGTAGTCTCCGGGTCCAGCTCCGTGACGCCTCTGATGGAAAAACTGAAGGAGGCCTATTTGAAGAAAAATCCCGGCGTGGACATTGAAATTCAGCAGAGCGATTCCTCCACCGGAATTTCCAATACGGCCGATGGGACCTGTGATATCGGCATGGCTTCCCGGGAGCTGAAGGATTCTGAGCTCGAAAAGGGGCTGTCCTCTACAACGATCGCCATGGACGGCGTTGCGGTGATCGTGAATAACGACTGCCCGGCAGAGGAGCTTTCCAGCGAGCAGGTCAGGGATATTTTTACGGGGAACGCCGCTCATTGGAGCGACGTGCTGCCGTAAGACAGGTCAAACAGGCGGCGGGGGAGCCTGCCGTCTGCTTTTTTGGAACCTGTATTCATAACCAAAAGACCGCTCAGATGGTGCTTACAGGTTATGAATACAGGTTCTATAGGAGAGTGTGTTTATGAGGCATTGGAAAGAGGGAATGATGAAGCTCCTGTTTTTGGGAACAGCCTGCATCTCCATCGCGGCGGTGATCCTGATCTGTATCTTCCTGTTTGCCGGCGGCGTCCCCGCGATTCGGGAGATCGGGCTTTCCCGGTTCCTGCTGGGTACGACATGGAAGCCGATGAGTGGTCAATACGGGATCTTCCCCATGATCCTCGGTTCTCTGTATGTAACCGCCGGGGCCTTGCTGATCGGAGTGCCTATCGGGATACTGGCAGCCGTATTTCTGGCAAGGTTTTGCCCGAAGCGTCTGTACCGGCCGGTGAAGGCCGCGATCAATCTGATGGCGGGCATCCCCTCGGTAGTCTATGGCTTTTTTGGCCTGGTGGTGCTGGTGCCGTTTATCAGAGAAACGTTTGGCGGACGGGGCATGGGAATTTTGACAGCCTCGCTTCTCTTGGGGCTGATGATCCTGCCCACCGTGATCGGCGTATCGGAGGCGGCCCTCCGCGCCGTGCCGCAAAGCTATTATGAAGGCGGCCTTGCCCTGGGAGCCTCTCATGAGCGAAGCGTATTCTTTACGGTCCTGCCCGCCGCAAAAAGCGGTGTTTTCGCCGGAGCGGTCCTCGGAATTGGGCGGGCAGTGGGGGAAACGATGGCGGTGAAGATGGTGGCGGGGAACCAACCTGTGATCCCGGAAAGCATCCTCTCCGGCGTGCGGACCCTCACCACAAATATTGTGCTGGAAATGGGATATGCCGCGGACCTGCACCGGGAGGCGCTGATCGGCACGGCGGTGGTTCTGTTTGTGTTCATTTTTATCATCAATCTATCCTTATCATTTTTCAAAAGGAGGGCGCGGTAAATGGCGTCTCGGTTTCACCAAAGGCTTCGGGAGTACCGGCGGGACCCCTGCTCTCTTTTTCTGCGTGCCGCCGTGTGGCTGGCGGCGGTGATCACCGTATCGGCGCTGCTGTTTGCGATCGTTTACATTCTGGTGAAAGGCGTGCCGCATTTGACGCCGGAGCTCTTCAGCCCCACCTATACCACAGAAAACGTATCGCTGCTTCCGGCGCTCATAAACACCCTGTTCATGACGGGCCTGGCACTGCTGTTTGCCGTTCCCGCGGGGATCGGCGCCGCCATTTACCTTACGGAATACGCGAAACGGGGCAGTAAGCTGGTGGGCCTGGTCGCGGTGACCTCGGAAACGCTGTCCGGCGTGCCCTCCATTGTTTACGGACTGTTTGGCTCTCTGTTCTTTGTGAAATTTCTGGGGTTTGGGCTGTCTCTGCTGTCCGGAGCGCTGACCCTTTCTCTCATGATCCTGCCCCTGATCATGCGAACCACGGAAGAGGCCTTAAAAAGTGTGCCGGACAGCTACCGTGAGGGAAGCTTCGGATTGGGGGCGGGAAAGCTGCGAACGATTTTCCGCGTCATTCTGCCCTCTGCCATTCCCGGCATCCTTTCCGGGGTGATCCTTGGAATCGGGCGGATCGTGGGAGAATCGGCGGCCCTGATTTTTACGGCGGGAACCGTGGCGGAAACGGCGGAAAGCCTCTTTTCCTCGGCGCGCACCTTGTCCGTTCACATGTACGCGATCTCCGGCGAGGGGCTTTACATGGACCAGGCCTATGCCACCGCGGTGGTTTTGCTGGTGGTGGTAGTGCTGATCAATGCTCTCTCAGGGCTGGCGGCAAAAAAATTGGGAAGGGGCAGGGCAGATGGATAAAATCAAAGTAGAAAAGCTGGATCTGTTTTACGGCGCGTTCCAGGCGCTGAAATCGGTGGATCTTCAGGTGAAGGAGGGCGAGATCACCGCGTTTATCGGTCCCTCCGGCTGTGGAAAGTCCACGCTTTTGAAAACGCTGAACCGCATGAACGACCTGGTGGAGGGCTGCCGCATCCAGGGTAAGGTGTGGCTGGGCGAGGAGGATATTTACGGCGGCATGGATGTGAATCTCCTGCGAAAACGGGTGGGAATGGTGTTTCAAAAGCCCAATCCTTTCCCCATGAGCATTTATGATAATATCGCCTTTGGGCCCAGGACCCACGGCGTGCGCTCGAAGGCCGCCCTGGATGAAATTGTGGAGCGCTCCCTGAAAAACGCCGCCATTTGGAGTGAAGTAAAGGACAGGCTGAAAAAATCCGCCTTGGGGCTGTCCGGCGGTCAGCAGCAGCGGCTCTGCATCGCCCGGGCGCTGGCGGTGGAACCGGAGGTGCTGCTGATGGATGAGCCCACCAGCGCTCTCGACCCCATCTCCACCGGAAAAATCGAAGAGCTTGCGATGAAGCTGAAAAAGACTTATACTATTGTCATCGTGACCCACAATATGCAGCAGGCTGTAAGGATCTCCGACAAAACGGCGTTTTTCCTGCTGGGCGAGCTGGTGGAGATGGGAGAAACGGAACAGCTGTTTTCCATGCCGCGGGAGAAACGCACAGAGGATTACATTACAGGGAGGTTCGGCTGATGCGGTTAAATTTCGAGGAACAGCTGGAGCAGCTGAAAAGAGAATTGATCCTGACAGGCGCGCTTTGTGAAAACGCTATCGCCCTGGCGGCAAAGGCCATCACCTCAGGCAGCTCTTCTCTGGCGGGATCTGTTCTGCCCCTTGCGGAGCAGATCGACCGGAAAGAACGGGAGGTGGAGGAGCTGTGCCTGAAGCTGCTTTTACAGCAGCAGCCTGTGGCAAAGGACCTGCGCGTGGTTTCCTCCGCGCTGAAGATGGTTACGGATATGGAGCGCATTGGAAACCAGTCCGCGGATATTGCGGAGATCGCCCAAATGGCCCATATCAGCGGGGCGGAAAACAGGCGGGAAATACACGATATGGCCGCCTCGGTCATAAAAATGGTAACGGAAAGCATAAACGCCTTTGTCAAAGAGGACGAGGCCCTGGCAAAAGCGGTGATCGACTACGACGACGTGGTGGACGGCCAGTTTAACACGATCAAGGAAATGCTGATCGGGCAGCTGAACCGGCCGGAAACCGATGGCGAGCAGATCATCGATCTTTTGATGGCGGCGAAGTACTTGGAACGGATCGGAGATCACGCGGTCAATATCGCGAAGTGGGTCGTCTTTGCTGTTACCGGAAACATAGGGGGGTAAAATAATATGTGGCTTGCGGCGGCGATCCTTTCCGCACTGTTTGCCGGGCTGACTTCTATTCTTGCCAAATGCGGGATCAAAAAGACAGATTCCGATGTGGCCACAGCGCTGCGAACAGTGGTAGTGCTTCTGTTCTCGTGGATCATGGTGTTTCTTGTGGGCTCCGCGGGAACGATCACCGAAATCGACGGAAGATCCCTTTTGTTCCTGATCTTATCGGGGATCGCTACCGGGGCCTCCTGGATCTGCTATTTTAAGGCGTTATCCATGGGAGAGATAAACAAGGTGGTTCCCATCGACAAGTCAAGCACGGCCTTGTCCGTTCTGCTGGCCATCGTTTTGCTGGGCGAAACGGAGCACCTGTGGATTAAGCTCCTGAGCACGGCCATTCTCACAGCCGGGACCTTCCTCATGATCGAGAAAAAGCAAAGCGAACGTGGGGAACGCAACAGAACATGGATGGTGTACGCGGTGCTCTCCGCAGTGTTCGCCGCCCTTACCTCTATCCTGGCGAAAATCGGCATTACCAATGTGGAATCGAACCTTGGAACCGCGATCCGTACAGGGGTCGTTCTTGTTATGGCGTGGCTCATTGTGTTTCTGCGGGGAAAGCAGGGGGAGCTTCAGAAAATTGACAGGCGGGAGCTGCTTTTTATCGCTTTGTCCGGCATTGCCACAGGCGCGTCCTGGCTGTGCTATTACTATGCCATTCAAAACGGCGTTGTCAGTATCGTGGTTCCCGTGGATAAATTGAGCATTCTGGCAACCGTTGCCTTTTCCTATTTCGTCTTTGGGGAAAAGCTGAGTAAAAAGGCCCTCCTGGGGCTGGCTCTTGTGACGGCGGGAACGCTTATCATGGTGTTCTGCGCATGAGGAAATTGAGGTGAAAACAGCGTGATTTTTTGTGTGGAGGATGACAGCGGCATCCGGGAGCTGATGCTTTATACCCTGCATGCGGCGGGATTTGAGGCGGAGGGCTTTGAAAGCGGCGCTCCGTTTTGGGAAGCGATGAAGCGGCAGCGTCCTGAGCTTATCCTGCTTGACATTATGCTGCCCGGCGAAGACGGCATTTCCATCTTAAAGGAGCTGCGCGCCCAAATCACCACCTCGGATATTCCGGTCATCATGGCAACGGCCAAGGGAACGGAATATGACAGGGTGATCGGCCTTGACCTGGGCGCCGACGATTATCTGGCAAAGCCCTTCGGCATGATGGAAATGGTGGCAAGGATCAAGGCCGTGCTCCGGCGCACCGCCCGAACGGACAGAAAAAAGCCCCTGCGGCTCGGCGAGCTGGAGCTGGATCCCCAGGCCTGCGTTGTCCATGCAAAGGGGCGTAGGATCGAGCTTACGCTGAAGGAATACCGGCTGCTGCAAACCTTTCTGGAAAATCCCGGCAGGGCCTTTACCCGGGATCAGCTTTTGGAAATGGTCTGGGGTGTGGACTATGTAGGCGAGACACGCACGGTGGATGTGCACATCGGCACGCTGCGGACGAAGCTGGGCGAATGCGGCGAGCTGATCACAACCGTGCGGGGAATCGGCTACCGGCTGGAAAAAAGGGAAGAATAGAAAAGGCTTTGCAAAAGGCTTGCAGTTCTATGCCTGAGGGCAGATGAAAAGCGGCCTGTTTGATGCGCTTACACCAAAGCGAGAAAGGAATATGCAATGACAAAACGTATTTTTCGATCCATTTGTTTTGTGGCCCTTGCGGTATTTTTGGCTTCCCTTGTCTTTATCATGAGCATCTTGTACAGCTATTTTTCTCAGATGCAGCAGACGCAGCTGAAAACCCAGCTGGAGCTGGCCGCCCAGGGCGTTTCCCATGAAGGGATCGCGTATTTCCAAGAAATAGCTGTAAAGGACTGCCGCATTACATGGATCGATGAAACGGGAAATGTACTGTACGACAGCGAGGCCCAGAGCGCGGATATGGAAAACCATCTGGAGCGGGAGGAAATCATACAGGCGCTGTCTGAGGGATACGGGGAAAGCAAGCGGTATTCCCAAACGCTGATGTACCGTTCGCTCTATGCCGCAAAGCGGCTGGAAGATGGAACGGTCCTGCGGCTTTCCATTTCACAAAACTCTGTTTTGATCCTGCTGCTTGGCATGGCGCAGCCGATCTGCATCGTGTTTCTCATCGCCATAGCGCTTTCGGTTTTTCTGGCGGTGCGGCTCTCCAAAAGCATTGTCCGCCCCTTAAACGAGATCGATCTGGATCATCCCCTGGGCGGGAGCAGCTACGATGAGCTTGCGCCCCTTCTGCGGCGGATCGACAGCCAGCAGAGGCAGCTGCAGGCTAGGAAAAGAGAGCTGGAGCAAAAGCAAAATGAGCTTGGCACCATTACCGGAAGCATGCGCGAAGGCATGATCCTGCTGAACCGGCAGGGGAAAATCGTGAGCATCAATCCGGCTGCCAGAAAGCTTTTGCAGGTGGAGGGAGATCCCGTGGGGGCGGATCTGCTCACTGTCAGCAGAATTCTGGAATTGCAGGAGCTTCTGGCCGGGGCGCTGGAGGGCCGGCAGATGGAAAGAACGGTAAGCCTGCAGCCCGGGCGGTACCGGATCGACGCAAGCCCCATTTTGTCCCAGGGAGAAACAGCGGGAGCGGCCTTCTGCTTCTTTGATGTGACGGAAAAGGAAAAGGCGGAGCAGCTGCGCCGGGAATTTACCGCCAATGTTTCCCACGAGCTGAAAACGCCCCTCCATTCCATTTCCGGCTATGCGGAGCTTTTGCGAAACGGCATGGTGAAGGACGAGGACAAAGCTTCCTTTGCCGGCAGGATCTATGAAGAGGCCCAGCGGATGATCCGCCTGGTGGAGGATATCATCAGCCTTTCCCGTCTGGATGAGGGCGCGGAGGAAATGCGCCCGGAAACGGTGGACCTGTATGCGCTGGCGGAAAAAGCGCTGGACAGCCTGGAACCGGCCGCCCGCCGGGCCGGCGTGGAGCTGGAGCTCTCCGGAGAGCATGTATCCCTTCAGGGCGCTCCCCGGCTTTTGTACAGCATCGTTTACAATTTGTGCGATAACGCGGTAAAATATAATCATCCTGAAGGAAAGGTGTCTGTCTCCGTGCAGGAGGAAAACGGCGGCGTGGTGCTGTCTGTCAGCGATACGGGCATCGGCATTCCGGAGGATCAGCAGGAGCGCATCTTTGAGCGGTTTTACCGGGTGGATAAAAGCCGCTCCAAAGAGGTGGGCGGCACAGGGCTGGGGCTTTCCATCGTAAAGCACGCGGCGGCGATCCACCACGCCGGACTGGAACTGGACAGCACCGTCGGGCAGGGGACTACGATCCGCGTAAAGCTTCCCCGGTCATGAGAGTTGGAGGTCAGCGGCGGGGAAAGCAGGTGAGAACGCCGTTTTGATCCACTGTGGCGAGAAAAACCTCCTGGGGGCTTCCGAAATTCTTCCGCTTCAGCTGTTCCTTCAGCCATCCCGGATCCTTTCCCGCCAGGGAAAGCTCCCGCTCCATCACGTTGCCGTCCACAATGACATTCAGCAGCAGCTCCTCCGCCTGTACGGGAAGCTTCATATCGTTGGGGTTTGCAGGGCGGTATTGCGCCTTCGGCAGGAAGCTGACATTGCCGTTTTGCTCAAATACCGCGGTCTGTACCTGGCTTAAATCAAAAAAGCCCGCCAGCCGGGCCATGGTCAGAAATTCGTTGATATCGAGCTTCGCTTTTTTCAGCTTCCCCTTATCCAGTACGCCGTTTTGCAGCAGGATGATGGGCTTTCCGCCCAGAAAGCCCCGCAGCCGGTTGGATTTTGAGGAGCAGAAGGAGATCAGCATCGCCGCCAGGCCGTAAATGATCATGGCTTCTATGGGGCGGACAGGGTTTTCCAGCTCCGTGGCAAGCTCCGCCGCAATGGAGCCAATGGTGATACCGGTAATATAATCGAACATGGTCAGCTGGGAGATCTGTTTATTGCCCATAAGCTTTGTCAGGATAAACAGGATCACTAATGAAAGCAGGGCGGTACCCAATATTTGTAAAAATTCCATAAAGCGAAAGCGCCTCCTTTTTCGGATAGCCTGTCCGGAGGCGCTTTCTTTTATTCCAACTGTGGAAAAAGGAAAAGAAGCGTGCTACAATACTGACAAAGGGTCGCTCCCTTATTGGGTCAGCGATCACTCCGGGCGAAAATCTTTTTGAAAAAGGGGAGCACGAAGCATGGAAAAGCGATTCGGCGCTGTTGTTGTGGCGGCGGGAAATTCCAGCCGCATGGGGGGAGAAGGCTCCAAGGTGCTGCTGGAGCTGGGCGGAAGCCCTGTTTTGAGCTGGTCGCTTCGCGCCCTTTCCGCCTGCCCCGGCATTGGGCAGATCGTGGTGGTGTGCAGGGCGGAGGACCGCCCTGCCATGGAGCGCGCGGCGGAGAGGCTTTCTTTGCCGGTGGCCTTTGCGGAAGGCGGAAGAGACCGGCAGAGCTCGGTGCGCCGGGGCGTGGAGGCTCTGTCCCCCCAATGGGATTATCTTTTGATCCACGACGGCGCCCGGCCCCTGGTAACGCCGGAGCTGATCGAGCGGGTATGCGCGGACGCTCTGGAGCACGGAGCCGCCACGGCGGCGGTGCGTTCCAAGGATACCTGCAAGCTGGGAGAGCTTTTCGTGGAGGAAACGCCGCCCAGAGAAAAGCTTTTTGCCATCCAGACGCCTCAGGCCTTTCAGAGGGATCTCTATCTGTATGCCCTGAACCGGGCCGAAGAGCAGGGAAAAAGCTACACAGATGACTGCCAGCTCATCGAAGCCGCCGGCGGGAAGGTGAAGCTGACGGAGGGCGATTACCGGAATGTAAAGCTGACCACCCCGGAGGATCTGCCGGTCCTTCGGGCGCTGGCGGGAGAAGAGAGAGGGGAGAGAAATACCATGCGGATCGGATACGGTTATGATGTGCATCGCCTGACAGAGGGCAGAAAATTGATTTTGGCCGGAGTGGAGCTCCCCTTTGAAAAAGGGCTTTTGGGCCATTCGGACGCCGATGTGCTGACCCACGCGGCGGCGGACGCCCTGCTGGGAGCCGCGGCCCTGGGGGATATCGGCAAGCTGTTTCCCGATACCGACCCCCGCTATGAGGGAGCGGACAGCCTGAAGCTTTTGGGAGAGGTGTGCGCCCTGCTTTTTGAAAAGGGCTTTGCCATCGGAAACCTGGACTGCACTTTGATTGCCCAGCGCCCGAAAATAGCCCCTTACCTTGATGAAATGCGGGAAAACCTGGCAAACGCCTGCGGCGTGGAGGTGGAAAGGATCAGCGTAAAGGCCACCACCGAGGAGGGCCTGGGCTTTACCGGAGCCGGAGAAGGCATGGCAGCCTCAGCGGTGGCGCTGCTGACTGCCCGATCTTAAGGCAACACCGCACAAAGACCGTCCTGCGGGCTTTGTGCGGTATTGCCTTAAAATCCCTTTTTCCTTAGTCCAGTATCCAGCATCCAGCATCTAGCATCCAGAAAATCACCTAACCTTGTCTTGCGCATAAAATGGGATAAGCAGTGCCCCGGTTGTTCGGGGGCTGCTTTGTGAAATTTTTCGCAGACAGACGAGATAACGAGGTGATTTTTATGGGCAAGCCCTTGATTATGGTGAGCTCTGTGACCTATGCCATGAAAGCCAAGGAGCTTTTGACCCGGCACGGAATACGGGGATATGTGGAGCGAATCCCCCGGACAGCGGAAACCGGCTGCGGCTACGGCGTGTATGTCCCCCAGGGGGCGGACACCGCCGAGCGGATCTTGCGGGAAAACAATATCAGGATCCTGGGCAGAATGGAACAGGATGATGGCGGATGATCTATCTGGACAACAGCGCCACCACCTATCCAAAGCCCATTGGTGTGCGGGAGGCCATGCTGCGCTCTTTTCGCGAGCTGGGGGCAAACCCCGGGCGAAGCGGCTATGAAATGAGCATGCGGACCACCCAGGCGGTATACGAATGCCGCCAGTGCGCAGCCCAGCTGTTTGGGGCCGCCGGGCCGGAATGCGTGGTGTTTCAGCCCAGCTGCACCCAGGCGCTGAACCTGGTGCTGAAGGGGGTTCTGAAAAGCGGAGACCATGTGGTGGTGTCCGACCTGGAGCACAATGCCGTGATGCGTCCCCTTTCCGAATTGACAAAACGGGGCGTGACCTATACCGTGGCGAAGGTGGTCCCCGCCGACAGCGACGCCACTATGGAAGCCTTTCGGCAGGCCATGGGGCCCAACACGAAGCTGGTGGTGTGTACCCAGGCCTCCAACGTGTTCGGCATCCGGGTGCCGGTGGAGCGCATAGCCGCCTTATGCCATCAGTACGGAGCAAAAATTTGTGTGGACTGCGCCCAGAGCGCGGGCCTGGTGCCAATCAGCCTCAAGGACAGCGGCATAGACTACCTGTGCTGCGCGGGGCACAAGGGGCTTTACGGCCCCATGGGTACCGGCATGCTGATTTTCCGGGATTCCCAGGATCAGCTTGCCACTTTGATCGAGGGAGGCACAGGCACCCAGTCCCGCAGCATGCTTCAGCCTGACGACCCGCCGGAGCGGTATGAAAGCGGCACCCTGAACGTGCCGGGGATCCTGGGCCTGCGGGCCGGTATGGAATTTGTAAAAAAGAAAAAGCCGGAAAGGATCTGGCAGGAGGAAATGCAGAAGATCCGCCTGCTCTACGGCAGGCTTTCGAAAATTTCCAGAGTAAAGCTGTATACGGAGGCGCCCAGCCTGCCCTGGTACCTGCCGGTGCTTTCCTTTACGGTAGAGGGCATGCCCAGCGAGGCGGTGGGAGAGCAGCTGGCAAGGGCGGGGATCGCCGTGCGCTGCGGACTGCACTGCGCCCCGCTTGCCCATGATAAAATGGGAACGGAAGCAGGTACGGTGCGGGTATCTCCCTCGGTGTTTACCCGCAGGGAGGAAATGGAGGCCCTGGCTGCCGGCGTAAGAAGGATCTGCCAAAAATAGAAAACGGGAAAACTTTCAAGAGAAATCGCAAAAACCCTTTTATTTGCGCTTTTTTTATGATAAAATAAACAGGAAAAGGTATGCTCCCTCCTGCTGAAGGGGCAGGCGCGGGCAAGAAATTTGAAAGGAAAGGAAGGATCGCGATGGACGCAGTGATGAGCACCCTGTCCCGAACAGGCCAGACGATCCTGAATGTGGCCCGGCAGTTCACGCTGAAGGACGCGATAGATGTTCTTGTTGTAACGGCTCTGCTGTACGGCGTGATCAAGCTGGTACGGGAAACCCGTGCGGGGCAGCTGGTAAAGGGAATTCTTCTGCTGGTAGTCCTGTTTTGGGTGTCTTCCAGCAATGTGCTGAACTTGATGATGCTGAACGCGATCCTGCATTCGTTTTTCCAGTCTGCCTTTATTGTAGCGGTCATTCTGTTTCAGCCGGAGATCCGTCAGGCGTTGGAGCAGGTGGGCCGCAGCAAGGTAGGGCAGTCTCTGGCAAGCGCGGTGGGAATGAAGGAAAAGGAGCAGGGGAAAGCGGAAATTCACCGGGCCATCGACGGCGTGGTGGAGGCTACCGCCCTGCTTCAGCAGATGCGCATGGGCGCGCTCATTGTGTTTGAACGCCATACGAAGCTGGGGGAGATCGCCGCTACAGGCACCATTGTAGAGGCCGATCCCTCTGCCCAGCTGATCGCCAACATATTTTTCAATAAAGCGCCCCTGCACGACGGGGCAATGATCATCCGAAGCGGCAAGGTGCATGCCGCGGGCTGTATTCTGCCTCTCACCGCCAGCGACAGCGTCAGCGCCGACCTGGGCACCCGCCACAGGGCCGCCCTGGGCATGAGCGAGAATTCCGACGCCGTGGTGGTGGTGGTTTCCGAAGAGACCGGGCAGATCTCAATTGCCATGAGCGGCAGGCTGACCAGAAATTACAACCGGGTCAGCCTGGGAGAAATGCTGGAAAGGACCCTGTTGGGCGTTTCCGGAAAGTCTTCCTCCGGCGGCAGGCGGATTTTGGGAAAGCTGGGGCTTGGCTCCGGCTCCTCCAGGAAAGGGGGCTAAAGCGTGGACGAGGAAAAAAAGGCCTCTCAGGAAGAGCCTGAAAAGAAAAAGAAAAAGCTGAGCTTAAACGGGATCTTTTATCACAACACCTTTGTTCTGATCTTTTCCTTTTGTGTGGCGCTGATCTCCTGGTTTGTGATAGCCGCCGGAAATGGGGACAGCAACCGCGTCATTACAGATGTACCGATCACCGTAAAGCTGTCTTCCGCTGCGGAGGAGGACGGCTTTCGGGTGTTCAACATGTCCTACAATACGGCGGATCTGGAGATCTCCGGCAGCAGCCTGATCACCAATAAGCTGACCGCCGAGGATTTCGAGGTGTCCGTCAGCCTGAACCTCACCTCCACAAAGCTCACCGGAAATACGCTGCAAAAGGCAACGGCACGGGTACGCACGGAGAAGAAGACCTCGATCTCCGATTACAATATCGTGTCGGTCAGCCCCGAGGAGATCACCGTGGAGTATGACCGCTATAAAGAGGTCACCTTCCCCATAGAGCACGAGGAGATCAAATACAGCACGGACGCCGGCTTTTATCCCGGCACTCCCACGTTTTCAGCGGAATCTGTGACGATTTCCGGGCCGGAATCCTCCGTGAACAAAATCAGCCGGGCGGCGGTGAGCTATACGCTGGACAGCCCCTTAAAGACAGACGCGTCCTTTACCTGCCCGGTGCGGCTGTACGATCAGAATAACCAGGAGATCAGCGATACATCCTCCCTGTATTTGGAAATGGATGTGGATACAGTGGATGTGGTGATCCCGGTATTGTCCAAGAAAACAGTGAATATTGTGGCCTCCACCGTGCACCAGCCCAAGGGCTTCTCCGACAGCCGGATCACGGTAAGCCCCGCCACCATCGATATTGCCGGATCGGCGGATGTGCTTGCCGGGATCAGTGAGATCCAGTTGAACACGCCCATCGATTTTGCGGAGCTGGATCTCCAGCAAAAGAATGTGTTCACCATGGATATCCCCCTGCCCACCGGCGTCAGAAACATCAGCGCGGTGGGAGAAAACGCGGTGAGCCAGGCAACGGTAACGGTAAATCTCAATGGCTTCCGGGATGCGGCTGTCACGGTGTATTCGGATAATTTCCAAATCTCCAACAAGCCCGTGGGGAAAGATGTGACGATCAATACCCAGTCTCTGGAGGTGGCCCTGGTGGGTTCTGAGGCCCAGGTCTCCAAGCTGACAGGAGATTCCCTCTCCGTGCAGCTGAACCTGACGAATTTTGCTTCCCACACAGGCAGCGTGGAGGTGCCTGCCACCATCGCCATTACCGGAAGCGGCTCCGATACCTGCTGGGTCTTGGGAAAATACACAGTGCTGGTCCAAATCACAGACAGAACTTCGCTGCAGGCCAACGCCATGCCGGAGGACGATTCCTCGGAAGCGCCTTTGGTGGCAATGCCTCAGGAATAGCAAAGCTTATTGCACAGCGTTTATCAGGTAAGGGGAGCTTTGTGCTTCCCTTACCCGATTTTATGAAGGAGGAGTTTTATGGATGTTCGGGTAGGCGATATCCTTCGCATGAAAAAGCCCCACCCCTGCGGCAGCCTGGAATTTTCCGTGCTGCGCTCCGGCATGGATTTTAAGATCAAGTGCTGTAAATGCGGGCGTGAGGTCATGCTTCCCCGGCTGAAATGTGAAAAAAATATCAAAAAAATCATTCGGGAGGAGCAGGAAGAACCATAGCTGCTTTCTGCGTGGCAAGGAATTTTACTTTACACAGAAAGAGGCTGAATGAGCATGTTTGAAAATTTACAGGTGTTTGAAAACCGATTGGAAGAGCTGAATTTGAAGCTTTACGACCCTCAAACAGCGGCCGACCGGGAGCTTTACGCCGAGCTGATGAAGGAGTACAAGGAGCTGGAGCCCATTGTGGAGGCCTACCGGGAATACCGGCGCTGCGCCCGGGCCCTAACCGGCGCGAAGGAGCTTTTGGAAGAATCCTCAGACCGGGAGCTGCGGGAGCTGGCCCAGGCGGAGCTGAAGGAAAGCGAAGAAAAGCTTTCGGAATGGGAGGAGCGGCTGAAGCTGCTGCTTTTGCCGAAGGATCCCAACGATGAAAAGAACGTGATCGTGGAGATCCGGGGCGGCACAGGCGGCGAAGAAGCGGCCCTTTTTGCCTATGATCTGTACCGCATGTACGCGGCTTACGCGGAAAATCGAGGCTGGAAAACGGAGATCGTGGGCTTAAATGAAACAGAGCTGGGCGGCTTTAAGGAGGTCAGCTTCCTCATTGACGGGGAAGGGGCCTATTCCCGGCTGAAGTTTGAAAGCGGCGTCCACCGGGTACAGCGTGTGCCGGAAACGGAGACCCAGGGCCGTATCCACACCTCCGCCGCCACCGTGGCAGTGCTGCCGGAGGCCGAAGAGGTGGAAATCGAGATCGACCCCAAGGATCTGCAGATCGATACCTTCCGCTCCAGTGGAGCAGGCGGCCAGCATATCAATAAAACCTCCTCCGCCATCCGCATCACCCACCTGCCCACCGGCATGGTGGTGGAATGCCAGGATGAACGGAGCCAGTACAAGAACAAGGATAAGGCCATGAAGGTACTGCGTTCCCGCCTGCTTTCCCAGGAGCGGGAAAAAGCCAGCGCCCAGGTGGCGGAGGAACGTAAAAGTCAGGTGGGAAGCGGCGACCGCTCCGAGCGGATCCGCACCTACAATTTCCCCCAGTCCCGAGTGACCGACCACCGCATCGGCCTGACCCTCTATAAGCTGGAGGATATCATGGCGGGCAATCTGGACCAGCTCATCGACCCCCTGATCGCCGCCGACCGCGCCGCACAGCTGGATTCGGAAGGCTGAAGGCGGTTCTTGATCGAACAGGGAAATTGGTAATTAGTAATTAGCAATTAGTAATTAGCGGGACAAGGGAGTTTCTATCTGTCATTTGCGCCCCTTTACTGTCATTCTGAGCCTCCCTTCCTGTCATTCTGAGCCGAAGGCGAAGAATCTCGTCCTTTTTTCCTTTGTACTCAGGACTGAAGGGCGAGATCCTTCGTCACTCCGTTCCTCAGGATGACAGTGGGGTAGTCAGTGCGTTAAATTGGAATTTAGCGGCGAGGCGCCGCGGCCACTCGTGAAGATAGTGCGTGTGTGGCCCGACCGGAAGTAACACTGACCTCCTCTTCCCATTGTCATTCTGAGTCACCGAAGGTAGCGAAGAATCTCGGCCATATCTCAGCCGATGGCTACAAATTTCCTTTATGCGCCGGTTGCTGCTGGCTGAGATCCTTCGTCAAGAAGGCGCAAAGCGCCTTTTTTCCTCAGGATGACAGTGTGTGGGGGTCGTTAGTGCTGCCAAACAATAATTTTCCAAAAGCCCTTCCTTTCTTGCGCCGCAAGGCGCCACCATCATCCAGCATCTAGCATCTAGCATCCAGCACCCAGGAGCGTACCAAATGGATACATTACTTTTAAGCGGAGACCATAAAAATGAGATAGAACGTGCCGGGGAGCTTCTCCGGGGCGGCGAGGTGGTGGGCATTCCCACCGAAACGGTTTACGGGCTGGCCGCTGACGCGCTGAACCCCCAGGCGGTGAAGAAGATTTTTGCCGCCAAGGGAAGGCCTGCGGACAACCCGCTGATCGTCCACATTGCGGAGCTTTCTCAGTGGGCGGCTCTGGTGCAAAAGATCCCGGAACCGGCTCTGCGGCTGGCAAAGCGCTTTTGGCCTGGGCCGCTGACGATCATTTTGGAAAAGTCCCAGCGAGTCCCCATGGAAACCAGCGGCGGGCTTTCCACTGTTGGAGTGCGCTTTCCCGCCCACCCGGTGGCCCAGGCGGTGATCCGGGCGGCAGGCATCCCGCTGGCCGCGCCCTCCGCCAATCGCTCCGGCAGACCCAGCCCCACCACCTTTTCCCATTTGCGGGAGGATATGGAGGGCCGGGTGGCGGCGCTGGTAGATGGCGGCGATTGCAGCGTGGGGGTGGAATCCACCGTGATCACGCTCGTTGGGGAGCGCCCTAAATTGCTGCGTCCGGGCGGTGTTACCCTTTCGCAGCTGGAAAGCGTTTTGGGCGAGGTAGAGGTAGATCCCGCTGTGCTCCACCGCCTGCGGGAGGGGGCTGTGGCCGCCTCTCCCGGCATGAAATACAAGCATTATGCGCCAAAGGCGGAGGTCATCTTGGTGGACGCCTCCCCGGAGGAATATTCGAGTTATGTAAACTTACAGACGGATTGTCACGCCCTTTGCCTTACGGAGGATCTTCCCCTTTTGCGGAGGCCTTCTCTCAGCTTCGGCGGCCGCTATGACGGCAGAGAGCAGGCGCGGCTGCTGTTTTCCCGCCTTTCTCAGCTGGATGAGCTGGGTGCGAAGCGAGTGTATGCTCATATGCCCTCCAAGCGTGGGATCGGCCTGGCAGTGTATAACCGGCTGATCCGGGCGGCGGGGTTTTCCGTGATAAACCCTCAGGGCCATTATGTGGTAGGGCTTACCGGGCCCAGCGGCGCGGGAAAGTCCACAGTGGGGGAGCTTCTGAAAAAGGCAGGGTGGGCCGTGATCGACTGCGACGCTCTCACCCGCAGCCCACAGGTTTATGACAGCGCGTGTATCGCCGCCCTTCAGGCGGCTTTTGGAAAAGAAATTGCCCCCCGCGGAGAGCTTGACCGAAGAGAGCTTGCAAAGCGGGCCTTTGCCTCTTCGGAAGGGAAGAGGGAACTGGAAAAAATCGCCTTTCCCAGAATTCTTGCTGCGGTACGAATGGCGGTGGAACAGGCTTTTGCTCAGGGAAAACAGATTGTGGCGCTGGACGCCCCCACGCTGTTTGAAGCCGGGCTGGACGCGGCCTGCGCCCGCATTTTAGTGGTTACCGCGCCCCGGGAGGAACGGCTTCTTCGGATCCGGCAAAGGGACGGCGTTTCCGAAGAGGAAGCCCAGCTGCGGTTTTCCGCCCAGCGGGAGGAAGCTTTTTATACGGATCGGGCGGACTATGTGATCGAAAACCGGGCGAAAGCAGATCTTGCCGAAGCCCTTGCCCCTGTTTTGCGGGAATTGCAGATCGAGAACGGAGGAGCTTGCTCATGAGAAAAGGAGGTCTCGCGCTCATCGCCGCTCTGCTGGTGGTGGCGCTTCTGGGAATTTTCGCCGGGCCGCCCTTGGTGGAAACGGGCTGGCGGATGCTGTATCCCCAACCCTATGAGGAGCTGGTAGGGCGGGAGGCCCGGGAGTTTTCCCTGAACAAGAGCTTAGTCTATGCGGTGATGCGGACAGAAAGCGGCTTCGATGAGAAAGCGGAGTCCCATGCCGGGGCAAAGGGCCTGATGCAGCTGACCCCCGCTACCTTTCAATGGATCTCATCTCTGTATCCTCCGGAAAACGGCGGAGAAGATATCCTGGAGCCGGGAGATAACATCCACTGCGGCTGCGCCCTGCTCCGCCTGCTTCTGGACCAGTACGGCAGCCTGGAGGTGGCCCTGTGCGCGTACAACGCGGGCATGGGAAATGTGGCAAGCTGGCTGGAGGAGGAAAAGTATTCCAGCGACGGCGAAAGCCTGCATACGATCCCTTACCCGGAAACGGACAGCTATGTAAAAAAGGTAAAAAAAGCCATAGAGCGGTATGAAAAGCTGTACGGGGAATAGTTGTTAGTTGGGAGTAGTTAGTTGTTAGAAAGGGCTTTTGAAGAGCAATGAGCAATTAGGAATTAGGAATGAGCAATGATAGTGGATGAGGGTAGCTAGTGCGCTAAATTGGAATTTGGCATACTAACAGAAAGGCAGAAACTCTTGCCTCCCCTGAGAAGGGGAAACGTTGCTCAGAGAGCAACGTTCGGTGGCGGCCGTAAGGCCGTCGGAGGGGTTCTTGCTTGCCGCACGGAACCCTCCAGTCACGGCTTCGCCG
>JAETPP010000259.1 GCA_021771115.1 Bacillota bacterium | reverse complement strand
AATTTACAGAGGGAATGAGTCCCCATATGGTGATGTCCTTCGCGGCTCCCCTGGGTGTGGGACTCACCAGTGTGGGCGAGTATGTGGACATTGAACTGCGCACACCCATCACCACGGAAAAAGCGCTGGAGCAGTTGAATAGGGTGATGGTGGAGGGGATGGAGATTCTGGATTTCCGCCGGATCGAGGAGGGAAAAGCCGGAAAGGCCATGTCCCTGGTGGCGGCCGCGGATTATACGGTGACCTTCCGGAAGGGATGTGCACCGGAGGGCGACTGGCAGTCCGGCCTTGCTGAATTCTTTGCGCTCCGGAGCATCCCGGTGACGAAAGAGACGAAAAAGGGGACTAGCCAGGTAGATATCCGTCCCATGATTTACCGGCTTTCGGTGCAGGCGGGCGTGATTGCCATGCAGCTGGCCACTGGCAGCGCCGCAAATCTGAAGCCGGAGCTGGTGATGGAGGCCTACGCCCGGTGGAAAGGCTTTGAACTGCCCCCATTTGCCCTGGAGGTGAACCGTTGCGAGGTTTACGCGGATTTGGGAACGGATGGCCTTCACAAATTTGTGTCATTGAATGAGCTGGGAGAAGTGATTGAGTAGGATATGCAGAAATATTGTATCGCGAACATAGAGAACAGAATCGTGTCCTTCCTGATCGATGCGGACGGCCGTACGGTGGAGATTCACTGCGATACCCCGGACGGTCCGGCGCTGCTGGGGAATATCTATGTAGGAAAAGTCAAAAACATAGCGAAGAATTTACAGGCTGCCTTTGTGGAGATTGAGCCGGGGCTGATCTGCTATCTGCCGCTGGAGGATTTAAACGCCCCCCTGTTTACCAGAAAGGGGACTTCCAAAAACCTGCAGCAGGGCGATGAGCTGGTGGTGCAGAGTTCCCGGGAGGCCATCAAAAGCAAGGCCCCTGCCCTGACCACGAACCTGAGCTTCCAGGGAAAGTATGTGATACTGGAGCCAGGGAAAACCGGTATCGGTGTCTCCAAAAAGCTGCCGGAGCCGGAGCGGATACGGCTGCGCAGCCTGGGCGGGGAGCTGATGGAAGAACTGGCGGAGGAAAGTACCCGGGATTACGGTATTCTCCTGCGCACCAACGCCGCGGATGCTTCCCGGGAGGAAATCCGTTCGGAACTGGAGGCGCTGCTCCTGCGATATCGGAAAATCAGGAAAACAGCTCCCTACCGCACCTGCTATTCCTGTCTGTATCAGTCACCGGCCATGTGGCTGAAGCGGATGACCGCCCTTCGATTCCGGGAACTGGAGGCTATTATAATAGAAGAAGAGGAATTATACGAGCAGGCGGAGCGTTACCTGGAGGCGGAACAGCCGAAAATAAGCGAGCGCCTGATCCGTTACCAGGATCCGCTGCTTCCTTTAAATAAGCTATATTCCATGGAGCGCCGGCTGGAGGAGGCGTTAAGCGAGCGGGTCTGGATGAAATCCGGCGCTTATCTGGTGATTCAGCCCACGGAAGCTCTTACAGTGGTGGATGTAAACAGCGGAAAAAATGAAACCGGAAAGCAAAAAGAGGCGGCGATTCTGAAGGTAAATCTGGAAGCGGCCAGGGAGACCGCCAGACAGCTGCGTCTGCGGAATCTTTCCGGCATCATTATCATAGACTTCATAAATATGGAAAAAGAAGAATCCCAAAATCAGGTGATGGAAGAGCTGCGGCGCTGTCTTCTTCCGGATCCGGTGCAGGCCCGGGCAGTGGATATGACAAAGCTGAACCTGGTGGAAATCACACGAAAGAAAGTGGAACGGCCTCTGCGGGAGCAGATTCAGTTCTGATTTTTTTAAAAGTATACTGGAAAAAGAAAATGAGGAAGAGTAAGGAGAAAATATGGGTGGATTTTTTGGAGTTGCATCAAAG
>JAETPP010000030.1 GCA_021771115.1 Bacillota bacterium | reverse complement strand
CGGAGCAGGAATACGCTTTGGCATGCAGATCATAGTGCCCGGCTTCATAAAATGTCACCGTACCGCCGTCTTCATTCAGATCGCTTTCCCAAACCGACTTGCTTCGCTGAGATTTGTCTTCGTTTCCTGTAATGGTCCATTCCAGCTTTTCCACATTTTGGTGGTGAACCTTGATCTCAATCGGGGAGTAGGCTTCCGCTGTTTCCGGCCCCTCCAGAGAAACAGACATCTGGGGCAGCCCGGTGCCGGCTGATATTCCGGGGTGCGAAGCTTCCTCCAGAAATCCCTTTGCCTTCTCATATTTGGAGATGATCATACAGGCTTCCGCACGGGTACAGTTGGCCCCCGGTCTAACCGTTCCGTCCGGGTAACCAGTCAAAAGCCCGCTGGCTGTAGCTGCAGTCAGATAACCGATCTCCGTTTCACTCAAATCCCCGGTATCCGGAAATTTGAGAATTTCTTCATCTTTTATTGAGTATTTCTTACATTCCATCGCCCGGATCGTCCAAGTGATCAATTCCATACGGGTGATAAGCCCATCGCCGGAACATTCTTCGCCGCCCTCCAACACGCCATAGGCGGAAAGAGCGTAAAAATATCTCTGTGGCCATGGCCCTGTTGTCTCATAGCTGAATCCGGCAACACGGGTCAGAAGAGAAGCAAACTCTCCCCGTGTAATGGCTCTGTCCGGCTTTACGCTGCCGTCCGGGTAACCGTGGACGATCTCTGCTTCCGCCAGACGCAGAACGCATTCCTCCGCCCAGTGCCCGGAAATGTCCGTGAATCTTTCTTTCGCCGACGCTGCCGGGACAAAAAGCGTGCCCAGCAGAAGTACGGTAAATACGATGGAAATCAGTCTTTTTTTCATGAAATAGAATCAGCCTTCCTTTACCTGAGTTTGTTCCGGCTCCGAGGATACGGAGCCTGTTTCTTTTTGCGCCGCCTTCTTTTTCTCTTCAGCGGCCTTTTTTGCGTCTTCAATAACCTGATCCTGCTTCTGCAGCAGCTCCGCAGCTAACTTCTCGCTGCCCCGGCTTATCAGCGCAAACTGGAGTACCCCGTCGTTTTCCAGTTCTGTGAGAATCATTGCCTGTTCCGGAGACGCCAGCAGCGTTACGGTGGCGGTCTGGGGGCGGGCGTCGTCACTGTCTTCGTCTATGGGGCGGGTATAGTCGATATCGTTACCGCCGCTGTCACTGACGGACAGTACCCGGACAAACTGCAGCTCCGGTGGAAGCTGCGCCTGATCCTTGTAGTGGTAGAACCGCACGATGTCACCTTTTTGCAGCTTATCCGACAGACCTGCCGCCTGAGTTTTGACAGTGACGGAATACGCCAGCTTCCCGCTGGGGATCTGGTTTAGGGACACATCGCTGCTGATGGGCGTTTCGCTCACCTTGGCCGGCAGCAGAAAATCCCCCGGCTCCAGATCCGCGGCGGCATATTTCCCAGCCACGTCTTCTGCTTTCAGAGCGATGCCTTCCGGCAAGTTATAGGCGCCCACTTCCTCCACCGCCACCTGATCCGTCTTGATCTGTTCTCCCCGGGCAATGCTTTTTGTGACCCGCAGCACGCTTGTCTTGCCGTTTGTCCGGGACGTGACAGTTGGGATCGCCACAAACGCAATGACAGCCGCCAGTGCGATACTGGCGGCTGCATAGAGAAACCGGCTGTTCACTTTGAGTTTTTTCTTTTTCTTCATACATCTGTCCTTTCTTTTTTAGATAAAGCCGGCTGCAAAGCAGCCAAGAAGCAGGAAGGGGGCAAAAGGAAGCCGGTACTCTTTTTTCTTTCGCCGCAGGAAAAGGCCTGCGAAAAGGGTGGTCAACACCGCTATGAAAAGCACCGTAACCGTCCCGATTACACCATAAAACAGCCCCAGTCCTGCCATGAGCTTGATATCCCCGCCGCCAAAGCCTCCTTTGGTGAGCAGGGACACCAGCAAAAGCAAACCACCTCCTAACAAAGCTCCCGCCAGACTGTCCGCCAGCGGGAGCAAAATCGTTCCGTTCTGCCATGCCCGAAGCGCCGTAAATCCAATCCCCGCTCCTGCCGTAACGGCAGAATAGAGATCGGGAATTCGATGGCGGCGAAGATCAAAGAATGAAACCCATCCGAGCCAGAAAAGGAACAGTATATGATAACCGCCCATGAAGTTACTCACGGGCGGAATACCAATCATCATAAAGATTACCTTGAATGTTCACATAGTCGCTGACATTGACAGAGAGCATTCCCGCCGGAGTCCAGGCGTCCCACACTCTGGTATAGACTGTGTAGCGGCTGTGATCTGGGAACCATACCGGCGTGAAGTGTACGCCCCGGTGATAGGTGGAATACTCATTCGGTCGAAATCCAAAGCTGAAATTCAGTCCACCGCTTCTCTGAAGCAGCCGGTTATAGGTCTGGTACCGAAATTCCGGAAAAGAGCTGATTGCCGTCTGCGCCATACTGTAATGGCTGGAGGGAGCGGAGGTGTTCAGACTGCCGGAGACATTGATCTTGACGCCGTACCCGCTCTTCATGGTCTTTCCCACAGCCGTCGGCACAATATCGTCCGGCGAAAGGGTCATGTGTCCGCTAATCCCTGCGGAATACCAATGGTAACGATATGCCCAGTAGCCGGGAATGATCTCCTCGTCTTCCTCGTCCTCCTCCGGGTACACAGGCGGCACCCAGTAGCAGCTCCACACGCCCCAGCTGGCGGAAGTCCGCTGCGGCTGGGATGGAATCCCCGGAACGGAATAGCCCGGGTTTGTATCCGTTGCCTTTGGGTCCGGCGGCGGGTTTTCGCCCAGATCTACCACTCTGGCGGTGATATAGGTCTGTGAAGTAGTTCCCCTTGTCACATCTGCCCGAATGGAAACCGTCTGCGGCGTACTGGGCGTATGCCACTTGACCCATACCACCTGACTGTCACCGGCGGGGATCACGATATTGCCCACCCGGTATGACCTGTCACCGATATGGAAGGTAACGGACGCCGGGTTGTCCGGGGTCAAATCACTGCCGGAACGAAGCGTAATGCTCGTTACCACATCGGTATCCACTCGGTACTCAAAGTCCGCAGGTTCGTCCACTTCCACCCGCTGTTCCTGAAACTTCACAATGCCGATCCCCAGCGCCGAAATGATATTGGCGTTTCCGGTACGCTCCGTGCGGGAGCCGGTCCACGCCGGGAAACCCAAATCGCCGTATTCCAGAAAAATTGCCAGCGGCAGGTTTTTATGGGTCAGGGCGTTCATGTCATTCCAGAGCTTCCCGTCTGATTTCTGATCGTACAAAGCAGCTTCCGTGGCGGTCATGGCGTATTTGTTCCCCCGAAAGTGGAAATACGCCATAGGCTCCACCAGCAGCTTATAATCCCCGCAGATGAGAGTGGCATAGGGGATCCCCACAGCGTCTGCAACCATCTTGACTGCGTATTCCGAGCACCAGTACCGTTTGATGGCTTCAATGTTGGAGCTTCCGCCGGAGCTGACAATGGCGGGCATTCTGGTAGCAGGAGTGCGGTAGTGGTAGTCCGAGCCGGAGCGGAGCGTGAGGGGCGTCCCGGATCGATAGGATATTTTGCTGACCTTTCCAAAATGCAGTACCGAGCCCACGGAAATGTTGGAGAAATCCTGCGGCGCCGCCCGGACTTCTCCTGTCCCAGCGTCCACCACTGTGACCCGCACGCCGTCTTCTCCGGGATCCCACCAGCTTGCCCCGGAGCCGCTGCCCATGCCGCCCCCACCGCCATCCATGTTCCCGTCACCGGTCGCCAGAGCGGAACATGGAATCAGGAGAACCAGTGCGGCACAGAGGATATTGAGCAGTCGAAAAAATTTTTTCTTTGCTTGCATAAGACCTCCTATTCGTGTATAATAATGAAGTAAGGAAAGTAAGGAATTTCGAAAGGAGCTTTTTGTTTATGGAACTTGCGAAAGTAACTTCAAAAGGTCAGGTGACCATTCCGATTGAGATCCGAAAGAAGCTTGGACTCAAGGAAGGCGCCAAAATGCTTTTTCAGGAAGAGAACGGGCGCATCTATGTGCTGAATGCCAGCATGGTGGCGCTGCACGAAGCTCAGGGGGCTTTTCAGGGAGAAGCAGAAAAAGCCGGGCTTAAAGATGAGCAGGACGTTGTAAAGATAATCAAAGAGCTGAGAAGGGAGGCATGACCCCATGCGGGTAATGCTGGACACCAATATTTTGATCTCAGCTCTCCTGTTCCCGTCTGAGCAAATCGAATTGTTTTTTCAAACTGTGACTGAACGGGACACAGTGGTGCTGTCTTCTTATGTGGTACACGAATTTCATCATGTGGTGCAACGCAAATTCCCAAAGCGGCAGGAAGACGTGGATCGCTTTCTCAGCCATTTTGCGTTCGAACTGGTATACACCCCGGAATTTTTGGATAGTCCTCTTATTCCAATCAGAGATTCAAAGGACTATCCTGTTCTCCACTCCGCACTCACAGAAAACATTGATGTTCTAGTCACAGGTGACAAGGATTTTACAGTTCTGGAACTGGAATATCCTGAAATTCTCACTCTTTCTGAATTTTTGGAAAAATATGGAGCATAGAAGAAGCCCGCCTGATGGCGGGCTTCTCTTCTTTTTCTTTTCACATCGTCCCGACCTGCTTCTCCGGGTCGCCGTCGTTATCCACTTCCTGCTGCTGACCTTCCCCCACATAGACCTTGCCAAAAACAGGGTCGTCGATCACGCCGTCTCCCGCGGGCTGTCCCGCGGTTTCGCCGCCTCCGCCGCCGGTCTCAGCTTCTGCGGGCGGCGTATATTCTTCCTGAGACTCCGGCGGAGTTTCTTCCACTGGAACGCTTTCCGGCGGGGTAAAATCGATCACCACTTCGCTGGAGGTCTCCGTTACCACCTTGGGATAGTCCTTCAGCGGTTCTTCCGGCGTTTCCACCGCGGAAGAAGCGATAGGCTTCTCTTCCACGGGAGAGAGGGACGAAGCCGTCCAAGTGTCAACGGTGCTCGGCTCATTGCCCTCCGCTGTAAAGCTGCCGCTGTCGCTTTTGGAAAAGTACCAGCAGCTAAAGAGAATGGCAAGGCAGGCAGCGCCTATCCCGCACACAGTAAAGATCGCTTTTCGTTTGTCTTTCATGTCGTTCACTCCATTTCATTTTGAAAATCCTGAGGGAAATTCCCCTCTATTTCTTTATACGTTTGGACACACCAAAATCTGACCCCTAATATTTTGTCCTGTGCCTTCCGGTCAGCTCGATCTCATTGGAAAAGGGAGTAAATCTCTGACCGAACATGGTGACAAAATATTCGGCATGGCAGCGGAACGTGTATTTTATCTCATCGCCGGTATCCTCAAATTCCAGCTTCACATCGGAAAGGCGGTAGTCCTCAGTTTCCAGAGAGAGCTTTTTTCGCAAGCCCGTGCGAAAGGTATTTTCCAGCCCTGCAAGATAAGCGGAGCTGGATTGGACCCGATTTTCATAAGCGGGAAGATTTGCTTCCCGCTGGGACTGATAGGTATCCGCATAGATGCGGGCGCTGAGGTTATTGAGTTCCATTTTGATCCCGTTCCTGAGATCCAGTGTGCGAAGCTGCACCGTGGAAAACAGGATCAGGAAAGAAAGCAGGATCATCAGCACCAGTGTGAGGAACACCCCGAACATGGGCGTGTCGCCCCGGTCGTTCTGCAAATATCCTTTTATCATTTCCAGTACCTCTCGCTGACCCCGGCGCCTTTTGCGGTAAGCCGCACTTGAGAGGCGATGAGATTCCACATACCGCCCAGCTTCGCATTTCCTGTGACCGTCACAGTAAAGGGCTTTCCCAGTTGGATCGCTTTCTGCATTCCGGCAGGGCGGGGCGATTTGTAAACCGCCTCTATCGTGTAGCTTACGTTTTCCGTGCCGGGCATTTCCCCGCAAAGCTGCTGAAACAGGGCGTCCGTATCGGCGTTTATCCCGCCGGCCAGCTGGATCTGCTTTACCATCTGGTCCGCCGCCTGATCCATTTCCCGTTTAGCCGCCAGAATGGAAAAAACATTCAGAGCAAGAGCAAGGACGATGACGGCAATCAGGACATAGACCACTGCGCTGAGATAGGTGGATTCGCCCCTGTCCGACTTGAGGAGCCTTTTACAAGAAATAGCGCATCTTCCTCCTTCAAAACAAATTGAGCCTGCCGGGAAAGAAACCCGGCAGACCCTGCTTGCAATTTTTGACAATACCAGTATAACAGCTCGCCGTTCCCGCTTCAAACACGATTTTGTAGCGAGTTCATGCCGTGTCCGTGCCACTATGAATTTCTTCGGATAATTCGGGTGACGATGCCTCTTGCCACAGTCTCTTCTTCATTCACCGACGTCACCAAGAAGCATACTTCGTCCCCGCGGCCGGGTAGCTCTTCGCAGTTGCAGCCTGTGGCGATGGCGTTTACTCCGATCGACAGCCGCACGGAAATGGAGCCGCTGCGGAGATTCACCACAGTGCCCATATATCGACTCTGCACCTGGCATTGCTTAATATGCTCCTGATCGGGATTGACCTGTACGCTCCGCCCATCGCAGGAGATGGAGAGCGTTTCAGGCGTGGAGCCGGAGATCTCGTTGACGCGCACAAAGATCCGGTCTGAAACGGAATATTTCTGCTTCAGGTCCGGCGCCCAATCCCAGGACAGGTCAAAATACCGAATGACCGCCTCCACGCCGAACACCTCGACCCGAATGGAATGATATCCCACAGCGATCACGCGGGCTTCCGCCACCCTGCCGGGAACGATCTGGCGAACGCCGGTCGTCAGGTAAAACATGGACGCTTTCTTCAGAAGCCCCTGCCGTCTGCTGCCAAGGATCGTTTTCCTTTCATCGTCTACCGCCTGGATCACAAAATCCACTTCTGCGCCCAGCATCAGGTTCAGGCGGTTTCGCAACAGCCGTTTATCGTCCTTCAGGCGTTCCAGTTCCATTTCGGGGAGCATTTCCTCCGGAGTGATCAAAACCTGATAGCCCTTGTAGCTCACCATGGCAAGCTCCGTCCCGTCCTCTGCCTTGATGACCCCGGTTACGATTCCGGTACAGAGCCGGCCGGTTTTTACGCCGGAACGGATATCCCGCCAATCCAATGTGGTCTTCAGCTGCTCCTCTACGCCGCTCTGCCGGTCGATACAGATCGCCCGCAGGTCTTCCGGGTCGGGGACCGGGGGTTCCTCCTGCACAGCCTTCTTTTTGGTCGCTGCCTTTCTCTTGGCGGCGGGCTTTTTTGTTTCCAGAACAGCGTCAGGGGAGCTTTCCGATCCGCTGCCGTCCTCCTGCACCGTTTCCACTGCCGGGTTTTCCACCGCAGGGTCTGCTTGTTCCTGTTTTATTGCTTTTCTTGGCATCAAAAAATTCCTCCATTTTATAGTTTTACAACGTTGTGCTTCTTCAAATCTATCACTAAGCCTTCGGATTTGGGAAATCCCTTTTTCTCAGGCTGAACCGACGCGGGAACGTCAAATTTCCTTTTCCATGCGGGGATATGATCCATAGGGTTTGCAAAGGAAAGGAGTTTTGCGTCCTCATGCTCCGTATAGTCGAATTTCTCCGCCTTCAGGACGTCCTGTCCCCGAAGCTCAATGATCTCTTCATCGGGGGCAAGGCGCATCACCTCGTCCGGGGTCAATATCTGGCGCTTGCCCACGGATTCTGTTCTTCGATATTGGGTGGTGTAGTCCGAGACCCGCCACGAGTTTAAGAGCTTTGACTCGCTGCCCACCTCCACGGAAGCGATCCCGCTTCTGTCGCTGATGTACTTTGCCGTGACCGGATCCGTGCAGCCCAAATACAGTTTCACATCGCAGTCGCTTAAAATCTCCAGCCATTCTTCGTCTGGAAACCGGTTTTGCAGCTGGGGAATGCTCTGAAACACCACCGACATGGAGATCCCCCGGCTGCGCACCACGGAAAGGCGTTTGCCGAGCCCCTTCAGGCAGCAGGTGTTCGGAGCTTCCTCGCCCAGAATGTGTACCGGCACAGGCAGCCGTTGCTCCGGCCGCTGATCCGCCAGGTCTACCAGACGGATAAAAGAGAATGTGACAAAAAGGCTGGAAAGGAAGTCAAAGGCGCTGTGCTGGTCTGAGGAAATGCAGAAGTAGGCACATTTCTTCACGCCAGGTAAACTCAGGTCTATCTCCGGGAAGCTGGTCATACCGCAGATATCCCGGTTCTGAAAGACCTGTAATCTGGTCCCAAGCCCGTTTATCATCTTTCCCCGGGTCGTTTCGTCCTGCGCCATAAAGATCTCAAACGGTATCTTTGCAGGGTGTCCCTTTGGCAGGCTGTGCATTGCCCCGATCAAAGCGCTCCCATTGCTCCCGGCAATCGCCCGGTACATCTGCTCGGTGGAGCTGTCGCCGCAGGAATCCACATAGAGCAAGACTGCTTTCAGAAGGTTTTGCTCGCCGTTATCCCAGAACGGACTGGAGCCTCTTCCCGCCGTCCCCTGTACCATCACTTCGGAGATGATCTGAGCGTACAGTTCCTTGCCCCGAACCTCTCCCACAAGATCCCATGCGTCTGAGCATTGGGGCTGATTGGTGTTAAACACCCGCACCTCATAGCCCTCCCGCTCCAGATAGTTCCGAAAATCCCCATACAGCTCGCCCTTAGGGTCTGTCACGATCAGGGATTCTCCCCGTCGGATACACTGGCACATCATATTGCGGGTAAAGCTTCGGCTTTTTCGGCTGCCCGGCGGACCGCAGACGGCGATATTTCGGTTCATGTAGCTGTCCTTCGGAAAGCAGAGCAGCTTCCCGTCAAGCTTTCCCAAAATCGTTTCTGTGGTTTTAGCCGTATCATTTTCCAGATGCAGCACGCCCGTTAGCTTCTCACCGTCCAGAAAAGCCGCCGTACCGTAAGTCCCCTTTTTGGAATAGGTCAGGTTTCGCTCCTTGTCCTGTGTTCCGCCGCCGGCACATCCCAGCCGCAGTATGCCGAACAGAAAAACCGCCAGCGCCGATAGACAAAGAACAAGCCCTGCTGCGCCGAATCCATCGGCAAAGCAGGACCGTATCGCTTCCCAAAAGCTAGATGAGGGAAGGGGCGGGGAAGCTCCCATACCGGGGACCCCGCCGGCTTTCCGCCAGTGAAAGTAATTTCGCGCCAGCTGGGATAAAAGCCCGCTCAAATAAAGGGCACCCATTGCCATCACCGGCGCAGAACACAAAGCCGCAATTTTCTTTTTGTTCGAGACAGGTCACTCCTTTCTTCTATACGTTCAAATCTTCCCGGATCGCTTTCCAGTCCAGTTCCAGCACTTGGGCGCAGCTTTCGCAGAGTCTTTCAACCAGTTTCCGCTGAAAATCAAAGCAGATCACCGTGCCGCACCCTCCATTCACACGCAGGGAAACAGCAAACCGCCTGATCCGCGCCGCGTCCATGTCACAGGCAAACAGCACCGGGTTCCCGGCTTCGTCCACTGCGTCCATTTCCATGTTTCGCTGTCCCATCGGCAAAGGCAGGAAATTATTTTGCAGCGCTTCTGTGAGCAAAGCGGTCTTCTCCGGGCTGCACAGGAGCCCCAGCACCGTTTCTCCTTCCTCTGAATTGGGGATCCAGTGCATATTCCAGAACTGCCCGTTGTCTATGGGAAAGGCGGCTTTCCGTTCCGGGTCATCTAAAAACAGGTGAAAACGTTCCATGGAACCCGCCAGCAAAATGCCTTTCGTCTCGACTTTACGACCGGACGCAAAAGCTCCCTGCCGCTGCAAAACCCGGGGCAGGCTGCACGCCAGCCGTTCCTCTGCCTGACCGTACCATTTCATTTGTCCCGGTCCGGCATTATAAACGGCAAAGAGCTGATCCGGCGTGACCAGGACGCCCACAAAGCGGGAGTTTTTGATTTTTACGCTCTCCTGTCCCAGCTCCTTTACCTCTCTGGAGCCGTAGTAGGCGGAGAATCGGACCGGGACTGCCTCACCGGCTGAAAAGAGCGGTGGTTTTCTGTCCCGGTAAATTTCCACGCCGGCATTGTTCATCAGCACATACGCTTCCGCCATCCGATGGAGGCGGGTGCGCTTTTGCGCGCCGGACGAAGCTTTAGAACCATCTTTGAGAAAAAAGTCAAAGCGCTCTGGGCTGGTTCTTAGAAGGAGATCTTTTCCTTCCGCCGTCAACCTCAACCCGCTCAGACCGTCCTTGCGAAAGTGCCGTATGAGATTTTTTTGCCGTGCCTCCATGATGCATTTTCGTTTATAGCCGTCGCTGCCACGGATTCTTTTGACCGCCTTTGACGGCAGTTCTCCGGCCATTGCGATCTGCCCCAGCAGTTCCATGATCTGCCTTTTCATTTACGCCCCCTTTCGGCGGTCAAGGAACCCCTCTCTTTACTCTAGGCTTCTTTTGGCGGGAAAAATGATTCCCGAAATCCGCATCGCCGCTGGATTTTTTGCCTTTTCAGAGAGGTAACAAAAGGGGGTGTAAAAAAATCATGTTTTGTTACCTCTTTTTTCCGCCTTTTCCCGCTCGGTGATCCACCCCGGGAAGGCTTCTGCCGGCATGACATACACCTCCGTCCGGCTGTTCTCACCCCGTTCCGTCCGATGATGGGTCTCGCACAGCAGGCCGTTGTCGTCCGTGAGGAGAAAGGCGCCCAGCACATCGAGGATCTGCTTGCATTCGATATTGTCGTGGTCCCGGATCATTTTTACCGGCAGGGAAGAATCCACCAAATGGACAAAGCAGACTGCGGCGTTTTCAAACCTTGGCAGAGCCGTCGTTTTCGCAAAGTTCGTCATAGCCGCCATGAGAGGGGAAATCAGGAACTCCGAGTTTTTCCAGCGGCGCTTGGGAAGCTGATGGGGCAGCGTTACCTTGAAGATTCCCTCCTGATACTCCGGCACGATCCCCATCGTATCGGCGCATTTTGTAAGGTACTGGCAGCGCTTTTCCGTTGTGGTGGAAAACACCATATCCCGCAGGCGCACCGCCAAACGTTCGCCCCGCATGGCGGCGTCCACGGAAAGGGCTTCATAGTTTTTGGGGGCGCTTTGCACTGCCGCCATCTCCATCGCCTCCACGGTATTTCCCAGCCTTTCGATATCTTCCAGTATACCGGAAAGGTTCTTGGATTTTTCAGTTGTCATGAAATGCTCCTTCCTGTTTTTTGAAATACTGAACTTCCCCCGCAGAAGATACCATGCAAAACACGGTGTTTTCCGTACAGTCGATTTTATGAGCCTGCTCCGGGGAATCCAAAATAACCGCACAGGGGGCTTTTTCCCCCTGTCTGTTTTGGAGAGCCAGGCTGATTTCCATTTCTTTCCCTAGGGGAGCCGCCGCAACATCTAACAGCGCTCCGTCCCTGACAAAGGACAGCTTTACAAGCCCTTCTCCCGCTGTGTGGGAGCCGGGTTCCGGCTGATTGTCCACCAGCACCCAGAGTGCCCGAAGCATCCACTTGTCCGCAGGGATCTTGCACAGCGGCTCCATCAGGCACCCGCTTATCTGATCCAGCTTTATCCGGCGCTTGTAATTGAGCCTTTCGATCACATTCCTCATAAAGACCTCATCGTAATGGGGGAAGAGGCGGATCGCCTGTTCCGGCAGAATACAGTGATACATTCTGACACAGCGAAGGAGCTCCTCTGTTTCTTCTGCGTAAATTTCCCGTCTTGTTTTGATTTTGGTTTCCTCCTTTGATTTTCCTGTCTATATTTATGCGGTATTGCTTCCCGCCGTCTCCAAAAGAGCCTGCAGCTCGCGCCGGTCCGTGGTGATCAGGCTGCGCTCCAGCTCAGAAGCCCGGATCTCTACCGCCAGATTGTTGTGGTTCGTAGAGAGGAGGGCGCTGCCCCGGTCAAAATGGGTGATCTCCATGACCTCGGAATCCGACAGGTGCAAAATGGGCTGGACCCGCCGGGCCTCCTCCTCTTCCAGATTCAAAACGATCTTTGTCTTGCTGGTGTTGATGATGGCTTTGCCATACTTACCGTCCTCCAGCCCGAAGTAGTCCTCCAGGTCTTGCGTGGCTCCGATGGCGGCGCCGCCGTACCCGCGAATGACCTTGAAAATTTCCTGCACCCGCTCCGCCGCCATTTTGCTGGAGCCCGGTCCGATCAACTTCCACATTTCGTCTAAGATGATTGCTTTTTTCTTTGTCCTGTCCTCTTTGGTCTTATCCCAGACATAGTCCAGAGCGACGTACATTCCCACCGTCAGCAGGTCGCCGGTAATTTCGGAAATATCCAGCACGATGTACTTGTTGTCCAGATCTACATTGGTCTGCTGGTTAAAGGTCTTTGCAGAGCCATTGACCAGCCGGTTCAGGATATTTGCCATACGGCGGGTTTCCTCCGATTCGGAAAGAACGGCGTGAAGGTCGCCCAGAACCGGCATTTCCCGATACCGACCGGGGCGCTCCGGGTCCTCCAGGCTCAGATTGTCGTGGGTAATGCCCTTTCTGGCGTAGGTTTTTACCAGAGCATCGTCCAGAAGCTGCCGCTCCTCATAGGTCATATCAGGGATCAAAAGGGAGAAGAAGATATGCAAGCTTTGTATTTTCATGGCAAGTTCTGAGCGCTGCACCGTCTCTCCGTCCAAGAGGACGCTGACGCTCCTGTCGATCTTCCGTATCTCCATGATGTTGATGCAGTTGGGTGACGCAGGGGAGATTTGGATAAAGGCGCCGCCGATTTGTGTACAGGCTCTGTGGTACTCGTGCCCTTTCAGGGGAGCGATAATAAAGACCTGCGTTCCCTGTTCCCGGAGCCGGAAGGCGATCAGCTGGAGCAGAAAGGTTTTTCCCGCCCCGCTGGTCCCCATCAGGACGATATTGGCGTTCTTGTAAAGCTCGGAGTTGAAGATATCCACAATGACCAGCGAGGAATTGAATTTATTGACCCCCAGCAAAATGCCGTTGTCATTGCAGACCTCAAAGCTTGTAAAGGGGTAGGCGCTGGCTGCGCCGGAAGTCAACAGGTTTCTTCTGCTCTGGGTAAACAAAGCCTGATCCAGCGACGCCAGCGGCAGGGCGGACAAAAATGCCTGTTCCTGCCGGAACAGGCATACCCTTGCTTCCATATCTTGAGACGTCAGCAGCTTCTTCAGTTCTTCTACCCGCCACTCCAGATCCTCCGGAGTATCCGCCGTCACCGTAAGGAGCAGGGATAGGTAATAGACGTCCTCGTTACCCGCAATCCCATCTTTAAGATAATACCCGCCCCGAATGGCGTCCTCCAAGCCGTCAAAGTCAGAGTTGGTATCCGAGGTATCCTTGAGCTTGGAACGGTTGATCCTGAGCTGCTGACCCAGCTTCCGTGCGATTCTGTCCCGGGGCTGGCGCTCCAGAAAAACATCCACGTCGATCCCCTCTCCGGCGTTTACCAAAGCGGAGAGCCAGCCGGCGCTCACCTTCGTCCGATACCCTCCCGAGGGGACCAGCAGATAGGAATGATACACGCCGTCCATCTCGATATACCTGCCGTGGGAAAGGTCGATGGTCTCCGGGGCAAAAAGCTCTGTTACCGGCATTTTCTCCAGCGCTTCCCGGCTGCAGCCCTTGAGTATCCGGGCAGCATGGGCGGAAAAGGGGAGTTTTGTACTGGTTTTCCTGTTTAGGACGCTGTAAAGCACCCCGGCGGCAAACTCGTTTTCGTCCTCCTGCTCGATCACGGTATTGCCGCAGTGCCGCAGATAGGTTTTTGCCGTCTGTACCGCCGTCTGAAGCTGCGCAAGGGCTTCTGATTCTTCCTCTCCCCGGCGGTTGGCAGAAATCGGCTCATACTGAAAGATGAGAAAAAATCTGCGGCTGACCCCTTCCTGAGCGCCCAGCCCGCCCATAAACTCCATTAAGTCCTGCTGAAGAAGCCTGCATTGCACGTTTTCTTCCCGATCCATGGCTTCCTGCACGGAGTCCAGATGGCAGTTTACGTCCGCCCGCTTACTCAAAACCTTGATCTGCAGCCTGACCGGGCTGATTTTGAGGAAGGAAGCGTAGGCGTAAATGATGCTCTGTTTCTCGCTTTCACTCCTCAGAAGGAAATTGACCGGGTCAAGCTCTAAAATTTTTACATAGCGGTGGTCTTTGGTGTAGATTACCCCGTGCTCGATCTTTTCCACAGGAAGGTACTCCGCCGTTTGCCGCCGTGATTTCTCCGGAGAAACAGTCCCGCCGGCTTGCGGATCGGCACGTTTGTTATTCAAATTCTTCATCGCTGTCCTCCCTCACTTTTTTCTGTTTTTTACGCTTTTCCCGTCTGGGAGCCTTTTCCTCCCGGCAATCAAACTCTTCCGTAACCTCATTCCAATTGTCCTCCCGCAGCGGTTCCTTCTTTCTGTGGGAACGTTTTTCAGCCCGGGCGCGCTCTTTAGGAGCGGAGCTTAGTTTTTTAGGGGGCTTCTCCGCAATAAGTCCCACGATCCTGCGGCTCCTGAAAAAACGGAAGAAATTCAAAGCGAAAGACGAAAGGCTTTCCCCGAACACGCCGATGACCGCTGCAATTCCAAGGGGAAGAGCGGTAAGGCACAGAATGATGATCTTTACGGTCAGGGAAACAGGGAGCTTTAACACGGGCAGACCCACCGTCAGGCAGAGAACGCCTGCTTCCAATACGTTCCGCAGCTTGAGCGCGCCGCCAAAAAGTGTCCCGCCCTCAATGAAATTGGGCGGGACATAAAATACGTTCATTTCACTTTCCTGCAAAAAATTCTCCTTTCTGGCATAGAAAAGCCGCTCCAATACTTGGAACGGCAACCCTAAAAACTTCTCTTTCGGTATCTTGCTATTGCGATCATGACCGACTTCTCAGTTTTCAATCGTCAGCGGTCACTTCTGCTAAACCAATTCAAAATAAATTTATTCATGAGATTTAACGAGGCATTTCTATTTTCATAGTGTCGTCCTCGGTACAATTATACACACATCCAACAGCTTATGAAGATATGAAATCTGAGTCAAGATATCCACTGCATCTTTCTCGTTCACATCCCAGTGGATCCTCAGTTCGTGCGCAGTAACATTCCTGACCATGTGAATCACGCCACAAAGCATTTCCTTAAGCCCATTTTGCTGATTTTGTTCACTACTGGTCCGCAATGAATTATATGCGACATACGGATTGCCAACCGCAAAAGCGGTATTGAATAATGCTGTCCCATCTGTTGTTAGCCCTGACATTGTTCTTACTCGATCACATAAGCTCTTCGCCGCTTCTTGAACAGCGTGAAAATAATCCTGTGCCAACAATTTATCGCGGCAACATCTCAGCACTTCTGAATGTGCACCATAACCAGTTAGCTTCTCGCGGAGCTCTTTCGTCCTACGCTGGACTTCGCCAAGGCTCTGAGCTTTTGAAACCGAATAGAACTGTCCATCATCCCTTATTTCAATGCCTACAAGCATCAAAACTTTGTTGAGTTCAAGCCTCATCTGGTTATATCGTTCTGGATTATTCAGCCCTTGCGATGGCTCCATACAATGCTGTATAAACTGGAAAACAACATTCGTAGAACTGCTTCCATTTACAGCGACGCAAAAGGCATTATGCAGGCGCTTCCACTTTGTAAGTCCGGGATCTGGATCATCCATACGGCACTGAGCAAGGAGATGTCCAAGCTCAGAACCTGTGAACCCATTGCCAGTATCACCCATGATACGTGCTATCTGTTCAATTTGATTTGGTGTTAGTTTTGGCATCGCCATTTACTATTTCCCTTCTAAAATAAAGCACATCTTTTGTTTTACATCCCTCTTACTTTCTCAATCCCAAGAACTTACCCCCATTCAGATGAATCATTTAATCTGGCATATCCGCAATCCACACTTCTGTTTCCCAAGCCGGCGATTTTGAGAACTTCTTAAAAGCCATAAAATCAAGGAATACTGTGACACATATCTTTCCGGCCTTCACGCCAGCGGCTGTTTCTTCAGTCTCTCTGATTCTCTTAGGCTCCATCAACCCAACAGAAGTAACAAACTCAACAAAATCCTGCCAATTCTTTTCTTCGAAATAGGGAGCAGCATCGGGTATTTTATCGTAAAGCATAATTGCAAATCTTCATCCACGCAGCAGCCAGCGGTAATCCTGTCGGCAGTCGAGAATGTAGTCAATCACGACCCGATCCTCAATTACCTCATACAGTACCAGAAACCAGTTTGCCACAAACAAATTGCGGTATTTGTTTTTGGGAAAGCCTTCTTCATCAAGGAAAGGATACCTTTTCGGCATTTCCTCCAAAGATGAAAAAGCTTCCACAAAACGATTCCGTAGTTCAACCGCCGCTTTCTTGCTGACTTGCTCAAGAAAACGGATGTGCTGCAATTCCTGCCGTTCAGCGGTGGGCGACAGATAGACAGAATATATTTCAGCCATTTGCAGCACCCTCATCCAAACCGGCCAAAAGCTCATCCATGTGGCGGATCGCTTTCTCCAGTGGAACATCGGGAACGCCAGCCGCACGATCTTCTTCCACCGCCAGCAGTTCCTCCCTGAGCTTCAACATTTTCTTCTGGCGTTCAAAAGTTTCAATATCCATGACTACCAGATCGCCCTCGCCATTTTTCGTGAGGTACACCGGCTCACCGGTCTTTCTGCACAGCTCTGCGATCTCATTGTAGTTTTGCCGTATTTGGGCTGAAGGACGGATATTCATAAGCTTTTCCTCCTGATACTCAAATTCTACTATCATTATACCCATATTCGGCAACAATAGCAAGTGAAATTTAATTGAGATACTCTCTTGGATTTTTCAGTTCTCCGTCTATCTCCACATTGAGGTGCAGATGGGGGCCCGTGACCCGCCCGGTCTGGCCGACCAGGGCGATGACTTCGCCCTTTGCCACTCGCTGCCCGGCTGACACCAAGATCCTGCTGCAATGGGCATACAGGGTCTTGACGCCGTTCCCGTGGTCGATTACCAGATGATTGCCATAGGTGGTTTCCCCAGAGGTGTATTCCACCACCCCGGATTTCACCGCATTGATGGGCGTCCCTTCCGGGTAGCCGATGTCAATGCCCGTATGACCGTCCGCTTCTCCTGTGATGGGATCATATCGGAAGCCAAATTCCGAAGTCACGGCAGAGCGCCAGTCCTTTCCCACAAAGGGAGAGCCCCAGCCTTCTTTCCCGCCGCCAATGGGGTACAGATAGTACCGCAGAACAGCCTGCACATACTGAGGGTTGCCGTACACCTCCCAGCCGAGCTCCTTTTTCATCTTTTCCGAAAAAGCAATAGCGCTTTCCTGCGTGTAGCCGCCATAATTCTTAATTGCCCAAGGGATATACCCGTTTCCGAAATTGTACCCCTGCAAAGCAAGAGAAATGCGGGCGGTATCTGTGGGCGAGGTGCAGCCCGCTTCCTTTAAGACGTCCGCCAGCACATGCACGCCGCAGTCAATGGAATATTCCGGCTCCCGGATCGCACCGGGTGAATTTGGGTATCTGGTGTTATAGCCGCACTCGCTGGACTGCATGGGGTCTGTGCCCCTGCCGCCGCTCTCCGCCATCATCACGGCGCAGATGAGGTCAAAATACTGGCTGATCCCATATTTCTGCGCGTATTTCCTGATAAGCGCTGCATACTGCAGCACTTCCTCGCTGACCTGCGCCCCTGTGCCAAAGCTTCCGTCCACGGAGCCATACAGGTACAGGGAAAGATTTGCGGAATACTCCTTGGCGATTTCCTTCGCCTTGTCGTCCAGATGGAACACCTCATCGGCAAAATATTTCTCGCCGCCATACTCCACGGTGTACTGATACGTGGTCACGGTCCTGCCTTCTGCGTCCGTACTGCTGGACGAGGAGACTGAATAGGAAAACAGACCGTCGCTTCCGTCCCGGACTGTTTTTTCCAAGTCCGGGATACTGATTTCACTGTAATCTTTAGAGGCGCTGTACTGGGAAAGCAGGGAAAGGCTATTGGTGTTCAAAGAACTAGTAAAATTATCTACCATAACGCCCCTCTCATGGTCGCCCAGAGAAGCGATTTTCCTCTGGATCTCGTTTACAACCTCGTCATGGGATTCATACACCACCGCCCAGACAGTCTGCTGCGCCTGACTGATATTTTCCATGATAGCTCCGTCGTTGTTTAAGACGTTCGTATCCTGTTCTGCGGTCAGACCGCCGAAAATGATGGAGGGCAGCATCAGCAGAAAAAGCACCGGCAGAAGCAGAAAGCCTGCAAGGGCACCAGCGCCTTTTGCCACAGTATGCCGGTTCTTCCACAAAGCGACAGCGGTTCCGGCTGGGCCGGAAGAAATACCTTTGGCAAGCTCCGCCACCGCTTTCCCAGTTTTGACCGCACCCTCTATCATGGAGGCTGTCTGTCTCCCGTTGTTTTGCTCCTGTCCCATCATAGGCGGTCTTTTCTCTTGGGCGGATCAGGCACACGCTTCACGAGCTTTTCCTGATACGCCACCTTGCCTTCCGCATTCTGATACGGTTTCCTGTCCACCGTATCCTGTGCGTACTGCTTGTACCATTTGGAGCCGTCCGCCGCCTGCACGGTTTCAAAATCGCCCCTCGGTTCCATATACTGACCGGCGTGGTACATGCCAAACTCCACGCCATGGAGATTTGCGCTGTTCATTTCCGTACCGGAAATTCGCCCGCCGCCAATTTCCACATTCCGAAATGCGGGCGGCTCGCCTTTCCCGGCAAAGCCCATGTATTGGGACAGCGCCCTGGAAGCGTTTTCTCCCTTCAGGACGCCGTCTGTTTTTACATCTCCCTGAGCGATCTTACTGACTACGCTGCTTGCGAAGCTGCCGCCCTTGCTGAGAGACCGCTGGAATACAGCGCCGCCCAAACCGCCCTCTTTCTGTCCGGCGGCATACTGCGCGGCGCTGTTTCTGACGCTGTGGCCGATGGTAGTCCCCAGCGACTGGTGCAGGATATTCCCGCCTCCGGCAGGAGAGGAACTGCTTCGACCGGTGCGGAACGACCCGCCAAAGCCCCTTACAGCTGCTCCGATCCCGCGGGCTGCGATCATGGCTTCCGCCATCAGTGAACCGCCTGTCCGCCCTGTGCTGATCCCCAGAGAAGACAGGAAGCTGTCCATTTTCTGCGCCACCTTCAAAAAACCAATGGCACACAAAAACCAGATGAAGACGTTTCCCGTCACTCTTTCCCGTCCTACGCTCTCTACCTGCTCCTGTACTTCTTCTTCCGTCAGAGCTGCTGCCGGTATGGCTGCAATCGCCGCAAGAACCATCAGCACAAGGAACAGGCACAGGATCCTTTTTCCTTTCTTGATTTTAACCGCCTCCTATAGCGATAAGGGATTCGAGAGGAACGCCCCTACCATAGATGTAAAAATGCGCAGGCACCAGGCGTTCATCAGCAATAAGAAGACTTGACTGCCCAGCATCCTGCACCAGCTTTTGAAAATATTCGATGTGGATTCCGAGCTTCCCATGGCAAACGCCATGGGAGCCGTAAAGACCAGCACGCCCAGCAGCACATACCGTTCCGCCGCCTCAAACAGCAGCTTCAGGTAATTCCACGCCAGCATGAGGACAAGGATCAGGGCAATGAGCGCCACCGAGCCGCTGGCACAGACACCGAGGATTGTCATGAGGGCGGAATTGAAGCTGGCAAAATCCAGCGGCGGCAGTTCCGAATCCAAGATCCATTGGTACGGCGTGCCGCCTACCTGAAGGACAATATCCACGATCTGGTCCGAAAAATAAATGAGGAACAGGAAGATCACGGACTTCAGGCTGAGTTTAACAGGGTCTTCCGCTTCCACCCCCGCCCGGAGAAAGTAGTTCTTGAAAAGCTGCCAGACCCAGTTCAGCAGCACCAGTCCCATTCCGAGGGCGACAAAGATATCGTACATCGTCCCTGCCGCTGGGAAGTACCGCAGAAACAGCTCCATATCACAGCCCAAAGCTCCTAGGACCGACGTTGTGACCATATCCAGCCCGTTCATTACCTGCTCGGCGATCCATGCTACAATGCCGTCTAAAATACCTACCTGTCGTCACGCTCCTTTCTGAAGAAGTCAGTTTGGATTTGCGCCCACTGCGATGTTTTGCGGCTTGGCAACGTCAAATTTCGGCGCAGCGAAAGGCCGAAAAGCAAAACTCGTGGGAGGATGAACATGAAATGCTCATCCTCCTGACCACTTGCCACCGCTGAATAGCGGGGCTACATACGCCATGATGAAGCCGAGGCTGTTGAGAATCGCCCAGGTTATGACGATCCGCTTCAGCCATGCTCTGGACTCGTCCACGGTCTTGCCGTTCTTGGAAAAGTTCATCAGCAGCAGGGCGGTCGCTGCGGTGACCACCGCCGCAACCGTGGAGATCGCCACAATATGACCGTACACGTCCTGCATGATGCTGGACGCTTTGCTCCAGATGTCTTCTCCCGCTGCCAGCGCCCGCATTTCAAACAGGGGCAGGGTAGACAGCGAGAAAAAGACAGTGTAAAGGGCTTTGCCTGCCCGGCAAAGCCCTCTGCAATCTTTCCTGATTTCAGCGTTCTTCAAGCACATTCCTCCTTTCTGCTGGTTCCGGGCAAAAAGAAAAGCTCCCGGATCGGGAGCTTTTCTCAGCCTGAAATCTGGCGGTTTTCTTTTGGATACAGCTTTGAGCGTGACCATCATACCACGCCCGTATTCACGCTTCAAGCGTATTTTTGTGCCAGTTTTGGAGCGCTTGCAAAGCAATTCGATACACACATTCCTATAGTTGGGACAAAATTAGGTGAGTGCTCTGCCTAAAATGATTATCATGTAACCAATGGGGAATCCCTGATTATAGCAACGAAGGAGGAGAAAATACTGATGCCCATTGATTTTTACCCCATACCCCTATCTGCAACTATAAAAGAATGCCTGCTGCGGATTATTCGAGAAGAAAACCAAAATAATCCGCCCGGACACCCTACCTGTATGGCTTTTTTCCCTTTGCTTGTTTCTGCAGGTTGTGATTTTTATGAACTCCTTTCCTTGTACTCGGAAATAGAGCCGTTTACAGAAGAAGAACTCGAAACTTTAATTGATCTTTCTCCAAATCCATGTCAAAAACTTTCCATTACAAAGAGTCACATTAGAGAATGTATCCCAAGATGGACTGCTACAAAATTTCATACGACCTCGATTGCCGATGCAGTTGAATTGGTGTATGTTGCCTTGACAAACCATGCGGTAGGTATTAAAGTACTTAATAGCAACCTGAATCCCAAAAATCTTAAGGCCGTAAACGATAGATATATCCTGCTTACAGGAAAAAGCCAATCTCTCTTTTTTGATATACTCAGAAGACAAACCACACTGTTTGAAAGAAAAACTGAAAGGAAACGGAGGTAATAAAGATGATCCGGATTGCCTTATGCGATGACGATAAAAATGATATGCTTCTTTTACACCGAGAAATTGTCAACTGGTATCAGGAAAACAATATTGCGCAAAGCATTTCTGTTTCCGAGTTCTCCGACAGCTCTTATCTTGCTAGGGAAATAAAGGCCGGTTCTTCTTTCGACATTTTCTTTCTTGACGTTGAAATGCCAAAATTAGACGGCATACGTCTGGCTGAGCTCATCCATAATTCGCTTCCTGCAGCAATTATAATTTTCTCGACTTCACACAGCGAGCTTGCTCCAGAGGGATACAGATCACGTGCGCTGCGGTATATTCCCAAGATGAAATTTGATTCGCGCTTGTCTGAGGCCTTGGAAGCGGCGCAGAAGGAATACGCCCTGCTGGAAACCGGCTGCTTGATCGTTCCACACTATTCGGACGCCCTGAAAGTACTTTACCGTGAAATCATTTATGTCCGGCATGTTTTGCGCAGCACGCAAATTGTCACGGCCCATCAGGGAATCATTAAGGATAATCGTGGCCTAAAAGAAATTTATGGGCTCATCAATGATGAAAGATTTATCTTTATCGAACGCAGTACCTTTGTAAATCTCGATTATGTTCGGGAAATAAGAGGAAATGAGATCATACTGCGCGGGGGAGACAGCCTCCCTGTAAGCAGACCAATGCTGCCTAAAGTCAAAGAAACTATTATCAGAATGTGGAGATAACCTATATGGAGATGCTTTACTCTTCGGTAGAAATGATTGCAACGTGTGTCGAAAACCTGATTATTCTTCTTTCAGTAACAGCTGCATCGGGACAGAAA
>JAETPP010000258.1 GCA_021771115.1 Bacillota bacterium | reverse complement strand
CCGGAACGCCGGAGAAATGCCGCGAGCTTATGGGGCAGCTCAAAAGCGGGGAGCTGACCGAGGGCGACGTAAAGCAGCTCTACGCAAAGGCACAGGAAACGGCAAAGACCGCCGAGCCGGACAAGGACACCTTTTCCATTTACCAGATAAAAGGCGGGGACGAAACAAGGGACTTGCGCTTTGAGCCTTACGACCGCCTGCAGGCGGCGGGGAATGTGGTTGACAGGGCGAACTATGAGCTTGTCTATTCCGCGCCCCTTGCGCCGGGGACTTCCCTTGAAGATATTTATACCCGTTTCAATATCGACCACCCCAAAGACTTTAAGGGACACAGCCTTTCCGTTTCCGACGTGGTAGTGCTTCATCAGGACGGACAGGACGCGGCGCACTATGTTGACAGCGCGGGCTTCCGGCAAGTGCCGGAGTTTTTACAGGAGCAGAAACAGCTTACCCCGGACGACTTGGAAACGGGCGAAACTGTCAAAACACCGAGAGGGACTTTCCATGTAACCGCCATGAGCCGGGAGCAGATAGAAGCCGCCGGATATGGCTTTCATCATCAATCCGACGACGGAAAGTATCTGATTATGGGGAACGGGACGCGGGCGTTTGCCGTTGCCGCAGAGCAGCCGGAAAAGGCAAACCCTTTGAAGCACGTCGAGGACACCGTAGAGCAGAACGACAACAACTTTGACGGTATCATCAACAACACCCCTACCGTTGACGAACTGGAAGCAAAGGTCAAGGCGGGAGAAACGATTTCCCTTGTTGACCTGGCTAATGCGGTCAAAGCCGACAAGGAGCGCGTCAAGGGAGCGAAGCCGGAAAAGAAGCCCTCTATCCGGGCGCAGCTTAGAGCCGACAAGGAAAAGGCGCAGAAGAAAAACGCAAAGCAGAAGTCACAGGACTTGGAAAGGAGCTGACCCATGCCGGAACAGAGCAGATTTGAAAACGTGGATTTGTTCGCTTCCCTTGAAGCGATTATGAAGCAGAATACAGGCTTTTACCAGAGCGACTTGGAGATTGACAAGGAGATTATCGCAAAGGCGGCGGCAAGCCCCCACAGGGAGGACAAGACCCTTTTGTGGTTCTGCCGCCCGTCCGGGACGCATTGCTTTAGGGAGCGCGACGTTTTCCTAAAGGACACCGCGCCCCACAATACATGGCGTTTCTACATGGAGCAGACAAGCGACCGCGTACTTGCCTATGCAATCGAGCTGACGGGAAAGGAGCGCGGGAAAATCAAGGGCAATCTGTATGAGCTTGACTATTCCCGCCATTATGAGCGCGTCAAGGAAAAGGAGCTGCCCGCCGATACGGTGAAGCTGTTTTATGAGCGTGGGGAAAGGGTACAGAAAGCCGGGAGATATTTTGACGGAACCCCAGACCCGCAGCTTGGGAAGTTTGAACGCTTTGAAGCCGTACCCAACGACCCGGACGCGCTGCAATCGCTCTTACAGGAAGAACGGCGCAGCCGGGAGCAGCTTCCACCGGGAGATTTCAAGGCGCATATCGCCGCATTGCGGGACGGGCTGATTGAAACGGAAGCGCGGCGCATTGTGTGGGAAATGAAGCGGCACGACACGCCGAACAGCCCAAACAAGACCCATTTCATGGTAGAGCTTTCCCCGGCGTTCATGCAGCTTGCGGCTACAAAGGACACTGACCGTCTTTTCTCCATGCTGCCCTACAAGACCCTTTCCTTTTCCAAAATCGAGGGCAGACATGGGACGTATGCGCTGATTGACAAGAGGGAGAACCGGGACAGGGAGATACGGAAGCCCCGCCCCTCTATCCGGGCGCAGCTTAAAACAGACAAGGCAAAGACCGCCCCGAAAAAGGCGGCGGCAAAGAATAAAAATCACGATTTGGAGGTGTGAACATGACAAAACTGAC
>JAETPP010000029.1 GCA_021771115.1 Bacillota bacterium | reverse complement strand
CCGGCCCCGTTCCCTTCCCTGGCGCCGCCGGCTTTGGAAGAAACCCCTCCCCCTTCTTCGGGAAACGGTTCTTCTCTGCTTTTTGTGGTTCTCTTCGGCGGGATCCTCCTGCTCCTGGCGGTTTTTCTCGTTGTGTTTCTGGTTGTGAGAAATCAGAAAAAGCAGGCGCTGCCGCCGGTCGTGACAGCGGCTCCGCCTCAGGCGGCCCCTTCTCCCCAGGCGCAAACCTCCGCTGGGTACTACTTTGAAACCTCCTCGGAATTTATCGCTTACAAAAAGCTGTTCGGAGAAACTGTGACCTGGCTCAGCGGCACTGCCTACAAAGACGAGGTAAACCGCGGCTGCCGCCTGTTTGAACAGGGACAGCTCCAGGACGCCATAGAGGTCCTGCAAAACGCCCTGCGCCTAAACCCCATCGGCATCAGCGCCCGGTTCGAGCTGTGCGAGATCTATACCCGGCTTCAGGATCTTGCCGCCGCGAAGCAGATCCTGCTCAGCATGAAGGAATATCTCCTCGACCCGGAGAGCATTGCCCGGTTCTACCGCAGGTTCGGCTATGTCAAAGCAGAGGAACATGATTTGAAGCTTGCCGTGGTCTGCTACCGGTACAGCGAATGCTTTGCGCCCCACCCCTCGGTAGGGCAGGAGCTTGCCTACCTCAGCATGCAGCCCGGCTATCTTGCCGAGTGGGCCGCGATCCCGCCGGAGCCCATTCTTGCGGAAAGTGAGATCCCTCTTATCAAAAAACCGGAAGCTTAATCAATGCCTCAGTCTTCTCAGAAGGCTGGGGCATTTTTCATTCCTTGGCGCTCTTTTTGAAAACACCTTTTTCCTCTGCAACATTTCCGATATCCCGCATAGAATAAAGGGTGAAGAAGGGGGTTTCGCCTATGTGTGGTTTCGCTGGGTTCAGCGATTACAGTGACAGCTTGACGGAAGAAAAATACTTATGGATGGCCTTGGCCCGGCGAATGGCCCGGCGGGTCTCTCACCGGGGGCCGGACGACAGCGGCGCCCATGTGTCGCCCCATTGCGCTCTGGGCCATGCCCGGCTTGCGATCATCGACCCGGAAAACGGCGCACAGCCCATGACGGTACGCCGGGACGGCGCGGAATTTACCATTGCCTATAACGGGGAGCTCTATAACGCCGCCGAGCTTCGGAGCGACCTAATGGGCCGGGGCTATACCTTCCAGACCAACTGCGATACCGAGGTGGTATTAAACGCCTACCTCTGCTATGGAGAGGACTGCGCGGAAAAATTAAACGGCATCTTTGCCTTTGCCGTGGATGATGTGCCCAGAGCCCGCACCTTCCTCTGCCGGGACCGCTTCGGGGTAAAGCCCCTGTTCTATACGATACAGGGAGACCGCCTGGCCTTCGGCTCAGAGCTGAAGGCGCTGTTTGAATTTCCGGGGGTCAACCCCGTGCTGGGGAAAACCGGGATCTGCGAGATCTTTGGTCTTGGCCCCGCCAGAACGCCGGGCTGTGGAGTGTTCGAGGGCATTTCCGAATTAAAGCCCGGCCATACGGCCATTTTTGACCGTGAGGGCTTCCGGGACCGGCAATATTTTGATTTGCAGGCTTCTCCCCATACCGATGATTACGATACCACGGTACAAAAGGTGCGGGAGCTTTTGATCGACACGGTGGAGCGGCAGATGATCTCCGATGTGCCTCTGTGCACCTTCCTTTCCGGCGGCCTGGATTCCAGCGTGGTGACGGCCATTGCCGCCCAGGCCCTCGCACGCCGGGGAGAAAAGCTTTCCACCTATTCCTTTGAATTTGAGGGGAACGAGGAAAATTTCCGCCCCTCCTCCTTCCAGCCGGATCGGGATGAAAGCTGGGCCTTAAAGGTCAGCAGCGCCCTTTCCACCCGGCACACCACCCTGCTCTGCGCCAACGAGCAGCTGGAGGATTCCCTCTTTGAAGGGGTGATCGCCAAGGATCTGCCGGGCATGTCGGATATCGACGGCTCCCTGCTGTATTTCTGCCGCCAGGTCAAAAAGCGCCATGTGGTGGCCCTGTGCGGAGAGTGCGCCGATGAGATCTTCGGCGGCTATCCCTGGTTCCACCGCCGGGAAATGTTTGACGGCGCCCATTTCCCCTGGTCCAATAATCTTTCCACCCGCTCCTCTCTCTTAAAGCCGGAGGTGCTAAATGCCGCCGGGCTGGAGGACTATGTGGGCGCAAGGCTTCAGGAAACGCTGGACGCCGTGCCGGCAGTCCCCGGAGAAACCGAGGAACAAAGAAGGATGCGGCAGATCTCCTACCTGAATATCAAGTGGTTTATGGCCACCCTGCTGGATCGAAAGGACCGGTGCAGCATGTGGAGCGGGCTGGAGGTGCGGGTACCCTACGCGGATCACCGCCTGGCCCAGTATGTCTTTAACACCCCCTGGGAATTCAAATGCCCACAGGGCCGGACAAAGGGCCTGCTGCGAGACGCCGCCCGGGGTCTCTTGCCGGAGGATGTACTGGAGCGCAGGAAAAGCCCCTATCCCAAAACCTATGACCCCGCCTATGAGCAGGATCTGAAACGGCGGCTGGGGTATATCCTGCGGGACAGCTCCCAGCCCATTCACAAGCTTCTGTCCGAGGAGGCCGCCGCTTCCCTCCTGACAGAGCACTTCGATTACGGCAAGCCCTGGTTCGGCCAGCTGATGGCAGGCCCCCAGCTTCTTGCCTATCTCATTCAAATAAACTACTGGCTGCTGCACTATAATATCTACGTCAAGCTGTAAAAAAGGCGCGTTGCAGAATCGAAGTCTGCAACGCGTCTTTTTTAGATTTCGGATTCAGGATAACAGGTGGAGAGCGGAGCGATAAATTATTGTTTAGCGCTCACCCTTGGCCCCCCTGAAAGGGGGGCTGTCAACCGATAGGCTGACTGAGGGGTTCCTCATGGCAAGCTGGAACCCCTTCGTCACGGCTTCGCCGTGCCACCTCCCCTTTCAGGGGAGGCAAGAGTTTTCGCTTCCCTGTTAGTGCACTAAATTCCAATTTATCGAACTGCCTATCCCGCTGTCATCCTGAGGAACATAGTGACGAAGGATCTCGTCCTTATTCCCTGGGTAAAGGGCAAAAGGACGAGATCCTTCACTTCGTTCAGGATGACAAGGGAGGGAAGCCCGCTAAATTCCCATTTATCCCGCTGCCCGCTCCTTCTCAAAGAACCTCGATTAGAAGTGACCGGCCTATTCAGTTTTCGGAATAGCTTTCCTTCAGCGCTTCAAAATTCTGCCGCAGATCCTCCGCCAGATCTTCGATCAGCAGTTCATTGGTGGCGCTGTCACGCAGGGCAAACCGGAGAATTCCGTTTTTCAGAAACAGGCTTGATTCCAAATCGACCTCTGCGGTGGAAAACACCACGATCAAATGGCGGCGCTCCCTGCCTGTACGGGTGGCCTCTGTGATCTCCTCCGCAGCGTAAATGCCCCGCTCCGGAAGATACCAGTCCAGGCTTTCGACGTATTTTTTCAGAAGCGTGCGCTCCTTTTCACTCATCTCATAAGCATCATTCTTTTGCAGGGACCGCGTTCCCAGCAGAGAATCGTTCAGCCAATATTCCAGCGTCAGCTCCTGAAGCCCGGGGGCAACTTGACCCGGCTCGCCGAACAGATCGATGCGATAATAGGAATCTCCCGACGCTCTTTCCCCCATTTTTAAGGAAATGCTCTCGATCCTCCCTACGCACCAGCCCTGAGAAAGCTTCCCCGGCGCTCTGTATGTTTCCAGGCATTCCCCCGGCGTGATCTTTCGCAGGCCCCGGCTCAAATAGTTCTCAGAAGGCGCGGCGGCGGCATTTTGAAGATCCAAGGCAAATTCCGCCGTTACCCGCTTTTCCACCGTATCGTCCTTTGTAAGCTTTCCGTCCCATTCGTACAGGGTGAGAATACAGCCCTGCCCCAGCTCCGAAGCATCGGAAAAGGTCCAGGTAACGGTAAAGGGGCTGTCGGAGAGCTTTATGATCGTAGCGGCGGAGGAAGGCCAGAAGGCCTGATTCGGCTGGCCTTGAATCTCCATATGGTCCGCAGTAGTGGTAATAATCGAAGCGCCATATTCCTGGCTCTCCCCCACATCCACCGCCGAAGCCTCTTTTCCCTGAAGCTCCGCGTACGCGCCGAAGGGAGTGGGATCCGCATAGTACATAGGGGTATAACTCTTTCTTCCCATAAAGGGCACCTGGGCTGTGATCTTTACGGTGGAGTCAACCACTTTGATTTCCTGGAGAATGGTGCCGTTATCCTCTACCGGCAGCTGGAAAAACACGTCTTTCTGCTCTGTACCCCGGAAAAGGTCAGCCTCTTCGCCATGTTGCCGCCAGCCCTCATTGAGCTGCTGAAAAAACGCTCCCAGCCCCGGCAGCCCTTCCGTCATTCGAGGCTCTGTGGCGTTTAAGCCAATCAAAATAACGCCCAGGGCAATACAGGCCGCAGCCGCCGTGCCAAGGCCCCGAAGCACCCGATACAGCGGGCGGCTTCGGGCGATGGGGCCGTCCGGCAGCTGAGCATAGGTTTCCTCCAGCGCTTTACGATACGATTCTGGCGGGGCCTCCACGCCCCAGGCCTCGGAAAGCTCTTTGCGAAAAGCGGGATCCCGCCGCAGCTCCTTCTGAGGGAGCTTTTCTTTGTTCTGCGGGGCTCTGTCAGTTTTCATAAGCTGCATCCTCCTCTGCTTCGGTTTCCCGATAGACTGCCTGAAAGCGTTTTCGTCCCCGCGCCAGGCGCTTTTTAATGGTGTTTTCATTGAGAGACAGGAGATGGGAGATTTCCTTGATGGGAAGGTCGTTTAAGTAATAGAGCGTCAATAGAAGCCTGTCCTCCGGGTCCATGGCGTCAAGGGCCGCCTGTACATCCAGAGAGCGGTCGCTTTCGCCGCTGCTCCAGCCATCGGCGGAAGCAGTTTCGGGCAGCAGCTCCAAGGGGACTTCCCCCTTTTTCTGCCGGATCAGGTCATAGCAGCAATTTAAGAGGATCCGGGTCAGCCACGTTTTGAAATACCTGGGCTGTCGGAGATCTGCCAGCCGGGAAAAGGCCTTGCAGATAGTTTCCTGCACCGCATCCTCCACATCCTCTTCTGTTTTCAGCACCGCCTTTGCCGTTCGGTACATCACAAGCTCATGCTCCCGCATCAGCCGAAGAAAGGCGTCTTTCTCTCCATTTTGCGCCTTTCGCACCAGATATTCCTTCCCCATGTGCTTTTCTCCCTTTTTCCTAGCCAGACGGCGCAAACTTGAACCCGCTGAAAACGGGCGATATATTGCCGCTTTTCAGTTTATCGTCCTAGGTGGGCGCCAGCCCACCGTCGTCCTCTGCGCTGAAAATCGACAACATCTCACCAGTTTTCAGTTCGAAGAAGTTTTGCCGTGGTGGATTTTTGTCCGACCTAGGCAAAAGCGCAGTGAATCCTTGCGGATTCACGAGCATTTTAACAACGGGCGGGCGAAAATCCGCCCGGCAAAACCGGGTTCAAATTCGCGCCGTCTGGCTACCCTCATTAGACGGAGCTTTCCCCCATTTGGTGCCGCCGATCCTAAAAAAATTTTGCAGCGGGTGATCCTTGCAAGCGTGATTCCCGGTTGAAATGATAGATTGTAAAGTTTAGCGCTCACCCCTTGGCTCCCCTGAAAGGGGAGCTGTCAGCCGATAGGCTGACTGAGGGGTTTCTCACGGCAAGCAGGAACCCCTCCGCCATGCTATCGCATGGCCCTCCTCCCCTTTCAGGGGAGGCAAGGGTTTTCTGCTATTCGTTAGTGCGCCAAATTCCAATGTATCGCACTCCTCTTCATTCCTAATTCCTCATTATAACATTATACCCTCTCCCTCGCGTCTTTGAAACCCCTTATTCTTCCAGACGGCTTACTTTGGCACTGACCTCTACCCTGTATTCGCAGTGAGCCATCTGTTCCTTCCAGCTTTCGGAAAGGCTTCGCCAATGCTCCGGCGCTTCCCGATAGAGCAGCGCGCCGAAGCCGAAAATATCACAGTGGTCCCGGAGCACCGCTTTTTTGACCGCTTCCTCGATCTCTCCCCGCAGCTTTTCCGCAAAGCAGCGCTCCAGCGTGCCGTAGTCCGCCGGCTCTAAGCGGTTTCTTCCGCCGGAGATGGCGCTGACATCGCCCTGGGCCTGTACCCGCAGAAGAAAGCTGGGGGCGGCTTCCTCCATTTCCCAGGAAATTTCTCCCTTTCCCCCGGTGAGGGACAGCGTGACCGTTCCCAGCTCCCCATCCCGCAGGACCACTTCTCCGTTTTCCAGCTTCTCCTTTACCGCCAGATACCCCCGGGTCTCCTCCAGGGTCAAAAAGCCCTGAAGTTTGTAGCCGTCAAAATAGGCGGTGGAAGAAATTTTTACGCCGTCCTCCCCCGCGCGCAGCACCGGAAGCACGGGAGAAGAGCCCTGGCGCTTTACGCCGTTTATAAAATCCAGCAGCTCCACGCCCACCGTGCGCCCGGTATCCCGGCTGCTGTCTCCCAGCTGCTGAAGCTCCCCCATTTTCAGGTATTTTCCATCCTTTTGAAAGCTTAAAATATCCTCGGCCTTATCCTCCGCCAGGTACACCCGCACCGCCGGGCGGGTGTTATAATACCGCACGAAAAAATCCAGGCAGCGGTCTAAGCCCCGCTCTCCGCAGCTTTTGCCGAACACCACCAGGTAATTGTGGGCGTAAAAGGGCTTGCGGCCCGTGGAAAGGGATAAGCTGTTCAGCGCCTCCAGCACAGAGCTGCCCCGGCATTTGAAGTATTCCTCCCCCTCGTCCTCAGAGGAAATGGAGGAGCGCACCGTAACGATGAAATCCTCTCCCTCGGCGTCCACGCCGATCCCGTGGATCAGAAGCCGCTCGTAGAGCTCCCTTCCGCCGCAGCCCCACAGGCCTGTCAGCAGCGCCGCGCACAGCAGCAGGCAGACTGCCCGAAACAGCCTTTTCTTTCCCCTGTTTTTTCTCACCTTCATCTTCCTTTCCTCCCTTTCAGCCAGCCAATACCCCACACAAGAAGGGGCAGGATACCCCCTACCCCCACGGTACAGAGAAGCAGGAGCCGGGTATCCAGCAGCACTCTCTGGGCCGCAATGCTTTCCGCGGCGGCAAAGGCCAAAAGCAGGATCGCCGCCCCGGAAAGAAGCAGGGCTGTTTTCGGGCATTTTTTCCCCACAAGGGAAGTAAAGCACACCCGGCAGGCATACAGGTCGCAAGAAAGCTTCACGATCATTCCCGTCATCCACACGCCGACAAACACCGCGTCCAGCCGCTGCATGGAACGGATCTCCGTAATAGAGGAAAGAGCGTATACCGGAAAATTCTGGGTGGCGGCATAGGGGCCCAGGCACCCTGCCAGCAGCAAAAGCAAAATGCCGGTAAACAGAAAGGTCCCCCCGGCCCAGCCAAAGAAGCCCGCCTTCCTTCTGCCGTTTACCATGGGCAGAAGCACCGCCATATCCGCAAAGATGGAGGTGCGCGCCAGAAAAAGCGCCGTTCCCTGAAGGGTTTGGGAAAAGCCGTGATAAAACAGGGGCTCCAGGTTTTCGGGGGTAAACCGGAAGGCCACAATGGCAAATACCAGCCCTGCTCCCACCAGCAGCACCGCAAACACACACACCGCGCAGCGGGCCACCGTTTCGATCCCCCGAAAGGCCCCGTACAGGGCTACCCCCAGAAGCGCCGCTATGGTGAGGGCGGCGGAAAATTCCGGGTTTACCGTATCCAGCAAAAAAATCTGAAACAGCCCCAGAGAAGAGCCGTTTATCAAAATGAAATAGAGAAGATACAAAAGGGGCACCGCTTTTCCCGCCTTTCCCAAAGCGAGCTGAGCCGCGTCGCCGACGCTGTGCTCCGGGTAAACCCGGGCAAGCCCCCACACCGGCAGGGCAAGCAAAACTCCCAGCACCATGGCCAGGCCATAGGAAAGTATGGCCTCCAGCATATTTTCCCCGCCCAGATAGCGGGCGTTCAGAGCAATGGTGACCACCACCCGGGAGACAAACATCATGAGAAAGAACTGGCTTGCGCTGATCCTGTGCTTTGCTGTTTCCATAGCTTTCTTACTTTCCTTTCCCGCCGGGCGGACCGTGTTCTCCGGCTTCTATTCTCCTCTTTCCCGGCTGCCGGGCATATCCTGCACCTTTGCGTCCCACCGGGACAGCTTTCTCCAGCTTTTTCTCCCCGCCACGTCCCGGCGCACCAGCATGCTTCGGAAGGGGGAAACCGGCGTGAGTAAAGGCACCCCAAAGCTCACGGAACCGCACAGGTCCATGAGCAGCAGGGCAAAGCCGATCATCACGCCCCACACGCCGAAAAAGCCTCCCGCCAGCAGAAAGCCCAGCCTCAGCAGGGACAGAGGCTCATAGAGCCGTGGCACGGCATAGCCCGCAATGGCGGTCAACGCCACCACCATCAGGGAGGGGGCGCTGACAAGCCCTGCGGAAACCGCCGTATCGCCGATCACCAGGCCTCCCACAATACTGACCGTGGCGCTTAAGGAGCGGGGCGCCCGCAGCCCCGCCTCCCGCAGCATTTCATAGAGGAAATACAGCAGCAGCGTTTCCGCCAGCACCGGGAAGGGCGTTTCCGATTCCGCCTGGGCGATCTTCAGCATCAGGCTTTCGGGCAAAAGCTCCGGGTGGTGGGCGGCAATGGCCACATACAACCCGGAAAGCAGGGCGCTGACAAAAAAGGCGATATATTTCAGCCACCGGACAAAGGCCGCGTAAAAGGGCCGGGTCAAATAATCGTCCAACGTTTGAAAGTTCTCTATAAACAGGAAGGGAACCAGCAGCACGCTGGGGGTGCCTTCCACCAGAATGGCTACCCGCCCTTCCTCGATCTTGCCGCAGACCACATCGGGCCGTTCTGTCAGCCCCACGCCGCTGAACAGCCCGCCCCGTTCCAGAAAGCTGGTAAGGTAGCCCGCCCCCAAAGCGGTTTGCAGGTCACAGCTTTGCAGCTTCTTTCGCACCTGGGTCAGAATTTTTTCCGACGCGATCCCTTCCAGATAGCAGAGGGCCACGGGGGTATGGCTTTGCGCACCAACCTCCGCTTTTTCAAATTTCAGGGCGGGGGTTTTCATTCTGCGGCGGATCATGGCGATATTGTTCTGGTAGCTTTCCGTAAAGCCATCCTTGGCGCCCCGCTGCATCACTTCATTCTGCGGCTCCTCCGGCCCCCGGCTTTCAAAGCCCTGCACGCCGAAGACTACGGCCTCCTGGCAGCCATCCACACACAGCACGGCAAAGCCGCTCATCAAAAGCACCAGAAGGGTATTAAGGTCAGATTCCCGCTTCTGCTCCATGGTGCCCAGCACCGTTTTTTCAATAAAATCCAGGCGATCTTCCACATGCCGGGGCAGCTCGTTTTCCATTAAAGGGTTCAGAATACTCAGGGTGATGACCTGCTTGCTCACCAGGCCGTCCAGGGCGAACAGCATCGCCTTTACCCCGGAGAGCTCCATCTCTCTTGCCATAAAATCCATGGCATTTTTAAATTTTTCCTGGAAAAACTTTAAATTGACCCCAACATAAGAAGAAACCTTCGTCAGCTCCGCTTCCTTTTCCATATGGTATGGCCGCTCTCCTTTCCCGTTCGGTGGACTTCCGAACTATTTTTTCCCATAGGCTCCAAAATATCCGCCGGGATAAAAGGAAGGAAACCGCGGCATACTAGGGCATAACATATGCCAGGAAAGAGGGATCGCTATGGCCATTTCACTGATTCGCACCCTCATCATGTATGGGATCATCCTTTTGGGTGTTCGGATTATGGGAAAAAGGCAGATCAGCCAGCTGCAAACCTCGGAGCTTGTGGTAACGCTGCTGATCTCCGAGCTTGCCATCATGCCCATTGAAAAGCACGATGAACCCCTGCTGAACGGGATCGTTCCCATGCTGGCCCTGATCCTCTGTGAGATCGTGGTATCCCTCTTAATGCTGAAGATCGGGAAATTTCGAAAGCTCATCTGCGGCAAGCCCATTCTCGTCATCGAAAACGGAAAGATCCTGCAGGAGCAAATGCGGAAGCTCCGCATGAGCACGGAGGATCTTTTTGAGCAGCTGAGGCAAAACGGCGTGTTTTCCCTGGAGGAGGTGGCCTACGCCGTCATTGAGACCAACGGCATGATGAGCGTATCCCGCCACGCGAAGGACGATCCCCTCACCCCCCGGCAGGCAGGCGTAAAAGTAAAAAAGGAATATCTGGAGCTGGTGGTAATAAGCGACGGTGAAATTTCCGAAAGCTCCTTAAAGCTCTGCGGCAGAGACATCGGCTGGGTGCGGGAAAAGGTAGCGGAAAGGGGCCTTTCCCTCTCCGATGTTTTTATCATGACCGCCTGTCAAAACGGCGATTTTCAAATTGTTCCCAAAGAAAAAAAGACAGGCTCATGAGCCTGTCTTTTTTTCCCTCTTTGATTCCGTTCATTATTTACACAGCCCCAGGCACAGCTCCCGCAAGGCCTTCACCGTGGGAACAATGTGGGAAGCGCCCGCGTGTTCCAGCTCGCCTTCTTCGGCATATCCGTACTGTACGCCGATGGTCTCCAGGCCTTGGGCCTTTGCCCCTATGATATCCTGGCGGCGGTCGCCGATCATCACGGCTTCCTCCTTCGGCGGGTTTCCCAGCCGCCGCAGCACCTCGCCGATCACCTGGGCCTTATCGGTCATGGTGCCGTCCAGATTGGCCCCCACCGTCAGGGTAAAGCAGGGGGAAATTCCCCGCATTTCCAGGATCTGCCCGGCAAAATACAGGGGCTTGGAGGTGGCAAGGCAAACAGCGGCTTTCCCGGAAAGCTCCTGTAAAAGCTCCTGCATGCCGGGATACAGCGGGCTTTCAAACACGCCCTTTTCCCGATACCGCTCCCGGTATTTTTCCACCGCCGCAAGGGCCTGCTCCTGGGAGAGACCATAAAACTCCCGAAAAGATTGATCCAGCGGCGGGCCGACAAACCGCCGCAGCTTTTCTTCCGGCTCATGGAAAATTCCAAAAGCGTCCAGCGCGTACTGGGCGCTTTTCATAATACCCTCGCCCGTATCTGTAATGGTGCCGTCCAGGTCAAACAAAAAATATTTTTTCATGGGGCTCCTTTCCTTCCGTAACAGCAGTGAAAAAGTGCTCGGAATCGTGATACAACCCGTGTGATCCATGGAAATTTGCCAACTTTTCTGCTGAATTTTAACCTTTTCCAGGGCGTGTTCACACAAACAGAGGGATGCGGATTTTGAGGAAAATTTTGCCAGCTTCCAGATAAAAATTTGCAGATGTACTTTCGTACTTCAAAAATTTTTAACGCAGAAGGTGACAAAATTTTACCAAAAGGCGCGTGCCGTCGTTTGTGTGAACACGCCCTAGCCCACAATTTCCCGCAGAACGGCAGCCACGGCGTTTCCGGCGCTTTCGATGCCGCCGGAGCCCTCCTCTACCAGCACGGCGAAGGCATAGGGGTAGTCCTCACAATCGCAGAAGCCGATGATCCAGCAGTTGGGGGCCTTTTCATTGCCCACCTCGCCGGTGCCGGTTTTGGCGCAGACGTGTAAACCTTCCGGGAACATCCAGTCTCCGTAATAGTTCTCCACATCGTTTCTGAGAAGGGTTTTGAGCTGAGAAGCGGTGGAGGAAGACATCAGCCGCCTGTCCTCCTTCCCGAAAGCGCCGAACAGATCCAGGTCTGTTGTGAGCCGGGGCTCCGTATATTCTCCGCCATTCGCTACTGCGCCCATCAGCACCATCATGTGATAGGGGTTCGCAAGAAGCGTATACTGCCCCACTCCTGCCCAGGCAAGCTGGTTTTCGTTGCAGCCGGAAAGGTCGATCACGCTTTCGGAAATGGGGATGCCCCCAAAGGAAAGCTCCCGGTTAAAGCCCATTTCCTCCGCTTTTTTTTGCAGGGCTTCTTTCCCGATATCCCGGGCAAGCTGGGCGAAATACACGTTGCAGGAATTTCCCAGAGCGGTAAACAGATCCTGGGTACCGTGGGCGTCGCCCAGCAGGCAGGTAATATCATCGCCGCCGATGTCCAAAGAGCCCTCGCAATAATACGTCTGCTCGCTCCAGGAATCCGGCCATTTTTCCATGGCCGCGGCGGCAGTGACAATTTTGAAAATGCTGCCCGGCGTAAAGGAACCGGACAGGGTATTATCCAGATACACGCCGTGATAGGCTTCGTTTGTCTCCACATCCTCCGGCACATTTTCCGGGTCTATGGTGGGGGTGCTGACCTTGCACAGAATATCTCCGGTTTTGTAATTATACACCAGGATCCCACCGTTATGCCCCTCTAAAGCGTGATAGGCGGCGGTGCAGACATCCTGATCCACCGTTAAATTCACATTGCTTCCCATGCGGTTAAACACGGTATCGTTGAGCCCGGTGATCACGTTGTAGCCGGAAAGCTTATCGCTCATGGTGTGCTGTACGCCGGTGCTGATATAGCCGTAGGTGTCCCCTACCGTGTGGAACAGCGCCCGGCGCACATCCTCTTCCTCACTGTACACCCGGCTGCCGTCCTGGGTGGAGGCAAGCAGATTTCCGTTTTTATCCTTGATATCTCCCAGCTTTATAGTGGCGCTTTCCGCGTAGATGTGTCCGTTATAGGGCTGCATGGCCCACTCGCTTCCATGGAGAAAAAGAGTCACCACAAAATATCCCAGCCCGCCCAGAAAGACAAAAAGCAGGATATAGAGTACAATGGAGCGCATTCCCACCGTTTTCATGAGTAAATATCCTCCATTCTCCGCGCGCTTCTGCCAGAGGGAGCTGCTCTGCCCCTGCCGGAAGAAGGCTGTGTACTTCTGCTTTTCCCATTGCCATGGCGGGAAGCCCGCCGGGCCGCGTAGGTTCGTTCATCCGAAGCCTTCAAGAAGGCCATCATCGCCCAGACAGACATCATGCTGGAGCCGCCGGCGCTGACAAAGGGCAGGGTCACGCCGGTGAAGGGCAGCACATCCACAGGGCCGAATACATTGAGGCAGGTCTGAAACAGCAGCATGCCTGCCGCCGCGCAGGAGGCAATGGAGAAGAAGGTGGAGCGGCTGCGGGTCACGTCGCTTCTGGCATAGAGGATAAAGAGCGCCACCGCCATAAGCACCACCAGGCCCATCAGCAGCCCCTGCTCCTCACAGAGCAGGCCGAATACCAGGTCGCTTTCCGCCATGGGCACCGTGGGCATGCAGCCCTGGCCCAGCCCAACGCCGAACAGGCCGCCGCTGGCAATGTAGGTAAGGGTATGGGTCTGCTGAAAGCCCGCACCGTAAATATCATCCCAAACATGGCCCCAAAGGGAGAACCGGGCGATCACGTGGGATTTGAATTTCAGCACCAGCAGCACGCCCAAAGCGGCTCCGGCCAAAATCAGGGCAATGGTGCGCACACTGCCGGAACGCATGAAGGCGATGATCAAAAAGCCCGCGAAAAAGACCAGGGCGGAGCCGTAATCCCCCATCAGCGCAAGGCAGCCCACGCAAGCCCCGGTGAAAATCAGGAATTCCGTGATGTTCTTTTTCGTCTGAAGCCTGTCCAGAGTGGAGGTACCCACAAAAATGAAGGCGATTTTAATAAGCTCAGAGGGCTGAAAGCTCAGCGGCCCAATGATGATCCAGTTTTTCGCGCCGCCGATCTCTTTGCCGATCAGGAGGTTCAGGGCAAACAGCAGGAGCGCCCCGATGCCGATGGCCAGGCGGTATTTTGCCACCCGCTCCATATCGTTCATGAACCAGAGCAAAAAACAGAACAGGAAGATTCCAATCAGCATGGCGGCAAGCTGGGTTTTCACCCCCTGCAGGTCGTAGGCCGAAAGCAGAAGAATGCCGATACCGGAAAGCAGGTACGCCGCGGTTTCAATTTCAAAGCTCACATGGTGCCGGAAGCCCATGAAAAAGGCGTACAGGCCCCAGCCCATCAGCAACACCAGGGCGAAGGGCACAAACTGCTCCGGCGCGAAGCCGCCGTTTGCAAAGCAGCTTTGCGCCGCCATGAGAAGGTGGACAAGAGAAGCCGTAAGCATCAGCTTCAGGGGAGAAGCTGCTTTTCTGGAAAAGCCCACAAAGATCCGCCGTTTCTTTTCCGGCTGATGATCGGAATTCCAAAGGGAAAGGGTGGTAGAGCCCATTGTGAGCTTGTCCCCGATGTTCACAAGCTTTTTGCCGTCCACCTTTTTGCCATTGACAAACACGCCGGATTTGGAGCCGGTATCGCAGATAAACCAGCCCTCGTCCCGGCGCATCAGCACTGCGTGGTCCCGGGAAGCGGTGGCGTCCGGCAAATAAATATCGCAGCTTTTGCTGCGCCCGATAGAATTTTCCCAGTACAGCACCGGGAACCGGGTGCCGGAGGCCTCGTCCCACAGGGTAATGACCGGGTCCCGCTTCCGCTGGCCCTTCTGAAACGAGGTGTAGCACCTCCACGCCACATAGGCGGCCAGCACCGGCACAATGATCCGCACCACCAGCAGCACCACCGGCAGCACGCCGGACTGTAAAAATTCTGTGATCATTTCCAAAAAGCTCACCTCCCTGATCCCTGTTCAAAACCCATGGTAACATTCACGGTACGCTGTGCACCGTTTCCGGGGAAAGACGGATCACTTCCCTTTTCTTCCCCCGCAGCCACCGGAACAGCAGGATATCGCCGAAGATCACCAGACACAACACTACCGGGAAAGCAATGTGAAGCCAAGTGAAAGTCCAGTATTGATCTCCCTCAAGCGCCCCGTTCACCAGCGGATTCACTACCAGAGAGAGGAAAAGCATCAGCGCCACACCGTTTCCCATGGCGGCAAGGGTGCCGATGGCCTTGCATTTTCCGTCCCGCCCTACCTTTTTCACGGACTTGGCAATCCAAGTAATACAAAATACAAACATCCACTCGCAAATAACGCCGAAGAAAAACCGAAAGACCGCCAGGCCGTCAAGCTCTCCGGATATCCAGGTCATGGACAGTTGACTGAGCCGAATTACAAAGTCTCCCAGCACCGCTGCCACAACACAGCCTATTCCGGAAGTCCACAAAGCCAGCAGCGGAAGGATAGCATCCAAAATCGCAAATAGGGGAATTCCAATAAGGAAAGCCTGCCACAGTGCCTCTATCCCCATACGCCCTGCATAATCGTAATACACTTTCGCAAAAACCGGAATAAAGAGCAGCGAGGCATAGAAAATTTCCACAGCATAGAGAAAGCGAACACCCTTTCCCGGGCGTTCCTTGTTTCGGCCGGCAATGCCGAAGCCGATCCCTAACGGACCAAGAAGCCAGAACGGATACATCCAGAAGATTCCAAGCTCATCGAAGGTCTCCGCCTGTGGGCTTCCCCACATTACACCCTGCGTCACCAAAAAGATCACGCCCAGCACGATCATCGGCACAAAGATCGAATTTCTCTTTTTTTCACCCATTTTTATTGTCCCATTTCTTTCCCGTTTTGGGGTAACGCGTCCTTTGTTTTCAGCTTTGTAAAGCCGGCTAGCATGTGTTTATAAGGGAATTTCGTGTTTGGAAGTGAATGATAAATTATAGTTTGGCACCTACCCTTGGCTCCCCTGAAAGGGGAGCTGTCACGGCAAAGCCGTGACTGAGGGGTTCCATGACGGCAAGCTTGTAAACCTAGGCTTTATGCAGGTTTCAGGCGAGCTTGAACCCTTCCACCATGCAAAGCATGGTCCCCCGTCTCGCCTGTCGGCTCGGGTGTTGTGTGCCAGTGGCACACGTCCAACACCGACCGAAGCGAAAGCGTAGACCGGTTCGCGTCAACGCCCCACTGGGGCGTGCTCACCCCTTTCAGGGGAGGCAAGTTTTTCTGCCTTTCTGTTAGTGCACTAAATTCCAATTTACCGTACTAGCTACCCCGCTGTCATCCTGAGGAACGAAGTGACGAAGGATCTCGCCCGTAATCCTTGAGGAAAAGAGAAAAGGACGAGATCCTTCACTTCGTTCAGGATGACAGGGAGGGGCGATTCAGAATGACAGGGAAGTGTGTGCGTCCATACCTTTCATTATTCATTTTACTTCATCTAATTTTCGCAAGCTCTCCCCGCTTGAAAATATATCCCGCCGGTACAAAGCCACGCACCATGGAAAGGGGGTAAACTCTGGAGCCTCTTCCCACCACGGTGCCGGGGTTTAACACGCTGTTGCAGCCCACTTCCACATGGTCGCCCAACATGGCGCCGAATTTTTTCAGGCCGGTTTCCAGCTTTTCTTCTCCCGCCTTCACGGTAACAGGGGTCTTATCCTGCTTCACATTGGAGGTAAGCGCTCCGGCGCCCATATGGGAACAGTAGCCCAGAATGGAATCTCCCACATAGTTATAGTGGGGCACCTGCACATGGTCAAACAAGATCACGTTTTTCAGCTCGGTGGAATTTCCCACTACGCAGTCCGCCCCCACCAGCGCCTTTCCCCGGATAAACGCGCCGGGGCGCACCTCTGTTTTGGGGCCGATGATGCAGGGCCCGGCAATATAGTTATTGGGATAGATCTTTGCGGTTTTGTGGATCCACACATCCTCTCCCCGCTGCTCATATTCCTCAGCGGGCAGCGTTTTTCCCAGCTCCAGAATAAAATCTCCGATGCCGGAAAGGGCCTCCCAGGGATATTCTGTTTTTTCCAGCAGCGGCCTTGCCGCCGTGTGGGTCAGATCATACAGCTCCGCCGTGCGGGAAATTCGGATCTCCTGTTCCATAAAACGATCTCCTTTCAAGCTTGGTTTCCAGGGCTCAAAGGCTCCTGTCAAAATATTGGGAAGGGGGCGGTATCATCCACCCCCTGCTTTCATCTTGTAAACCGCAGTACCGTTTGATCGATCTTTTCGATCTGGTTTAAGTCCAGCTGCAATTCTCCTTTTTCCGTCTGCCGGATGTCCAGGGCAATGGTGCGCATTTCCGGGTCGTAGGAGATATTCGCCAGCTCCTGCTTGCAGAATGCCAGGACCTTGTCGATAAAGAGCTCGTTTGCGTCTACCTTTTCCCCGCTGGGCTCCGCCTGAGACAGGGCCGATTGGGGATCGCTTTCCTCTTCCTCATCGGAACCTTCCTCGTCGTACCCGTCATCATTCCCTTCTCCGGGCAGGACAGAGGGCTTGGCGGTGTTGGCAGCGGTGGCCTCCTGCTGGGCGGCGGTTTTCAGCTTTTCGATATCGGCCTCACGGCCTTCAAAATTGGTGATAGAGGCGATCTCCACCTCCAGATAATATCCGGTATCTGTTTTCCGCTCGTCCTTCACCATGTATTTTGTAAGGGCAAAGGCCTGCTTCATCACCTTTTGCAGCTCCTGAAGCTGTGCCTCCGAGGGGGAAAGCTCATAGATATTGCAGAAATTCACCACGGCGTTTTCCACTGTTGTGGCGTTGTTCTCCCTGGCTTTTTCCTCTGTGATCTTGGCAAGCTCCATCAATTCTTCATTGGAATCGTGGTAGCTGCTGTCCAGCAGCGCCTGAATATAGCCGGAAACATCGTAATCGGCAAAGCCGGGCACGGGGATCGTGCAGCCGGCAAGGCCCAGCGCGAGAGAAGCCGCTAAAAACAGGCAGAGCCAGGCTTTCAGCATTTTTTTCATGAAAATTCTCACTTTCCGCCTCAGGCAGTTTTACCAAATCTCATCGAAAGAAACAAAAACCGGTTTTTGCCGTGCCTTATTCATTCCGTCCGCAGCATTTTTTGTATTTCAGGCCGCTGCCGCAGGGGCAGGGATCGTTGCGGCCCGGCTTTTTCTGCTTGTGAACGGGCTGCTTCTTCACCGTATCGTCTCCGGCGGTGCCGGCGCTGGTCTCCTTTGCCACCTGCTCCCGCTTGGGGGCTTCCGGCGTGCGCAGCCGGACCGTGAGCACCATTTTCGCCGTATTTTCCCGAATGGCGGCGATCATGGCGTCGAACATATCGGAGCCCTCCATGCGGTATTCCACCACCGGGTCCTGCTGGGCATAGGCACGCAGGCGAATGCCGTCCTGCAGCTGCTCCATGGCGTCGATATGGTCCATCCACTCCTGGTCCACGTTCCGCAGCAGCACCACCCGCTCTACCTCGCGCATCACAGAAGGGGTAAACTCCTCCTCTCTGCGCTCGTAAAGGGCGGCGGCCTTTTCCTGCAATTCCTTTGTGACAAATTCCGGCTCCAGATCCTCCAGCTCCGCCTTCGTAAAGTGCAGGTCGCTTTCCTCCAGCAGCCAGCCTGCGTAATGCTCCCGAAGGCCGTTCAGATCCCAATCCTCATGGGGCGTATCGGCGGGCAGGAAGGTGCTTACCGTGGTTTCTATGGCCTCGTCTATCATTTTCGTGATGGATTCCTTCATGTTGGCGCCGTCCAGCACCTGATCGCGCTGGCTGTAGATCTTGGCCCTTTGCAGGTTCATCACATCGTCATACTGCAATACGTTTTTCCGGATGGCGAAGTTCCGGCTTTCCACCTTGCGCTGGGCGCTTTCAATGGAGTTGGAAACCAGGCCCGCCTCGATGGGGATATCGTCCTCGATCCGCAGCCGGTCCATCATGGTGGAGATCCTCTCCCCGCCAAACAGCCGCATCAGGTCGTCCTCCAGGGAAATATAGAACCGGCTCTTGCCCGGGTCTCCCTGGCGGCCCGCACGGCCCCGCAGCTGGTTATCGATCCGGCGGGATTCGTGGCGCTCCGTGCCGATGATATACAGGCCTCCCAGCTCTTTCACTTCCTGGGCCTCCGGGGCGATCTCCGCTTTATATTTCTGATTCAGCCCGGCAAAGGTGCGCCGGGCGTTCAGGATTTCCTCATCCTCCGTGCTGCTGTAGGCGGTGGCCTCCACCAGCTGCTCCTCGGTAAAGCCCATTTTCCGCATTTCGGCCTTTGCCATGAATTCCGCGTTGCCGCCCAGCAAAATATCCGTGCCGCGTCCCGCCATGTTGGTGGCGATGGTCACAGCGCCCTTGCGGCCCGCCTGGGCCACGATCTGGGCTTCCTTTTCATGGTATTTGGCGTTTAACACCTCGTGCTTGATGCCCCGCTGCTTCAAAAGCTTGCTGAGCTGCTCCGATTTTTCAATGGTGATAGTGCCCACCAGCACGGGCTGGCCCTTTGCGTGATGCTCCGCGATATCCTCGATCACGGCGCGGAACTTGGCCTGCTCGTTTTTATAGACCACATCGGCGCAGTCCTCCCGGATCATGGGCCGGTTTGTGGGGATCTCCACCACGTCCAGCCGGTAGATCTCGGAGAACTCCTCTTCTTCGGTCATAGCGGTGCCGGTCATACCGGAAAGCTTTTCGTACAGGCGGAAATAGTTCTGGAAGGTAATGGTGGCCAGGGTCTTGCTTTCTCTGGCGACCTCCACCCCTTCCTTGGCTTCAATGGCCTGGTGCAGGCCTTCGTTATAGCGCCTGCCGTACATCAAACGCCCGGTGAACTCATCCACAATGATGACCTCGCCGTCCTTCACCACGTAGTCCTGATCCCGGTGCATGATGCCCCAGGCCCGAATGGCCTGATTCACGTGGTGCTGGATCCGGATATTGTCCGGGTCGGTCAGGTTTTCCAGCTGGAAGTATTCCTCCGCCTTCTTTACGCCCCGGCGGGTGAGGGAGCAGGTTTTCAGCTTTTCGTTGACGATGTAGTCGTAATCCTTATACAGCTCGTCGTTGTCCTCTTTTTCATCGGTCTCCTTGACCTTGATAAATTTCAGGCCCCGGGCAAAGGAGTTGGCCCTCGCGTAGAGATCGTCCGCCTTGTCGCCCTGGCCGGAAATGATCAGGGGGGTCCTGGCCTCATCGATCAAAATGGAGTCCACCTCGTCCACAATGGCGTAATAATGGCCCCGCTGGACCTTGTTTTCCTTGTAGATCACCATGTTGTCCCGCAGGTAATCAAAGCCCATTTCGTTGTTGGTGCCATAGGTGATATCGCAGGCGTAGGCGCCCTTTTTCTCTTCAGAGGACATGCCGTTCATGGCAAGGCCCACCGTAAGGCCCATGAAATTAAAGACGCGGGCCATCATTTCTCCCTGATATTTCGCCAGATATTCGTTGACCGTTACCACGTGCACGCCTTTTCCTGTCAAAGCGTTCAGATACGCGGGCAGGGCCAGGGTAAAGGTTTTGCCCTCGCCGGTTTTCATTTCGGCAATGCGGCCCTGGTGCAGGATCACGCCGCCCTGTACCTGCACCGGGAACAGCCGGATGGAAAGCACCCTTGCCATTGCCTCTCGGCAGGCGGCAAAGGCCTCGGGCAGAATATCGTCCAAGGTTTCGCCCTTTTCCAGGCGCTCCTTCAAAATTCCCGTCTGGGCCTTCAGCGTTTCCTCGCTCATGGCCTTATATTCCTCTTCCATGCCGAGAACCTTATCCACCAGGGGCTGTATCCGCTTGAGCTCCCGCTTGCTGTAGTTCCCGAACAGCTTCGCCAAAATATTATTTGCCATAGGTAAATTACCATGCCCTTCCATAATACAATACGTACCCATATTATCGTAAACAGTATACCACATCTGCTATGGAGATTGCAACAAAAGCCATAGTTTGTTTACAAAAACCTTTTTGAAGCCGGCGAAAGGAGCTGCCGCCTCTTGCGTTCGGCCCGAAAATCCACTATACTGGCTTTTCAGAAACGCCTGAGCGGCAAAGGGAGGCTTTTTATGAAATTCGCCATGTCATACAGCTGCGGAAAGGACAGCACCCTGGCCCTGCACAAAATGCTGGAGCAGGGACACGAGCCCGTGTGCCTGGTAGTTATGGTAAATGAAGCTGTTGATCGTTCCTATTTTCACGGAGCGGACCCGGCCATGCTGGAGCGCTATTCGAAGGCTCTGGCGCTTCCTATGATACTCTGCCCCGCGAAGGGCGAAACCTACCAGGCGGCCTTTGAAACCGGGCTCATGAAGGCAAAGGCCATGGGGGCTGAAGCAGCCTGCTTCGGCGATATCGATATCGAAGAGAACCGGCAGTGGGAGGAAGAGCGATGCCGGGCGGTGGGGCTGACCCCTTGCTTTCCGCTGTGGCAGCAGGGACGGGAAGAGCTTGTTCATGAGGTGATCCGGCTTGGCTATAGGTGCCTAATCAAAACGGTCAACCGGGCCGCCCTGCCGATGGAGCTTTTGGGAACCTACCTTGACGAAAACGCCGTTTCCGTCATGAAATCGGCGGGGATCGATATCTGCGGAGAAAACGGAGAATATCACACCCTCACCGTAGACGGACCGATTTTCCGGGAACCCCTGCTTTTTCAAGTTGGAGAGAACCTCATCCTGGGCGACTACGCGGCAGCGGATATCAAATGATCCCAGCGGGAGGGGGATAGTTGTTCGTGGCAGGAGGAAGTCAGTGCGTTAAATTGGAATTTAGCAAGATAGTTGTTAGTCATTAGTTGTTAGTCGTTAGAGATGGCGCCCTTGTTTGTCATCCTGAGCCGCCTTTACCTGTCATCCTGAGGGCAGAGCCCGAAGGATCTCGTCCTTTGGTCTTTTGCTCGGGCTTAAGACCGAGATCCTTCGTCAAGAAGGCGCGAAGCGCCTTTTTTCCTCAGGATGACAGTTGAGATAGCTAGTGCGGTAAATTGGAATTTAGTGAGCTAATAGAACGGCAGAAAAACTTGCCTGGTCTCCCCTGTCGGCTCGGTCGGTTCGCACCAGCGGTCTCAGCTGTCGCTTCGGTCGGGCCAGAACGCTGTCCACCGGACAGCTTTTCCCCCCATCGGGACGCGCTCACTCCTGAAAAGGGGAAACGTTGCTCAGAGAGCAACGTTCGGTGGTATGGCGAAGCCGTGACGAAGGGGTTCCAGCTTGCCGCGCAGAACCCCTCAGTCAGCCTATCGGCTGACAGCTCCCCTTTCAGGGGAGCCAAGGGTGGACGCTATACTATGGCCCTTCTCTAACAACTAACTACTCACAACTGACAACTAGCTTACCAAATCCCAATTCATCTCTCCCTCCCATTTTAGCTGCTCCCATCCAAAAAACTTCTTGACGGCAGAAAAAGCCTATGCTATAATAACTAGGCTGTGAAGCCAGTCTTTCTATAACATGCGGGTGTAGTTCAGTGGTAGAACTCCAGCCTTCCAAGCTGGTCGTGTGGGTTCGATTCCCATCACCCGCTCCAATTTTTCCTTAAAACTTGATAAGAATCGAACCCGAGAGGGTATGGCCGTATAGAAAACATTCCGGCGGAATGTTTTTAGGCCATAGCGGTGAGTCCGGTACCACAAGCCGCAGGCTTGGGGTGGACGAGCCAACAGCGGCCTGGGCCGCTGGTCGATTCCCATCACCCGCTCCAATTTTTCCTTATGAAGGGGAAAGTCCCTGACTTTCCAAAAAGGCGATTTTGTATCGCCTCAATTTGTCAAAAACCGTTTTCTCGGTTTTCTTTATTTTTGCGGGCCAAAGCATTGCCCCTCACATATGCGCCAATAGCTCAGCTGGATAGAGCAACTGCCTTCTAAGCAGTAGGCCAGGGGTTCGAGTCCCTTCTGGCGTACCAACTCCTTCCGGGGCGGTCGGTCAGCACGCATCCTGTTTAGGATCTCGATATGTGGTGGGTGTAGCTCAGTTGGTTAGAGCACCGGATTGTGGTTCCGGGTGTCGTGGGTTCGAGTCCCATCTCCCACCCCA
>JAETPP010000028.1 GCA_021771115.1 Bacillota bacterium | reverse complement strand
TGGAGCGTTGACGCGAACCGGTCTACGCTTTCGCTTCGGTCGGTGCTGGGCGTGCCCCACCGGGGCACAGCACCCGAGCCGACAGGCGAGAAGAGCACGCTCCAGTGGAGCGTTGATGCGAACCGGTCTACGCTTTCGCTTCGGTCGGTGCTGGGCGTGGTCTCGCTTTCAGCTCGGTCGGGTCAGAACGCTGTCCACCGGACAGCTTCCCCACACCGGGGCACAGCACCCGAGCCGACAGGCGAGAAGAGCACGCTCCAGTGGAGCGTTGACGCGAGCCGGTCTACGCTTTCGCTTCGGGTGCAAAGCGCAGAAAGCTATAGCTTTCTTGGCGCATTGTCCTGCACCGGCCGAGTTGACAAACGGGAACAGTGCTGGGCGTGGTCTCGCTTTCAGCTCGGTCGGGTCAGAACGCTGTCCACTGGACAGCTCCCCCCCACTGGGGCACAGCACCCGAGCCGACAGGCGAGACGGGGTAGTCAGTACGCTAAATTGGAATTTAGCGCACTAACAGAAAGGCAGAAGCTCTTGCCTCCCCTGAAAGGGGAGGGGCGCTGGTCTCCGGTGGAGGGGAAGGTCTCCAGTGGAGACCGTTCTGACCCGACCGAACCGACAGGTGAGACGTCTAGCGCCGACCGAAGCGACAGCTGAGACCCGCCGATAGGTGGTGGAAGGGTTATAGCTCGGTTGCGATTTGCATAAATCCTGGATTTTTGCACTCTTGCCACGGAACCCTCCAGCCACGGCTTCGCCGTGACAGCTCCCCTTTCAGGGGTGAGCGCGTGCCGATGGCACGCTGGTGCGAACCGACCGAGCCGACAGGCGAGAAGCCAAGGGTGAGCGCTAAACAATAATTTAGCAGCTACTTCCGGTCGGGTCAGAAAGTTTCCTTCTGTACCAAGAAGCTTCCCGAGTGCCTGCGGCGGCTCGCCGCTAAACAATAATTTATCGCTCTGCCTCTACCTGTCATCCTGAGGGCAGAGCCCGAAGGATCTCGTCCTTTTTACCCTTTACCTAGGGAATAAGGGAGAGATCCTTCACGAAGATGCGAAGCATCTTTTGCTCAGAGATGACAGACGGGAACCTTGCTCTTCTCTAACAACTAACTACTCATAGCTAACAACTAGAACGCTAAACAATAATTTAGCGCTCTCCTTCTACCTGTCATCCTGAGGGCAACGCCCGAAGGATCTCGTCCTTTTTACTCTTTACCGAGGAAATAAAGGAGAGATCCTTCACGAAGATGCGAAGCATCTTTTGCTCAGAGATGACAGTGTGTGGAGGTCGTTAGTGCGGCTAAACAATAATTTGGCGGTATTCCTCCCGCTCTCCTCCTGTCATCTCTGAACAAAAGCAAAGCATGCTTTGCTTTCAGCGAAAGATCTCGCCCTTTGTCCTTTTACCCAAGCATAAACGCCGAGATCCTTCGTCAAGAAGGCGCGATGCGCCTTTTTTCCTCAGGATGACAGATTAAGGGCCTTGTCTTTTTCTAACAACTAACTACTCATAACTAACAACTAGTTCACTAAACAATAATTTAGAGGCGAACCGCACGCTTTCCTGCTGGCATTCTGAACGAAGTGAAGAATCTCGTCCTTTGGCTCTTTGTTTCAGGAAGAAAGGCCGAGATCCTTCGTCAAGAAGGCGCGAAGCGCCTTTTTCCTCAGGATGACAGATGGGGTGCTTGCTTCTTCTAACAACTAACTACTCATGACTAACAACTAGTTCGCTAAACAATAATTTAGCAGCTACTTCCGGTCGGGCCGGAAAGTTTCCTTCTGTACTAAGAAGCTTCCCGAGTGCCAGCGGCGGTTCGCCGTTCCAGCTCCTCTTCCTCCGGGGGCTGGAAAAGGCTGTTCCATTCCTTCATATCCTCCGGGGTAATGGAGGTAAATACATTCTCCCCGGTGAGGTTGCGGGTTTCCACGCGGCGCAAAAGCTCAGGGAAAGGGGTGTCCGGGTAGCAGATCTGAAAGTCCGCGCCCAGGGCCTTTGCCTCCGCCCGTTTTTCGTCCCGCTGTTCCTTGGCCCAAAAGCCGAAATCCAGGATCACGCTGACCCCTTGCCGCAATAGTTTCCGGCCTATCTGCCACATCAGCGCTTCCACCCGGTCGTGGCGGGCGTCATGCTCATCACTTTTGTGAAAATCATCACCGAACAGGAAAATGTGCCACTCGTCCGGCGTGAACCGAACTGCGCCCGTTTCCTGTTCGATTTGCTTTGCCAGAGTGGTTTTGCCCGAGCAGGGCAGCCCCACCATCAGATAAAGAGTGGGAACCTTCCTTTTTTCGTTCATACAAAAGCTCCTCCGTGGCATTTGAAATAGTGAGGTGTTTCTTTGTATTATACAGGAACCTAGCTTCGCTTGACAAGGGGGCCCTGCCACCCCGCAAAACCGGAAACCGGGCGTGGGGAATTTTTGAGGGAGTTTTGCTTTTTCGGAATGCCTGAATTGCGGTTTTGCCGAAAATGTGATAAAATGAGCCATCAAAAAAGGTAAAGTGAAAGGCGGGAAAGCCCATGAAGGAGATCGACAGCTCCCTGCGGGAATACTGCGAAGGGCAGATCCTGCCTCTGTATGAAAGCTTCGACAAGGCCCACGGGCCGGAGCATGTGCGCACGGTGATCGCAAACAGCCTGGAACTGGCAGAGAGTCTGCTTGTGGAGGGCGGGGAAATCAACCTTGACATGGTGTATACGGTGGCGGTCTATCACGATGTGGGGATCCGTTACGGGCGGAAAAACCATGAAGCCGCCTCCGGAAAATGGCTGATGGAGGATGAAACGCTGAAGCGCTGGTTTACCGAGGAACAGCGGCAAACCATGCGGGAGGCGGTGGAAGACCACCGGGCTTCCCGGCAGGAGCCGCCCAGGAACCTTTACGGGCGGATCGTCAGCGAGGCGGACCGGGACCTGGAGCCGGGGCGGATCGTTCGCCGCTGTATGGAATACGGGCTTGCAAATTGCCCGGAGCTGTCCGCGGAAGAGCAGATCAGCCGCACTCTGGAGCATGTTCGGGACAAATACGGGGAAGGCGGCTACCTCCATTTATGGCTTCCCTGCCCGAAAAATGAGCAGGGCCTTGCCACCCTCCGGGAATGGCTGAAAACCGGAGAGCTGGAGAAAAAATGCCGGGCCTGGCTGCAAAAAGAGAACGCTGAAAAAAAGGAAAAGGAGAAAAGCAGTATGGAATTTCGGAAAATGCGCAGAAAAAACCAGGACATTCCCATGGAGGAATGCCTGGAGATCTTACAGCGCGGCACGGCGGGCGTGCTGGCTGTGCAGGGAGATGGCGAATACCCCTACGCGGTGCCTCTCAGCTTTGTGTACCGGGAGGGGAAGCTCTATTTCCACTGCGCAAGGGAAGGCCATAAGCTGGACGCCTTACAGCGCAGCGCCAAGGCTTCCTTCTGCGTGATCGGTCAGGACAAGATCGTGCCGGAGGAGTACACCACCTATTACCGCAGCGTCATCGCCTTCGGGCAGGCGGAGCTTATAGAGGACGAGAAAGAGCAGCATGACGCTTTATTTGCGCTGGCGGAAAAATACTGTCCCGGGGACACTCCCGCGCATCGGGAGGAAAAATCCACCGGCACGGCGGGCTATACCGCCGTGATCCGGTTTACCGTGGAGCATATCACAGGAAAAGAAGGAAAGGCTCTGGCCCAGCAGCGCAGCACTGCCCCGGCAGTGCAGGCTTGAGGGATACCATTATGACAACGATTTATTTTGTGCGCCACTGCCAGTCGGACCATTCGGTCCACGATGACAGAACAAGGCCTTTGACCCCGAGAGGGAAAAAGGACAGCAGGCTTGTCACGGAATTTCTCCGGGGAAAGCAGATCGAAGCGGTGCTTTCCAGCCCCTACCGCCGGGCCATGGATACGGTGCGGGATTTTGCCGGTACCCAAGGCTTTTCCATCGAAACGGTGGAGGATTTTCGGGAGCGCAAGGTGGGAAACCGCTGGATAGAGGATTTCATGGCCTTTGTAAAGCACCACTGGGAAGATGTGGATTACCGGGAGCCGGAGGGCGAAAGCCTCAGAGAGGTGCAGGCCCGGAATGTGGCGGCACTGCGGGAGGTATTGGAAAAGTATGAAGGGAAAACCATCGCCGTGGGTACCCATGGCACGGCCCTTTCCAGCATCGTGAATTTTTATCAGCCGCAGTTTGGCTTTGAGCAGTTTGCGGAGATCGTGGATCTGACCCCCTGGGTGGTCAAATTTGAATTTTCCGGGAAAAGCTGCCGCTCCATTACAGGCTATGACCTGTTTGAGAATGCGGAAACCCTTCTGTATCAAGAGGAAGGCGATTTAGTCCGGATTGGGTCGGAAAGCTATGTAGGCGTAGGCCTCTATGTGAAAAACAGCCCCTCGGCGGTAGAACTGTACCGGGCGGCCTTTGGGCTGGAGCTGGGTTACCATGTGAAAAACGGGGACGGCACCTATTTCCACTCGGAGCTGATGCAGAGAGGACAGGAGGTGCTTTCCGTGGTGGAAGCCAATGACGGCAGAGAAAACCCGGTAGAGCTGGGCGTCACCTTTGAAACAAAGGAAGGTCTGGAAAAGGCCTTTGCCCTGTTACAGGAGGGCGGAGCCGTGGAGCTGGAGCCCTGCGAGTTGCCTTGGAGCCCCTGGGCCGCCGGAGTCAGGGACCGCTTCGGTGTAACATGGTACCTGACCGTTCCGCAGCGCAAGCCGGAGGAGGATTTTCTGGCGAAATAAAAAAGAACAGCAGAAGGAAAAGAGGCGCCTGTTATGGAAAAAAGCAACCGGGAAACCTACGAATTCTATGAAAACGGCGCGGAAGTGGGCCGGTTGGAGCGGGGGTTGGGAAAGGTGGAGGCCCAGCGGACAAAGGAGCTGCTTTCCCGCCTGCTGCCAAAAGGAAAGCTGCGTCTCTGCGACGTGGGCGGCGGGGCAGGGTATTATTCCGATTGGCTGGCGGGGCTTGGCCATACGGTGACCATGATCGAGCTGGCCCCCTCGGCGGTGGAGTATGCCCGCGCCCACCAAACCGCCGCCTATCGCGCGGAAGTGGGAGACGCCAGAGACCTTTCCGGGATAGAAGGCGAAAGCATGGACGCGGTGCTGCTGATGGGGCCGCTTTACCATCTTTTAGAGCGGGAGGAAAGGCTTTTGGCCTTAAAGGAAGCCCGCCGGATCCTGAAGCCCGGCGGGCTGCTGATTTCTGCCGGGATCTCCAAATTCAGCTCGGCGACCTGGGCGGTATCTGTGTATGGCACGGCCAATGATTTTTTGGACGACGCGGTTTATTTCGGCATGCTGGAAGGGGAGATCCTGAAAAACAAGCATATCCGGCCCAAGGAATACCCCAATTTTTTATCCCAGGCCTATTTTCACACGCCGGAGGGACTGAAAGCCGAGCTTGCGGAAAGCGGCTTCTCCCCGGAGGGGCTGTACGCAGTGGAGGGCTGTATCTGGTTTTGCCCTACTTTGCAGGAGAAATGGGAAAATCCCGAAAGCCGGGAAAGGCTGCTGAAGCTTGTCCGCATGACAGAGCAGGAGCCTTCGCTTTTGGGGATCAGCCCCCATTTTCTGGCAGTGGGGAGAAAACCTGAGGAAGGGGGAGAAAAAGGATGAGCTTCAAAATTCCTTCCATTCCGCCCACCACCAATAAGACCATCCGGTTTCCAAACGATGTGATCGAGCAGGTGGAAAGCGCCATTCAGGGAAAGGACTGCACCTTTTCCGCCTTTGTGATCGCGGCGGTGCGGGCGGCTTTGGAAGAGCTGGAGGAAAAGTGAGAACCAGTATTCACAACCTGTAAGCACTATCTGAGCGGTTTTTTCGTCAGGAATACAGCTTCTAAAAAAAGGAAATTGCAGGGGATACCTTTTGCAATTTCCTTTTTTGCAGTGGGAAAAACCGGGCGGTCTCTTTTCGTTTTCTTTTCTTCGGAAAGTCCTTTTCGTATTGTTTTTCTGTCTGAGATATGATACCATAAAGAACAATAACGGGCTGAAAAGACGGCCCGGAAAGCGGTTTTAGATTTCAGAAGGGAGGAGCGGCATGGAAAAGAAAGCGGTCGTCGCCATGAGCGGCGGAGTGGATTCCAGCGTGGCGGCGCTTTTGGTGCGCCGGGCGGGGTATGAGGCCGTCGGCGTTACCCTGCGGCTGTATGAAAACGAAGACGCAGGCATTTCCCGGGAAAAAACCTGCTGCTCCTTAGACGATGTAAACGACGCTAGGGCGGTCTGCGCCCGGCTTCAGATCCCTTTTTATGTGCTGAATTTCAAGGAAAGCTTTCGCCGGGAGGTCATGGACCGGTTTGCTGAGGCCTATGAAAGGGGAGAGACCCCCAATCCCTGCATCGACTGCAACCGGTATATCAAGTTTGAGGGGCTGATGCGCCGGGCAAAAGAGATCGGCTGCGATCATGTGGCCACCGGGCATTATGCCAGAGTTTCCTACAACGGGGAGACCGGCCGCTGGCTGCTGAAAAAGGGCCTGGACGCTTCCAAGGATCAAAGCTATGTGCTGTATTCCCTGACCCAGGAGCAGCTTTCCCGGCTTCTGCTTCCCTTGGGGGAGCTGACGAAGGAGCAGGTAAGAAGCCTTGCCGAGGAAAACGGCTTTGGAAACGCCAAAAAGCGGGACAGCCAGGATATCTGCTTTGTGCCCGATGGGGATTACGCCGCTTTTTTAACGCGGTATACCGGAAAATGCTTTGCCCCCGGCAGCTTTGTGGGAACAGAGGGGCAGGTTTACGGGCAGCACAAGGGGATCGTCCATTATACCATCGGCCAGCGCAAGGGCCTGGGCCTTTCCTTTCCCCAGCCCATGTATGTATGCAAAATAGATCCGGCGGCAAACGAGGTGCTGCTGGGAGAGCACGACCGGCTTTTTTCCACGGAGCTTGTGGCGGAGGATATCAACCTGATCTCCCGCGCCGAGATCCCGGAGCCCATGCGAGTCAGGGCCAAGGTCCGCTACCGCCAGGCGGAGCAGCCCGCCACCGTGGTACAGACCGGTACAGATCAGTTAAAAGTAATTTTCGACCAGCCCCAGCGCGCCATCACAAAAGGCCAGGCCGTAGTTCTGTACGACGGCGATATTGTGGTGGGAGGGGGAAAGATTGTGGGATAATGAGCAATTAGCAATGAGGAATGAGCAATGGAAGGGCAAGGACGAGATTCTTCACTTCGTTCAGAATGACAGGAAGGAGATGAGTGGATAACCACCAACTCCAAATGTGGCGAACGTCTTTCATTGCTAACTGCTCATTGCTAATTCCTAATTTCCCATTTCTCATTGCCCAGAGCGCAAATGCCCTTCTCTAACAACTAACTACTCAAAGCTAACAACTAGATCAGCAAAAACATCAGCGCGAACATGAGCTCGTGGTTGCTTTCTTCGCCGCTGAGGAGGATCAGGAGGGCTAAAATGATGGTGCGCTCCTTGTCCTGGAACAGGTTTTCCAGCAGGCCGCCGGAGGAAGCGGGCGCTTCCTGAGAGAGAGGCTCCGGGGCCGGGGGCGGGGAAAGCTCCGGCTGAGGGGCTTCCTCCTGGGTGGGAGGCCCCTCCCGGTGCTGCTGGGGGGCGTTTCTTCCCTGCCGGGCCTGGCGGGGCGGCAGATGGGCCCGGGCCTGCATTTCCCTGGCTCTGCGCACGGCCTCCTCCCGCATTTGGTCCATATCGTATTCACCCGGCATGGCGTTTCCTCCTTTTTTCACAGAAATTTTCCGGAAAATTCTTAAAGCAGCCCGGACAGCAGGCCGGAAAACACGCCGCTGTCTTTGAGAAGGGGCAAAAGCCGCATCATCTGCAAAATTTTGATGGCCTCGTCCAGCTTTTTTTGGCGCTGGGCGCTGAGCAGAGGCCGCAGCGCCCGAAGCAGCCGGGTGGAATCGTCCTCCCGGTTGACCTGGCTCAAAAGCGGGGCAAGGCGGGTCACGGTCTGCAAAAGCTCCGGGGTGACCCCGCCCGCCGGCTCCGGCGCCGGGGAAGCCTTTCCCAAAGAACCCAGCATACCGGCAAGGGCGGAGGGGTCAAAGCCCCCGGACTGCGGAGCGGAGGGCTGCACTTCAGCCGGAGCAGGCTGGGCCGCCTGAGTACCGGAATTGCCATTTAGCCCCAGGGCGCTCATCATGCCCTGGATCTGCTGCATGCTTTGGGGGTCTGATAAAATTTGGTTCAGCTGCTGGCTCAGGTCGTCCATACCGTCCCTCCTTTCCGAAGGCCTGTTTTCTCGTTACTTGTTTCCCTTTTGGAACATTTGAAATAATTTTTGCGCTTGGGGAGAGGAGAGCAGCTTTTTGGCCGCCTCCGGATCGTTTAATACCTTTTGCATGGCGGCGGATTCATTCTGCCCCAGCATGCTGGAAAGGTCACCGTTCTGCGCGGCCTGCTTCAATGCCTCGGGGGTAGTCCCCAGGCGCTGAGAGGTCAGCTTCAAAAGAGCTTCCAGTTGGCTTTCATTTAAGTTTGGCTGTTTTTGGTCCATAAGATCCCATCCCTTCTATGGCGTATACCATACTATGCGAAAAGGGCGGGAAAGATGAAAAAGATCCTGGAAAGGAAGAAGTATTCTATGCGAATTCTGGTTGTTTCCGATACCCACCGGAATGTACGAAACCTGCGGGAGATCCTGCTCCAGCAGCCCTCGGCGGAGGTGGTGATCCACCTGGGAGATGTGGAGGAGGATGTGCAGCTGCTCCGGCACAGCTTTCCGGAAAAAATGTTTTTGCAGGTACGGGGAAACTGCGACTGGGGCTCCACCCTGCCGGACAGGGGGATCTATGAGGCGGAGGGCGTGAAGATCTTCTATACCCACGGCCATCTGTACAACGTAAAAAGCGGGCTGTACCAGGCGGTGTGCGCCGCCAGAGAGCAGAAGGCCCAGGTGCTTCTGTTCGGCCACACCCATAAGGCCCTCACCGATTACGAGGACGGCTTGTACCTGATGAACCCGGGCTCCGCAAGCTGCGGCTCGCTGGGAGAGCCCGCAAGCTACGGAACGCTGGATATCACTCCCCAGGGGATCGTGACGAACATCATCAGGCTGTAAGCGGCGTTCTTTCGCCCTGTTTCGTGTTGACAGTGCCGCCAAAAAATGGTAATCTATAACCAGGATTTTAGAGAAAACTGCCTGACAGCAGGCAGGAAATAAGAAAGGGATGCATCCACATGACCGAGTATGAAAGATGGCTGCAGCAGGACCTGGACGACAAGGATCTAACGGAAGAGCTTCTGGCGGTAAAGGACCAGCCGGAGGAAATAAACGATCGGTTTTACCGGGACCTGGAGTTCGGCACCGGCGGCCTGCGGGGCGTGATCGGCGCGGGCACCAACCGCATGAACGTGTACACCGTGCGGAAGGCCACTCAGGGTCTTGCCAACTACTTATTGAAGCACGCGAACGGAAAGCCCCAGTCCGTTGCCATCGCCCACGACAGCCGGAATAAGGGCGTGCTGTTTTCCCAGCAGTCTGCGGCGGTGTTGGCGGCCAACGGCATCAAGGCCTATCTCTATCCCCAGCTGATGCCTACCCCTTCCCTTTCTTACGCGGTGCGGCATTTGGGGTGCGACGCGGGCATCTGCGTCACCGCCAGCCACAACCCCGCCAAGTACAACGGCTACAAGGCCTACGGCAGCGACGGCTGCCAGGTCACGGCGGATATGGCGGACGGCATTATGCAGGAGATCAATTCGCTGGATATTTTCTCCGGCGTCAAGAAGATGGACTTTGACGAGGGCGTAAAGCAGGGGCTTATCGAGTATATCGGGGAAGAGACCGTCAGCGCCTTTTTGGACGATGTGTACAAGGAGAGCCTCATCGGCGACGCCGGCAACCTGAAGCTGGTATACACCCCCTTAAACGGCAGCGGCAAAATGTGCGTTACCCGCATTCTGGACCGCATCGGCGTGAAGGATATCACCGTGGTGCCGGAGCAGAGCGAGCCGGATGGGAATTTCCCCACCTGCCCCTATCCGAACCCGGAAATTCGGGAAGCGCTCCAGAAGGGCCTGGAGCTTTGCGAAAAAGTAAAGCCCGACCTGCTGCTGGCCACCGACCCGGACTGCGACCGGGTAGGCATTGCCGTAAACCAGAAGGGCGAATACGTTTTGATGAGCGGCAACGAGGTGGGCATTCTGCTGCTGGATTTCATTGCAAGAGTGAAAAAGGAGCAGGGCAAGCTCCCCCAGCGCCCCGTGGCTGTGACCACCATCGTCAGCACCGATATGGTGGACCCCATTGCAAAGGACTACGGCGTGGAGCTGCGGCGCTGCCTGACCGGCTTTAAGTATATCGGCGATATCATTGCCGAGCTGGAGGAAAAGGGAGAAGAGGATCGCTATCTCCTGGGCTTTGAAGAAAGCTACGGCTACCTTTCCGGCGGCTATGTGCGGGATAAGGACGCGGTGGACGGCAGCATGCTCATCTGCGAAATGGCCTCCTACTATAAGCGCAAGGGCCTGACCCTGGTGGACGCCATGAACGCCCTGTACGAGAAATACGGCTACTATAAAAACGACCTGTGCAATTTTGGCTTTGAGGGCGAGGACGGCATGAAGACCATGAACGGCATCATGGATACCCTGCGGAAGAATCCCCCCGCTGAGATCGCCGGGGAAAAGGTAGTGGGCCGCAGCGACTATCAGGAGTCCGTTTCCTACGGCGACAGGGAGGGAAAGATCGACCTGCCCAAGTCCAACGTGCTGGAATACAGGCTGGAAACAGGCTGCAAGCTCATCGTGCGTCCCTCCGGCACCGAGCCGAAGATCAAAATTTACCTTTCCGGCAAGGGCGCGACCAGAGCGGAAAGCGAAGCGGTGATCGCCAAAATGAAGGACGCCGTCCCCGGTTTGCTGGGAATTTAGTAGTTAGTAATTAGGGGTTAGTTGTTAGAACGGAAAAGTTTAGGTTTTTGCGAAGGTAAAAAGCTCTGCCTGAGGATTCAGGCAGAGCTTTTTGGTGTTTTAGATGCTGGATTCTAGATGCTGGATGCTGGACGGTGGTGACGCAATGAAGGAAGGGCAAGGGAAGAAAATGCTGACAAATAGCACAAAACCCTTGCCTCCCCTGAGAAGGGGAAACGTTGCTCAAAGAGCAACGTTCGGTGGCGCGGCGAAGCCGTGACGGAAGGGTTCCAGCTCACTTGAAAATTTCACAAAACCTGGATTTTCACACTTCTGCCGAGGAACCCCTCAGTCACCCTATCGGGTGACAGCTCCCCTTTCAGGGGAGCCAAGAGTAACTGCTAAATTCCAATTTAGTGCTGTCTTCCAGTCAGGCCACACCTGTCGCTGCCTTCTCCAGCATCCAGAATCCGGCATCTAGAATCTAAGAAAATAAAAATCATTACCCTCCATGGCGGTTGTTTTGCGAAAGCCGTGGGCCTCATAAAACCGGGCGGCCCGGTGGTTTTCCCGGTGGACGCCGCAGGCGATGGGGCGCGGGCCGAATTCCCGGTAGATGCGGGAAATGGCCTCCTCCAGCACAAAGCCGCCGATGCCCTGGCTGCGGAAGTCTTTGTCCAAAACAAAGCCCATCAGGCGGTAAAAAGGGGTTTTCCTCATTTCCGGCGGGTCTGTTTCCCAGGGCAGCGCTTCGCCGATCAAGATCACGCCGATATAGCGGCCCTCCTGTTTTACGGCATAGGTGTGGCCGATACAGTGATGGGAAAGGCCGTATTGGGTCAGCTCCCAGATGGTGTCCACACTGTCTACGAAATCCTCGCTGATATCTTCCCGGTGCAGCTTTTGAACAGCGGATAAATTCTTCTCATTCAAGAGCTCCAGGGAAAGCTTTGAAAACTCCATCATAGAGTCTCCTTGGGGATCTCCGCGATCTTCAGGGCCGGGGCGGCAAGGTATTTGTTGCACAGCGGCAGCAGCGGGCCGGTGCCGAAGGCCATAATCAACGTGCCGATGCCGATAGAGGCCCCGCAGAAAAAGCCGATGGCAACTGCCACCAGGTCAAGGAAGATCCGCCACCAGCGGAAGGGGATCTTCGTTTTATTGGGAACGATAAAGGAAATGCAGTCATAAGGCGCCATGCCCAAATTGGAGGTGACATAGAAGGAGCAGCCGATGATCTGCGCCGCCACCCCGCCCAGGGTAAGCAGAAGCCTGGCCCAAAGGGGAAAGGTGAATCCTGCGGGGATCACCACAGCCCAGAGAGAGCCGAAAAAGTCTGCGGAAAAGCCCACCAAAAACATGTTGCCGATGGTGCCGAGCCCCAGCATGGAGCGGTCCAGAAAAACGACCAGGATCAGCATCAGAACGTTAAAAATGGCCTGCCAGATGCCGAAGCTTATCCCCAGCCTGGAGGAGACCCCCAAATTCAGGGTGGAAAAGGGATCGGAGCCCATGCTGCCCAGCACGAACAGGCTGACACCAAAGCCCATGAAGATGACGGAGACCAGCATGGCGATGATCCGCCGGGGCAGCCTTTGCCCGGCATATTTTCCTGTGTATTTCCTAACGTTCATAGGCGTGCTCCTTTCCCTAGCCAGACGGCGCGGATTTGAGCCCGGTTTTGCCGGGAGTATTTTCGCCCGCCCGTCGTTAAAATGCTCGTGAATCCGCAAGGATTCACTGCGCTTTTGCCTAGGTCGGACAAAAATCCACCACGGCAAAACTTCTTCGAACTGAAAACTGGTGAGATGTTGTCGATTTTCGGTGCGAAGGACGACGGCAGGCTGACGCCTGCCTAGGACAACAAGCCGAAAAGCGGCAATTTATCGCCCGTTTTCAGCGGGTTCAAATTTGCGCCGTCTGGCTAGGAAAGCGTTTCAAACAGGATCCCCAGGGTGTTGGGGCCGCAGTGGGAAGCGATGGTGCAGCTGGCGTGGGTGGCGTGGATCTCCTGAAAGTCCATGGTTTCCCGGATCGTTTTTCTCACCAGCTCTTCCAGCTCCGGGCCAATGGAGGAATAGGTGATAAAGATATGATCCTTCTTGATATCCGGGTATTGGGAAAGCTTATCCTTTACGTACTGGCAGAGCACCTTTTCCAGGGAACCCCGGTATTTCTTCCCCACGTGCATGCTGCCATCGGCGTTATTGACCTCAATGCAGGGCTTCAGGCTCAAAAGGTTCGCGCCCACTGCCGCAACGGTGGAGCAGCGGCCTCCGGCCCGCATAAAATCCAGGGTATCCAGAATAAAGCTGGCGTGGGTTTTGGACCGCAGGGCGCTTACCTCTTCCGCGATCTGCCGGGCGGGCATTCCCGCTTTGATCCGCTCTCCCGCCTCGATCACCTGCAGGGCGATGCCGGTGGAAAGGCTGAAGCTGTCGATGGGGAACACGTGGCCGCCCAGCTCTTTTGCGGCAAGCACACAGTTTTTATGGGCGCTGGAGATCGCGCCGCCCAAGTTCAGGTGGATCACATCATAGCCCTCTTCCACCCAGGGCCTGAAATATTCCAGGTATTCCTCCATGTTGATGGCGGCGGTCTGGGGCAGGGCCTTTCTGGCGTAGTAGGCCTCAAAGATCTCCTTTACCGTGATATCCACATTGTCCTGATAATCTTTTCCCTCCAGAATGATATGGAAGGGATAATACTGTACCTGGTAACGGGCTTTCAGCTCCTCGCCCAGGTCGCAGGTGCTGTCCGCGCTGAGAATGATTTTCTGAGGTTCCATAGCTATGCTTCCTTTCTCTGTCTTGCAACTTACAAATCAGGCTTCAGAGGGGGTGGGGGAAAGGGGCGCTTTCCGCAGGGCGGCTTCCTGCTCCTGTTCCCTTGCCACGGCCAGCATCAGCTTGATGCGGTTTTCCTGGTTGACCCTGGTGGCGCTGGGGTCGTAATCGATAGGCACGATATTGGCATTGGGATAGATCCCCTTTACCTTGCGGATCATACCCTTGCCCACAATGTGGTTGGGCAGGCAGCCGAAGGGCTGGGTACATACCACGTTTTCATAGCCGCTTTCAATAAGCTCCATCACTTCAGCCGTAAGCAGCCAGCCCTCGCCCATTTTGCAGCCATAGCCGATCACATCTCCGGCAAGCTCCTTCAAATGGCGGTAAGGGGCGGGGGGAGTAAACTGCGGGAACTTCTTTACCGCGGCGATCAGGTCTGTTTCAAATTTCGTAAAATACCATTTCAGCATGGTGCAAAGCTGCTTTTTGGCAGGGTTTCCGCCGTAAAGGGCAATATCCTCCAGGCGGTTATCTACCTTGAAGATCATAAAGGACAAAATGCCCGGCACCATGGTTTCACAGCCCTGCTCAAACAGGAATTCCTCCAGGCTGTTATTGGCTAAAGGGGAATATTTTACATAGATCTCGCCCACCACGCCGACCCTGGTCTTTTTCACATCCCGCAGGGGGATATCCGCAAAGGACTGGGCGATGGTATCGAAATACTGGCGCACCTCCCGCTGGGTAAAGGCCTTTCCCTGCTCAAAAAACTTCGTCAGGGTGGAGATCCAGTGCTCCACCAGGATGTCGCTGGCCCCCGCCGTCACCTCATAGGGCTTGGTCTGGTTTTTTAAGAGCATCAAAAGGTCCCCGTAGGTCAAAGCGGCAATGGCCCTGCGCAGCAGGGGAAGGGTGATCTGAAAGCCGGAATTGCTTTCCAGCCCGGAAAGGTTTAGAGAGATCACGGGAATGTAATCCAGCCCGTCCTTTTTCAGGGCCTTGCGAAGCAGATGGATGTAGTTGGAAGCCCGGCAGCCGCCGCCGGTCTGGGTCATGATGAGGGCCACCTTGTGCAGGTCATACTTCCCGCTGTGCAGGGCGTGCATCATCTGCCCGATGGACAAAAGGGCGGGATAGCAGGTATCGTTGTGCACATATTTCAGCCCCTCGTCCACGATCTCCCGGCCGGTGGTGCGCAGCAGATCTACGTGATACCCAAAGCTTTCCAGCACGTTTTTAATGAGCTCGAAATGAAGCGGCGCCATATTGGGCGTGATGATAGTGTAATCCTTCTTCATCTCCCGGGTAAATTCCACCCTGTTTTTTTCGTCAGACATATAATCGCCTACTTTGTTAGATATTTAGAAAGAGCAGATAGGGACAGTGATATTCGGCTTTGCCGAGTGATATTGCTTCGCAGTGATATTGGCCTGCGGCCAGTGATATTCGGCTGCGCCGAGTTTTTTTAAAAAACTTTCCAAAGGAAAATACCACTGCAAACGAAGTTTGCAATATCACTTTCCGAAGGAAAATATCACTCCAAGCGCCAGCTTGGAATATCACTGCCCCTAACATCCAGCGTCTAGAGTCCCAGCGCCGCGAAGAGGCTGCGCAGGCGGATGCGGACTGCGCCCAGGTTTGTGATCTCGTCGATTTTGATTTGGGTATAGATGCGGTCCCCTTCCTCCAGGATGGAGCGCACCTCGTCGCCTGTGATGGCGTCCACGCCGCAGCCGAAGGAAACCAGCTGTACCAGATTGATCCGCTTATCTCCGCTGTTCGCCACATATTTGGCGGCGCAGTACAGCCGGGCGTGATAGGTCCACTGGTTTAAGACGGTGGTGGGGAATTTTTCGATCTGGTCGCTGACGGAATCCTCCGTCACCACCACGGCGCCGCATTCGCAGATGAGCTTATCGATGCCGTGGTTGATTTCCCCGTCCAGGTGATAGGGCCGCCCGGCCAGAATGATGACGGGAAGGTTCTTCTCCTTGGCCAGAGCCAAAAACTCCCTGCCCTTTTGGCGGATGCGTTCCATGTGGGCGCTGTATTCCCCGTAGGCCGCGTCGGCGGCGGCCTTTACCTCCTGCTCCGGAATGGCGGGGAAATACTTTGCCAGGATCTTCTGCATTTTGCCGGGGAAATCCTTCCGCCGGTGCGGGCCCACATAGTCGTAAATGAATTTTGTTTCGCTTAAGGCCTCGATATTGGCGTCCAACACCTCGGGATAATAGGCCACCACAGGGCAGTTATAGTGGTTATCTCCCTTGTGCTCATCCAGATTATAGCTCATGCAGGGGTAGAAAATGGCGTCCGGGTTTCTCTCCAGCAGGGCCTCAATGTGGCCGTGGATCAGCTTTGCCGGGTAACACACGGTATCGGAGGGAATGGTGTGCTGCCCCCGGAAATACAGCTCCCGGTCGGAATCAGGAGAATGGAACACGCCGAAGCCCAGCTTCGTAAAGAAGGTGTACCAGAAGGGGTACAGCTCAAACATATTGAGTCCCATGGGGATCCCGATCACGCCCCGCTTCCCCTCGCAGGGGGCGTAGGAGGCCAGCAGCTCCCGCTTATAGTCGTACAGGTTGTACTCTGCGGTTTTACTGTGCTTTTGCAGGGGCTTATCGCAGCGGTTTCCGGCAATGTACCGGGCGGAGCCGGTTTCGCCCCCGCCGAAGGTGTTCACCGTCAGGCGGCAGTGGTTGGGGCAGCCGTTGCAGGTAACGGCCTTGACCTCATGGGTGAAGGAGGCAAGGCCCTGTGCGTCCAGGATCCCGCTTTTCTCTCCCGTTTCATGCTGTTTTGCGTACAGGGCGGCCCCGTAGGCCCCCATCAGGCCGGACACGGAGGGGCGGGTCACGGATTTCCCGATCTCCTTTTCAAAGGCCCGGAGAACCGCGTCGTTTAAGAAGGTTCCGCCCTGCACCACAATGTGGTCGCCCAGGCTTTTCGCGTCGGTGACCCGAATGACCTTATAGAGGGCGTTTTTCACCACGCTCATGGAAAGGCCGGCGGAAATATTCTCAATGGAGGCCCCATCCTTCTGGGCCTGCTTTACCGAGGAATTCATAAACACGGTGCAGCGGGAGCCCAGATCCACCGGGCTGTCGGCAAAAAGGCCGCATTTGGCGAAATCGCTCATTTCATAGCCCAGGGCCCCGGCGAAGGTCTGCAAAAAGGAGCCGCAGCCGGAGGAGCAGGCCTCGTTTAAGAAGATGTTGTCGATGGCCCCGTTTTTGATTTTGAAGCACTTGATATCCTGACCGCCGATATCGATGATGAAATCCACTTCCGGCTCAAATTTCCGGGCGGCGGTGAAATGGGCGATGGTCTCCACCACGCCCAGGTCCAGGCGGAAGGCGTTTTTGATGATCTCCTCGCCGTACCCGGTGGAAGCGGCGCAGCGGATCTCGATCTCCGGGAACTTTTGATAGAGCGCCAGCAGGAATTCCTTCACCAGCGGCACGGGGTTTCCGGAATTGGGCAGATACTGGGAGAAAATGATCTCCTCGTTTTCGTTGATGGCCGTGGCCTTTAAGGTGGTGGAGCCGGCGTCGATGCCCACATAGGCGATATTTCCGGGCAGCAGGGGCGCGTCGGTGGGAATGGTGTCCTTTTTGTGCCGGGCGGAAAATTCCTCATACTCCGCCTCGTTTTGGAACAGGGGGTCGCTGCTCTGATACCGGTGGCTGGAGCTGTAATTCCGGATGCGCTCCGTAAGTTCAAGAAGAGAAAATTCCTCGCTGGTCTCGCTCATGGCAGCCCCCGCCGCCACATAGTACAGGGAATTTTCCGGGCAAATGCCCTCCACGCCCAAAATGCGGTCAAAGGCCCCGCGAAGCTCAGACAGGAAGGTCAAAGGGCCGCCCAGATAGACCACCTTCCCCTTGATCTCCCGGCCCTGGGCCAGGCCCGCCACCGTCTGGTTGACCACGGCGTTCAAAATACTCAGGGCAATGTCGTTTTTCTGGGCGCCCTGATTGAGCAGGGCCTGAATATCGGACTTTGCGAACACGCCGCAGCGGGAGGCGATGCTGTAGGTGCGCTCGCTGGTTTTCGCGATCTCATTGAGCTCGTCCGGGGCGATGTTCAAAAGGGTGGCCATCTGGTCGATAAAGGCCCCGGTGCCCCCGGCGCAGGAGCCGTTCATGCGCACCTCCATGGAGCCGGAAAGGAACAGGATCTTCGCGTCCTCGCCTCCCAGCTCGATCACCACATCCGCCCCCGGCAGGTACGCCTTTACGGCGGTGCGTGTGGCGTAAACCTCCTGCACGAAGGGGATGTTCAGATCCTCCGCCAGCCCCATGCCGGCGGAGCCGGAAACGCACAGCCCGGCAGTTTCCGCTTCCGGAAACTGCTCCCGGATCCGGGAAAGCATGGCGGAGGCCTTTTCCGCGATTTGGGAGAAATGGCGCTCATATTCCCGGAATACCGGGGCGCCGTTTTCATCGAATACAACGCATTTTAATGTGGTGGAGCCTACATCCATACCGATTTTCATGGTTATGATCACTGCTTTCTAAAAATAGGAGAGTTTCGGCGGTGTGTTTTTGCGAAACAACGCCAGCTCTGAAAAACAAAATTTTGGAAAAAGAAATGGTGTTTTCTTTTGCCCGAATTTTTCGGAACATAGAGAATCATAGCATTTTTTGACGGGAAAATCAACCTGTCCGCCCATAACAATAATTGGCGTTTCGGGGAATTTGTCCTAAAAATCTTATGCGGAAAAAAGCACTTCCATGTTAGGGGATTTGCTTTTGGGGGGAGGCCTGTGCTATAGTAAAAGCAGATTTTCTTTGCAGAAGGGGGAGCGCACTGTGAAAACGGTGGAGTATGAGCGGCCGGTGTATTATTACGAAACGGACCGCATGGACTGCGTGCACCATTCCAACTATATCCGCTGGTTTGAGGAGGCCCGCATCCACTTTATGCGGGTCTGCGGCATGAGCCTGGAGGGGCTGGAGGCAGAGGGTATCGTAAGCCCGGTGCTTACCGCGGAAGCCGAGTATAAGTCCATGGCCCGCTTTGGAGAAACGGTACGGGTGGAAACGGGCATCGAGAGCTATACCGGCACCCGGATCGCCTTTTTCTATACCGTGCGGGACAAGGAGACCGGGATTATCAGGTGCACGGGCAAAACCTCCCACTGCTTTTTAAGTGAGGCGGGCCGCCCGGTAGTCCTGAGGAAGGCAAACCCGGAGTACGACCTGGCGGTGCGGCGTGCCCTGGAAGATGATCCGGTGGGAAAGGAGCAGGAAACATGAGCGAGAAAAAGGGTTCTGTGTGCAAAAAAATTTTTCCCATGGAGGAAGGGGCGGCGTATAAATATGTGGTGATCTTTTCCCGCTACCGGGGGAAGCTCCTTTTGAGCCGCCACAAAAACCGCGCCACCTGGGAGACCCAGGGAGGCCATATCGAGCCGGGAGAGACCCCGGAGCAGGCGGCGAAACGAGAGCTGTGGGAGGAATCGGGCGCGGCGGAATTTACCCTGGAGCCGGTCTGCGGCTACTACGCGGAGGACGAATCCTCCGGCGCGGCAGGCGCGGTGTTTTTCGCGGAGATCACAAAGCTTTCCGGGCTGCCGGAAAGCGAAATGAAGGAAGTGGGCAGCTTTTCTTCCCTGCCGGAGGAAGTGACCTACCCCGGGATCACCCCGGTGCTGTTTCGGCAGGTGGAGGAAAAATTCCGCTGAAAGGCGGCAATAGAAATCACAAAAAGGGACTGCGGAGCACGCTTCGCAGTCCCTTTTTATGAACAGCCTGTAAATTTTTCAGAGAAGCAGGTTGACGGCGGGAAAAAGCCGACTAAAATAGAAGGCGGCGTCCCTTGCGGGAACTATTCGGCGGGGAAGCCGAACATTTTTGAAAACAGAGGGAGAAAGCGGCATGAAGCAGATCGGAAAGGCCTTAAAGCAAGGCGGAGTATCCGCCGCTCTTTGCCTTCTTTTCTTTGCTGTCCAAACCCTGTGCGCCCTGGCGCTTCCCGCCCTGATGGGAGAGCTGGTAAACCGGGGGATTCAGCAGGGCGGTTTGGAACCGGGTGCGCCGGAGGCCATGAGCCTCCAGGGAAAAACCCTTCTGCTGGTCTTTCTGACAAAGGAGGAGCAGGGGCGGCTGGAGGAAGCTTATCTGACCATCGAGCCGGAAAGCAGCGAAGCCCAGCGGCTGTCGGAAAAATACCCCTACGCCCAGGAGGGGACCATCAGCGTGCTGCGGGAGGGGCTGGAGGAAGCCCAGATCCTGGAAGCAGGCGAGCTGTATGAAAAAGCGGTCTATGCCCTGCTGCTGTATCTGCGGCAGGCGGAGCGGACAGGAGAACTGGATGCGATTTCCCAGGGCCTTGCCGCAGCCCAGGCGGAAAAGAAGGAAATTGGAAAATTCGGCGATAACCTGAGAGACCTGGAAGGGGAGGAAAGCTCCCTGCCGGAGGGCGCGGTTGCCAGCATGCCGGAAGGGGCCTTGTTCCAGCTGCCGGAGGAAAGCTCCTTCGGGGAAGAAGAAAGCTCTTCTGAGACGGAGGCCGAAACAATGCTGGGCTCTCAGGAGAAAAAGTTCGGAGAAGAAAAAAGCGAAGTGTCTCAGGAAGAAGACTCTTCTCAAAAAACGGTTCCCGAAAAAAGAGGGTTCGGGCTTTCCGAAGCCGGATTTTCCGGAACAGAGCTGGAGCAGCTTTTCGCGCTGCTGCCGCTGCTGGACCGGGCCGGAAGGGAAGGCGTGGAGCAGGCCGTTTCCGCCGCGGAGGAAGCGCCTTCCGCCCTGCGGGAGCGGGCGGGGATCTCCTTTCAGCGCTTACTGTATCAGGAGCTCCGTATGGATACGAAGGCGATACGCTCCGGCTATCTTTGGAAGCAGGGGCTTCTTTTGCTGGGGATTTTTCTGCTGGAAGCGGCCCTGGCCCTTTTGGCGGGTCTTCTCTCTTTCCGGGTGGCGGATCAGGCTGCCGGAGAAACGCTTATCGCGCTGGGCCTTTCCACTGTGGGCTGTGCACCCCTTGCCTGTGTGGGCGGGCTGATCCTTGCCGTGAACTATGGAACTATGGTGCGCTGGGGCATTATCGCGGGCTTTGCCGCCCTTTTGGCGGGGCTTGTGTGGGTGCTTCTCAAAATGGCTGTGCCCCGGTTCGGGGTGCTGCGGCAGGGGAAGGACAAGCTGCGGCAAACCGGCGAAAAGGTCTTTTCCCGGCTTTTCCGGGAAGGGCAGGAAAGCGGCTGCACAGGGGAGGAAAATGAAAAGAGAACCTTCCCGCTTCTTCGGACCGGCGTTTCCCTGCTGATGCCTGCCCTCATGCTCCTGATGAATCTGATCTGCCTGATCCTTGTGGGCGTGGAGGGCGAGAGCCTGGAAAACGCCGCCCGGCGGGTAGGAGACAGAATGGCCTTTGTGCAGTATATTGTACTGCTTGTGCTGTCCGCTTTGTGGATGGCTGTGTTTCTTGTGCCGCGGTGGAAGGCGGCACGCACCCGGCAAATGCCGGAAGACCCGGAAGAAATGCTTCCGGAGCTGCCGGGAGAATAGGGATTTTTTCCCAGAAGCGGGAAACACTAAAATCTGTTTGAAATAGAACTTACCCTGTGTATGGAAAGGGGGATGAAAAAGTGAAAACGATCGTTGTGGTGAACCCCCACGCGGGGCGGCAAAACATCCTGCGGGAGATCGATGAGGTGCAGAGGGTCCTGGAGGAAAGCGGCAGAGAGGTCGTCACCGTGAAAACAGAAAGCGCAGAACAGGCCCAGGCGGTGATCCGGGCCTCCCTGGAGGAAAAGCCGGAAACCCTGATCTGCTGCGGAGGAGACGGCACTTTAAGCGAGATGGTATCTGAGGTCTTAAAAGCGGGGGCCGCTGTTCCCATAGGCTATATCCCGGCGGGCTCCACCAATGATTTTGCCAATTCCCTGGGGCTCCCGAAGGAACCGGGAAAGGCGGCCCGGCAAATTGCAGAGGGCAGCCTGCGGGCGCTGGACGCCGGCCGGTTTGGGGAAAGGTACTTTGTGTATGTGGCGTCCTTCGGCGCGTTTACCCAGTCCTCCTACTCCACTACGCAGAGCCTGAAAAATTCCCTGGGGCATTTAGCCTATATTCTGGAAGGGATCAAGGAGCTTCCCACCTTGAAATCCTATCAGGTGAAGGTGGAAACGGCGGAGGGAGAAGCGTTTGAGGGAGACTATGTTTTCGGTTCTCTCAGCAATTCCACCTCCTTCGGCGGCATTGTAAAGCTGGATCCCGGCAAGGTGGATCTGGCGGATGGGAAGCTGGAGCTGACGCTGGTGAAAATGCCCCGGAACCTTCTGGAGCTGAACCGGGTGATCTTCTCCCTGATGAGCGGGAAATACGATGAGGAAATGATCACCTTTGTGCATACCAGGGGCGCGAAATTCACCTGCGCCGAGCCCATGCCCTGGTCCCTCGACGGCGAATACGCCTCCGGCGGGGAACAGGTGGAGGCGGAGGTCTTGCCCCAGGCGCTTCAGCTGTACTACTAAGGGTCCGCTGCATTTTGCAGCGGGCTTTTTTAGATGCTGGATGCTGGATACTAGATGCTGGAGAAGGGCAAGGGCACACGCACCCGCTGTCATTCCGAACCGCGAAGCGGTGAGGAATCTCGGTTTGCAGCCGCCAGCGGGTACAAATTTTCCTTAATGCGTTAGTTGCTGCTGGCCGAGATCCTTCGTCACGAAGGCGCAAAGCGCCTTTTTTCCTCAGGATGACAGTGGGTGGGAATGGTTGGTGCGCTAAATTGGAATTTAGCAGCGAGGCGCCGCAGCCACTCGTGAAGCTGTTTCAGTGCAGGAGACTGGTTTCCGACCCGATCGACGGCGAGGTGCTCACTTCCCACCCGTCATTCTGAGCCGAAGGCGAAGAATCTCGGCCATATCCCAGCCGGTGATTAAAAAGCCCTTCATGCGCCGGTTGCTGCTAACCGAGATCCTTCACTGAAAGCAAAGCAAGCTTTGCTTTTGTTCAGGATGACA
>JAETPP010000027.1 GCA_021771115.1 Bacillota bacterium | reverse complement strand
TTCCCGCAGCAGGTCAAGATCCCGCAGGATCAGCGCGGACTTTGTCTGCACAGTAAACCCAAACCCGTATTGCAGGGCCAGCAGCATGGCTTTTCTGGTATATTCCAGCGTTCGCTCCAGAGGAATATAGGGGTCGGTCATGGCCCCGGTGCCGAGCATGCACTTTTTCCGCTTGCGCTTCAGGGCATCCTCCAACAGCTCCAGGGCGTTTTCCTTGACCTCGATATCCTCAAATGCATGCTCCATATGGTAGCATTTGCTTCTGGAATCGCAGTAAATACAGCCGTGGGAACAGCCACGGTACAGGTTCATCCCATTGTGGGCCGAAAGGATCCCTTTTACTTTTGTGTAATGCATCATGCTCACCCTAGCGCCGGTTTTCTTCCAGCAGCGCACAGACCTCTGCTTCTGTTTTCAGCTTCAGCGCCTGCTCCGCCAAAGAAGCCGCTTCCTCCCTTGTCCACTGGGCAAGAGCCCGGCGAGCAGACAGCAGGAAGGAGGGCTGGACATTGAGCTCCTCCGCACCCAGGCCCAGCAGGAGAGGGAGAAACAGGGGGTCTGCGGCGGCCTGGCCGCACACGCTGATAGGGACCCCCGTTTTCTTCCCGCAGGAAAATATCTGCCGGATCGAGCGGAGCAGCGCGGGATCGTAATGGGAATACAAGTGGGATACCTTCACGTTGTCCCGATCCACCGCCAGGATGTACTGGGTCAGATCGTTCATGCCGATGCTGAGAAAATCCGCCTCCCCGGCCAGAAGATCCACTGTCAGCGCCGCCGCGGCGGTTTCCACCATAGCCCCCAGCGGCATCTCCAGGGAAAAAGCCTCTCCCCTGCTTTGCAGCTCTTCTTTACACTCCGCCAGAACGGCTTTCACCCAGCGAAGCTCCTCCAGGCCGGTGACCATGGGGATCAGCAGGCGCACATCACCATAGGCTCCCGCGCGGAGGATGGCCTTGAGCTGTGTGCGGAACATCTCTTCCTGCTCCCGGTACAGCCGCACGCCCCGGCACCCTAAAAAGGGGTTTTTCTCCTGCTCCCAGGAGAGACCCGGCAGCCGCTTATCTCCGCCGATATCCAGGGTGCGAATGACCAGCGGCTTTCCCTCCACGATCCGCGTGAAAGCACTATACACATGAAATTGCTCCTCCTCGCCGGGAAGGGTGGGACGATCCAGATACAAAAATTCCGAGCGCAGCAGGCCGATCCCATCACAGCCGTATTTCCAGGCCTGCCGTATCTCCCCCTCACTTCCCACGCCGGCGGTCAGCCGGATGGGAAAACGATCCGCCGTGACAGCGGGGCGGTGGATATATGTATTCAGCTGCTCCCTACCCCGCAGATAGGCTTTCCGCTTTCTTTCGCTCTCCCTCAGCTGCTCTTCCGTGGGAGAAAGCAGCACGGTTCCCGCTGTGCCGTCCACCACGGCCCATTCTCCGTCTCTCACCTGAGAAGCGGCGTCTCCGGCACCCACTACTGTGGGAATTTCCATCGCCCTGGCCAAAATCACGCTGTGGGAGGCCTTTCCGTCCTTACAGAAAACAATGGCCGCGATGGGATGAGAAGCCAGCGCCGTCATGGCAGAGGGCGGCAAAGCGTCCGCGATCAGGACCGTATCGGGGGACAGGGCGGAAAAATCCGTTTCCGGCAGGTCCAAAAGAATGCGGAGCAGTCTGTCCCGCAGGTCCTGCACATCCACCGCGCGAAGGCGGATCACCTCGTTCTCCGATTCCAAAAGACTGCTGATAAACTGAGCGCACGCCGCATCCAGCGCCGTTTCCGCAGACTGCCGGGAAGCGATCTGCGCTTTCACCGCTTCCTCCAGAGAAGGATCGCGGGCCATGGCGATTTGGCTCAGCAGAATATCGGCCTGGGCCTGCCCCGCAACAGACACGACCCGCGCCGCCTTTTCCCGAAGCTCCCCGCAAAACCGTTCCACCGCGCACCGATACCGTTCCCATTCCTCCGCCTGGTCCCGCACCAGCCTATCCCCCGTGCTGACCCGGGCCGCATGGTACAGAAACACCCTGCCCATCCCGATCCCCGGCGAGGCAGCGATCCCATGTAAAAGCGTTCCCATGGCGTATTTCCTCCTTAGGAATGTAGTTGTTAGTTTAGATGCTGGATTCTAGATACTGGATTCTAGACGGTGGTGGCCTTGCTGGCGCAAGGCAATAAAAACGATAAATTATTGTTTAACACATAGCCAGTCGTAGGGGCCGGGCTTGCCCGGCCCGCAGGATTTGCAGTAATTCTGGGACGGGAGGAGGTGAGCACGCTCCAGTGGAGCGTGGACGCGAACCGACCGAGCCGACAGGCGAGACTCAAGCCCCTCCCCTACACTCAGTTTTCAGTGAGCCGCTAAATGATTGTTTGGCACTTAACCCTTGGCTCCCCTGAAAGGGGAGCTGTCACGGCGAAGCCGTGACTGAGGGGTTCTACACGGCGAGCTGGAACCCCTCCGCCATGCTATCGCATGGCCCTCCTCCCCTTTCAGGGGAGGCAAGGGTTTCTGCCTTTCTGTTAGTCTGCTAAATTCCAATTTAGCGCACTATTCGCCTCTACCTTCTGTCATCCTGAGGGAACGCAAAAGGCGCTTTGCGCCTTCGTGACGAAGGATCTCGTCCTTGAATCTCGGTAAAGAAAAGCCAAAGGGCGAGATCCTTCACTTCGTTCAGGATGACAGAAGAGGGGCCCAGGATGACAAATGGGAAGGCTTAGGATGACAGTTGGGGGCAGGATGACAGGCAAGATGCTCAGGGCAGCAGAAAAACGGCCCTTGCTCTGAATTGCTCATTGCTCATTCGTAAAACGCCCTTCTCCAGCATCCAGTATCCAGCATCTAGAATCTAGAATCTAACTGCGGGTCGATGAAAATTGTTTTGTAGCTGTCGTAGATCACCATGCCCGGCTTTGCGCCCTGGGGCTTCGTGACGTGGCGTACCTGGGTGTAATCCACCGGAACCTGGGCGGAATCCTTGGCGCGGCTGTGGGCGGCTGCTAAGGCAGCCGCTTCCTCCATTGCTTTCGGGGTGGGGGTTCTCCCCTCTGTGACCAGGATGGTATGGGAGCCGGGGATATTTTTGGTGTGAAACCAGATATCGTTGTTGCTTGCAAGCTTCATGGTGAGTCTGTCATTTTGCCGGTTGTTTCTGCCCACCAGCACGGTGAAGCCGTCGGAAACCGTAAATTTCATGGGCGCGCTGACCCCAACGGGCTTTTGCTTTTTGCCGCGGGGGGTCCGCACATAGCCCTGCTCTCCCAGCTCGGCGCGGATCTCCACCAGGTCCTGCTCTGTTTCCGCCCGGGAAAGGGCGTCCAGCACGGTATCCAGGTATTCCAGCTCCCGCCCGGCCAGGGTGATCTGCTCCGTCAGCTTTTCCTCGGCGGTTTTCGCCTTCCGATATTCCTTATAGTACTTTTGGGCGTTTTGCGAGGGGGAAAGGGCGGGGTTCAGCTTCACGGAAACAAGGGGCTGCCCTTCCTCGTAATAATTGGGAAGCTCTGCGCTTTCCGCCCCCTTCGGCAGGGCGTACAGGTTGGCGCTGATCAGGTCTCCCGCGATCCGCAAAGCGTCCCGCTGGGCGCACTGCTCCAGCTCTGCCCGCTGGGCGTTTATCTTCCGGGAAAGCCGCTCGGAATGGGTGGAAAGCAGGCGAAGGAGATCCTGCTCCCGCACCCGCATGCGCTCCTGCTGATCCCGCTCCCGGTAAAAATCATCCAGCAGGGCGGAAAAGCTTTCTCCCTCCTTCACCACCGCGGCGGTGCCGTACTGGTGAAGATCCAAAAAGGAAAAATCCATGGGTTTTTTCTGGGCGTTTATTGCCATAAAGGGGCGCCCGGAAACAGCCTGTGCCGTTTCCTTCAGCTGCTGGAAGAAAAAGCCCACTCTGAAACGCTGCTCTTCGTTCATGGTTTTTACCGTGAGCTCCGCACCCCGGCCCGCCTGGTGCGCAAGCTCCCGGCACACAATGGGAGACACTCCTTGCAGCACGGAAAGCAAGGCTTTCGAAAGCTCCATATCCCCCGGCAGGGCCTGCAAAAGAGAAAGCAGCTCCTGAGAGGTGACCGATAAAACGCTCTTTTTTTCCTGGGGCGGCGGCAAATGATAGGTAAGCCCCGGCAGCACCAGCCGCTGAGAGGACATTTCCGCATCCACCCGCTTTAAGGCGTCGACGATCTTCCCCTCCTGGTCTGTTATGATCACATTGCTGTACCGCCCCATGATCTCCATGGTAAGGGTCAAGATCACGTGATCTCCCAGGTCGTTTATGGCGTCAAAATCAAAGTGGAGGAGCCTCTCCAGCTCCGGCTGGCGAATGGAAATAAGCTTTGCTCCCAGCAGCTTTTTCCGCAGCAGCATACAGAGCATAGGCGGCTGCTTGGGGTTTTCCAGGGGGATGGAGGTAAAGTGGACTCTGGCGCTGTTGGCCCGGGCGGAAAACAGCACCTTATAGGCGCTTTCCCGGGTGCGGAAAGCCACCATCAGCTCCTCCCGGTTGGGCTGGTGGATCTTATCCACCCGGCCGCCCAGAAGCTTTTCCTCCAATTCCTTTTTGATATGACGTAAAAAAATACCGTCTAATGCCATGACGTTTTCCTTTCTTTTTGCTATCTGATCTCCACCGGCCCGCGCTCTGCTTGAGAGGGCAGAAACGATGTGCTGGGAATTCGCTTTTTCAAATAGGAGATCAAAAATTCCCCGAAGGGCTTTTCCGTTTCATAATGGCCCGCCACCACGCAGGTCACGCCGGTGCGGGCAGCCTCCAGCGCCTCGTGGTGCTGCATTTCCCCGGTGAGATAGGCGTCCGCGCCCCGGCAGGCGGCAAAGTGGACATACTCTCCCCCCGCTCCACTGCACAGAAACACCTTCTTTACGGGAGCCTTTCCGGGAATCAGCCCTATTGCCTTCGTTTTCAGGCGCTGCTTCACAAGGGCCCCAAATTCCTCCGGGGAAAGCTCCTGCTCCAGCTCACCGGCAAAGAGCACGCATTCTTCGCCGAACACATCCTCCGGGTGAATGTTCTTCAGCCCCAATCTGCTCGCTAATGCCGTGTTGACGCCGCACACCGGGGAAAGATCAAGATTGGTGTGGCAGCACAGCGCGGCGATGCCTTTTTTCGCCAGCAGATAGGGAATATCCCGCCCGCCCAGTGCCTTTAAGGGGTGAAAGATCACCGGGTGGTGGCTGATGATCAGGCCCGCGTTCATAGAGGCCGCCTCTTCCACCACGGCCTCGGTGATATCCAGAGCTACCAGAGCCCTTGACACCTCTGTGCTGCCCTCTCCTACCAGAAGGCCCACGTTGTCAAAGGACATGGCGGAGGCAAAGGGAGCCGCCGCATCGATGCAGTCGTAAATATCCTGTATTCTCGCCATAGCTTGTTGTCCTTTCCGAATTCTCTTGTACCCTATTCCTCACAGCGGTTTTCAATTTGCCGGATAATCTCTTTGAGCTGCTCCGGCGTTTCCTGTCCCCTGCCCCGCAGGGCGCCCTCCAGGCGGCCCCGGAGCTCCCGCAGCACTTTTTCCGCATAGAGCCGCGCAGCCCTTCCGTTTGGCTCCAGCTTTCCCAGATAGGGATAAAGCTCGTCTGTTTCCGGCACCGCACCTATGTATACGGCGGCAAACGCGGTATAGACCTTGCCGGAATCCTCCGCCGCCTGTTCCTTCGGTACGGAGAAGCCCAGCTTCTTTAAACCCAGCCGCAATTCTTCGGCGGAGCTCATGGGCTGAAGGATCAGCCGCTTTTCTCCGTTTTGCAGCCAGGCTGTTTCCCGGATGATCCGCAGCATCAGCTCCCCGCCCATGCCGGCGATCACAATATCCTCCGCTTCCTCCGCCCGCACCTCTCTGAGGCCGTCGGATAAGCGCAGAGAAAGCCTGTCTGTTTCTCCGTATTTTTGGGCGTTGCCCGCGGCGGCCGCCAGTGGGCCGGGGTTGATATCACAGGCCAGCGCCTTTGGGACCCTTCCGCTTTTCAAGAGCCAGATCGGCAGATAGGCATGGTCTGTCCCCACATCGCACAAAAGCTTGCCGTCCCGCACCAGCTCCGCGCACAGGGCCAGGCGGGGGCCAAGCTGAAAAAGCGGTCTTGCCATACTCTCTTTCCTCGCTTCAGACCTGGAAAAGCGCCGGTCCTTTCGGCGCGGAGATGTGCGAAAAGCATTTATCCCTATTTCCCCAAAGCCTGTTATTTCTAAAAAAAGTGCCGCCGCCCGGCAGAAGTCGTGCGGCAGCAGAACGATCCCTGGCTTTTTTGTTTCAGAGACTGTTATTTCCCCTGAAGATGCCGGTTCAGCTTTTCCACCATTTCATTGGGATCTACGCCGTGTACCGCACAGGCCTGCTCCAGGGTCTCTCCCCGTGAGGAGGGGCATCCCAGGCAATGCATTCCCATCTCCAGAAAGAACGGAGCGGTGGAATCGTCCAGATCCAGAATATCGCCGATGATCGTATCCTTTGTGATCTCTGCCATTTTTTATTTTCCCCCTTTTTTCAATCGCTGTATCTTTTTGATACTGCGTCTATTATAATACCCTTTCCGCCGCTCCGCAATACCAAGGGCAAAAAAAGAAAACTGCGCGCCATAATTTGGCCGGAACTTTCTCATTTTGCATCCTGAAAAAATTTCAGCTTGTTCCGTACCCGGTATAGGGCGTTATCGAAAGCCCGCAGGCTCATGCCGGAGCGTTCCTCCACCTCAGAGCGCTTACAGCCGCTGAGATACAGGAGCAGCGCTTTTCTTTCCAGCGGCGTCAGCACCGTGTCCACTTGCCGAAGCAGCGCCTGAAGCCGCTCCCGCAGCTCCAGAAGATCCTCCGGCCCGCTTTCCAGCGCCAAATGGGCCGCCTCACTGTCCAGAGAAAGGGATTCGTTCAAGGGCCTGTTTTTCGCGCTGCCGTGCCTTCTTGCCGCGTCTGTCATACGACGGGACACGCAGATCCCCGCGTAGGTGCGAAAAGCAGCGCCGCCGGTTTCCTCGAAGGAGGCTGCCGCCGCATAGAGCCCCAAAAAGCCTTCCTGCAACAGATCCTCCTGCTCCGGAGCGGAAGGGCCTGCAAATTGAGCCGCCTTTGCCCGGATCAGCCACAGATAGCGGGAGCTGAGCTCGGCAAAGGCATCGGGCGAGCCTTCCCGAATCAACCGGCAGAGCTCTGCGTCACCGTATGCGCTGTATTCCATTGCCGTTCCCACCTCCCGCTTTTTTCTACTGTTTTTTCAGAGGAACCCTATCATAAACTCTACACGTAAAACCGGTTTTCGTCAAGAAATATTTCTTTTTTTCACAATTTTCAGGCCAACGCTTTTCCGGACAGCGGGACTCTAAAATAAATTCTTCGCCTTTTTGCTTGTAAGCTTTTCCGGTTTGCCGTATAATAAAAGATATCAGAAAACATCAGAAAGAATGGGGTCATTATTATGGTGGCAAAAACCCACAGCATGGGAATTTTCGGAATGGAGGCCTTTCCCGTAGAGGTGGAGACCGATCTTTCCTCCGGCCTGCCTGCCTTCGAGCTGGTGGGCCTGCCGGACGCGGCGGTGAAGGAATCCAAGGACAGGGTGCGGTCGGCCATCAAAAACTGCGGGTTTCAGTTTCCGGTGGGGCGCATCACCATGAACCTGGCCCCGGCAGACCGGAAAAAGGCCGGGCCCCTTTACGACCTTCCCCTCCTTGTCTCTCTGCTCATTGCCTCCCGGCAGCTTTCCTGCCAGACAGACGACGCCGTATTTTTGGGAGAGCTTTCCCTTTCCGGCGAGGTGCGGCCGGTACAGGGCGTTCTTGTGATGGCCTGCAAGGCAAAGGAAGCGGGCTTTACCCGGATCTTTGTGCCGGAGCGCTGCGCGGCGGAGGCCGCCGTGGTGGAGGGGCTGGCGGTTTACCCGGTGCGGGATGTTTTGCAGCTGTTGGCGCACCTCCGCGGAGAAGAACGGATCGAGCCCGCCGTTCCGGTAGAGCTTCCGGATGTCTCAGGGCCCCAGCTGGATTTTTCCGACGTCAAGGGCCAGCCGGAGGTAAAACGGGCCATGGAAATTGCGGCCAGCGGCGGCCACAACATTCTGCTTCTGGGCCCTCCCGGCTCCGGCAAAAGCATGCTGGCAAAGCGGCTGCCCTCCATCCTCCCGGAAATGACCTTTGAGGAGGCGCTGGAGACCACCATGATCTATTCCATTGCCGGCAGCCTGCCGGAAGGCGCTTCCCTCCTGCGGGAAAGGCCCTTCCGCGCCCCGCACCACACCACCTCCACCACCGGGCTCACCGGCGGCGGCACGGTGCCCCGGCCCGGCGAAATTTCCCTGGCCCACAACGGCGTGCTGTTTCTGGACGAGCTGCCGGAATTCCCCCACGCCGCCCTGGAAGCCTTGCGCCAGCCCCTGGAAAACGGCACGGTGGAGGTGGTGCGGGCCATTGGCTCCGCCAGCTTCCCCAGCCGTTTCATGCTGGTAGCAGCCATGAACCCCTGTCCCTGCGGCTACTTCGGGCACCCCACCCGGCCCTGCACCTGCCCGCCCCATGCGGTAGACCGCTATCTGGAACGGGTTTCCGGCCCACTGCTGGACCGGATGGACCTGCACATTGAGGTGCCTCCGGTGGAATTTGACCAGCTTTCCGGCGGCGGGGACGGCGAATCCTCCGCTGTGATCCGAAAGCGGGTGGCCGCCGCCCGGACTCTTCAGGCAAAGCGCTACGCGGGTCTGGGCTTTTCCTGCAATGCCCAGATCCCGGATTCCCACTTTCCGGAATTCTGTCAGGTCACGGAGGAGGCTTCCCGGCTTTTGAAACGCACCTTTGAAAAATTCGGGCTTTCCGGGCGGGCCTACCGCCGGGTGCTGAAGGTGGCCAGAACCATTGCCGACCTGGACGGCGGCGGGCCCATTGGGACCGCCCACGTGGGAGAAGCGGTACAGTACCGCACCTTAGACAGAAAATATTGGCAGCGGGGCATTTGAGCGTTTCAAAGAAACACAAAAAAAGGAAGCAGGGATATTCCCCTGCTTCCTCTTTTTCTTTGGATATAACGGCCGGTCAGCCTGTTTTTCATTCGTATCGCTTGCAGCAATCTGGATACACAAAGCCGTAGGTATTGCTGCCGTAATTGGGGCTGGAATGGTAGGCGTCCGCGTAATTGCCGAAGAAGAACACCTTGCATTCCGCCAGGCGGCGGGTCAAAAGGCCGTAAATACAGGTGCTTCCGGATTTGTGCCACTGCAGGAAGTTGTTGGAAAGAGTACCCGCGTCCGCATAGGCCAGGTCGCGGGTCAGCCCGGTAGCGCTGAGCGCTACCTTCCCGGCAGGCATCCAGCCGGTTTGGCCTTTATATTTTACTTGATACCATGCCTGCTTCTTGTCAGAAACCAGCTTATGGCCAATCACGCTGACAGACTGGCCGCTTCCCACCTTTACCAGAACCGCGCTGGAGAAGCTGGCGTCCTTGTAAACAGCGGAGGCGCCCACATTCAAGGTTCCGGTATAGGGCCGCCCCTCCGAAAGATCGGAAGGGGGAACCACCGCGTTCAGCATGACCTTGGGCGTATCGTATTCGCTGGGATCCAAAGTGGCTGTGCCGCAGTTCCAGACGAAGCTCAGAAGCGCGTCGAACTGCGCCTGGCTCATTTTCACGCCGTTATTTCTCAGAAACCGGTTGACCCCGGCGGTATAGCCGCCGTTATTTGCCTTATCCACCAGCATGGCAAAGGCTTCCGCCTTTGTCAGGTTGTTGTAGAAGGCCGTATTCTTCGGCACCACATAGCCATAGCCCACAGTGGGATTGCCGGAGGCGATGGCGTCATCCTCAATTTCAGGCACGTAGCCTTCAAAATTGGCCACCACATTGAGCCCCTCCGTGCTTCCCCTGCGTTCTCCGGAAGCGGTAGCTGTAATGCTCTCCTCAGAAGGCCGCACGAACACTTCAAAATCACAAGAATCAGAGGCGCCGCCCGCAGTGGCGCGCACCGTGTAAATGCCCGCCGCCTGGAACGCTACCGACTTTTTGAACACCTTGACCGTATTCGTGGGCAAACCGTAGCCGGAATTTCTGGATTCTGTGGTACTGCTGCTTGTCGTATAGGCGCCGCTTGCCGGCCCACTGATGATTTTGAAGGTGACCGAGCTGCGGCTGGGATCCGTTACCGCCACCAGATCAAAGCTTTTGCCCTTTACCGCTGAATTCTCGCTGGCGTAAGCAAAGCGCACCGATTCCGGCGCGGTGACCGTAACCGTACAGGAAACCTTATTCTGCCCACCTGCGTCAGAGAAGGTCAGGGTTGCGGTACCGGGCTTTTTCCCGTATACCATGGCGCCATGCTCACGGCTTCCATAGCTGACGGTGTACCCTACCACCGCCACAGAGGGGTCGGAGCTTGTCCAGCTCATGGCGTTCATGCCCGAGGTCACGGAGGCGTCCAGCCGGGCGGTTTGATACTGGTGCAGAGACAGGCTGGAGGCGGAAAGCTTGGCCCCGGAGGCCGCGCCGGGAGTATAGACCACCACATAGGGGTCGTCAGAGGAGCCGGAATGCACAAAACCGGCGGTCCCGTTGGCCGTTTTCACGCCCAGCCAGGGAAGCCCGGAAACATCTGTAACGGTAAGGATCGTTCCGGAGGTCAAAACTGTGATCACCTGAGAATCCGTATTGCACTGAGAGCGGAGATTCAACCCCCCGCTGGCCACGACCTGCACCGACTGCCCCACCGCGAAATCGGAAGGCCCCGGCGAGGGAGAAGGCGACGGCGTAACATCTTCTACCGGTTCCGCCGCTTCCGTGATCTGCAGATAGGCCCAGTGATTCTTGGGAACATCCCGGAATTTCTGGGTAGCCCGGTCCGCGGCAAAGCCATCGCCTGTACGGCCTAAGGCAAAATTCATCACGGTCACCGCCTCGCAGCGTTTGATGGGGTCATTGGGGCGAAACCGGCCCGTACCGGTATCGCCGTGGATCCACCCCATGGAAGAGGCGGCAATAATGTACTTTTCCGCCCAATGGCCCTCCGTATCTGTAAACGGGGATTCCCCGCCATTTTCTTTCATAGGGAAGCATTGCGCCAGCGCCGTGACAAATTCCGCCCGGGTGATGGTTTTATTGGGAAGAAAGGTGCCGTCCTTATAACCGGCAAGCACTCCCGCCTTCGCCAGGGAATTGACCGCCGTGCCATACCATCTGCTGAGCACCACATCGCTGAACTGAGATTCGGTCACAGCGGGCTTTGCGGCCAGCAGATTATACAGCATCTGCGCCACCTCGGCCCGGATCATATAGGCTTCCGGCTTAAAGAGCGCCCCCTTATAGCCGTTCATATAGGTTGCGTGTCCCCCCGTTACCAGCAGGGAGCCTGCCGCGACCTGCGTTTCCTCATTTTCCTGCAGCCCGGCCTCTTCTCCCTCTGTTTCGCTTTCTACGGGCGCTTCAGAAGGAACCGGCGTTACGGAAGGCTCCGGAGAGGGCTCCGGTACCGGGGCCTCGTCTTCCGGCACAGACGAAGGAATCTCTTCCTCCGGAAAAGAAATCACTTCCCCTTCTTCCGCCAAAGCGCTGATCGGAACAACAAGGCACAAAAGCAGAGAAAGAAGGAAAGCCGTTGCTTTTTTTCCAAATCGTTTCAGGAATCGTTTCACAGTATCCCTCCAAAAAGTTTCAGACGTTTACATAAAACATTTTTATTATACAGGAACTATGACAAAATTGCAATCTTTTCCCGAAATTTCACAAAAAAAGGAAGCCCTGAAGGGCCTTATGCCTTCCAGGACTTCCTCTGTTTTTTAATTTACAGCTTTTCGACCAACGCCTTGGTGTCTCTGGCGATCACCAGCTCTTCGTTGGTGGGGATCACATAAACCTCAATGGAGGAATCGGGAGTGGAAATTTTGCCTTCCTTCCCGTGGATCATTTCCTCATTGAGCTTCTCATCGATCTTCACACCCAAAAAGCTCAGCGCTTGACCTACAGCGGCGCGGTGACGGGGCTGGTTTTCGCCGATCCCGGCGGTAAAGACGATAGCGTCGCAGCCGCCCAGGGTAACCAGATAGCCGCCCACAAATTTGGAGATCTGATATTCCAGAATATCCTGAGCGAGCAGGGCGCGGGGATTGCCCTGCTCAGCGGCGGCAGAAACGTCGCGGTCATCGCTGGAAACACCGGAAATGCCCAACAGACCGGACTTCTTGTTGAGCACCTGATCCATTTCGGCGGGAGAAAGATGCTCCTTCTCCATAATAAAGGTGACCACAGAGGGGTCCAGCGTGCCGGTGCGGGTGCCCATCATAAAGCCATCCAGCGGCGTAAGGCCCATGCTGGTATCCACGCATTTGCCGTGATCCACAGCGGAAATGGAAGAGCCGTTGCCCAGGTGGCAGGTGATGATCTTCAGTTCCTCCGGCTTTTTCCCCATCAGCTCCGCGCAGCGTGCGGTAACATAGCGGTGAGAAGTGCCGTGGGCGCCGTACCGGCGGACGCCGTACTTTTCATAGTACTCGTAAGGGACGTTGAACATATAGGCCTTGGGAGGCATGGTGGAGTGGAAGGAGGTGTCGAACACCACCGCTTCCGGGACCTTATCGCCAAAGAGATTGCGGCAGGCGCGAATGCCCTGTACGTGGGCCTTATTGTGCAGCGGCGCCAGAGGGATCAGGCTTTCAATGCCTTCGATCACCTTTTCATCCACCAGCACGGATTCACTGAACAGAGAACCGCCCTGCACCACACGGTGGCCGATGGCGGATACCTCGTCCAGGCTCTTCAGCACGCCGTACTGCGGGTCGATTAAAGCGTCCTTTACCTGGAGGAACGCGGCGGTGTGGTCCTGCATATCCACATCCTTGTGAAGCTCTCTGCCGTCCTCTGTTTTGTGGGTGAACACCCCCGCCTCCATGCCGATCCTTTCGCAGTTTCCCTTACACAGCATTTTTTCGGTATCCATGTCGATCAGCTGGTACTTCAGGGAGGAGCTGCCTGCGTTGATAACAAGAATTTTCATGTCCTGCCTCTTCCTTTCCAAAATCAATACCGGGCTTTCCCCGGAAGAATCAAATTTTACGCGATCCCTTGTCAGCAGGGATCAAATGCGGTAAGATAGGCTGAGAGAAAGATCCTTTATCAGCCTGACCCCTCGGCATTTTCCGGGTTTTGGAAAACGCCGTGTTTATTTTAGTACATTTCACAGACAAATTCAAGGAGTTTCCGGGAAAATGCCAGAGAAAACAGGAAAAAAACAGAGAATCGCCGCCGTGATCTGCGAATTGAACCCCCTGCACTTCGGCCACGAGGCGCTGTTCCGGCAGGCCAGACAGAACGCGGAGGGGCTGGTATGCATCCTCAGCGGCAATTTTGTACAGCGGGGTGAGCCCGCCATTTTGGACAAATGGAGCCGATGCCGCCTGGGCTTACTGGCCGGGGCCGATTTGGTGCTGGAGCTTCCCCTGCCCTGGGCCTGCGCCGGGGCGGAGCGCTTTGCCGCAGGAGGCGTCCATTTAGCCGCCGCCCTGGGCAATGTGGACTTCCTTGCCTTCGGCAGTGAATTTCCAGACGCCCCCCTGCTGAAAAAGATCGCGGAAGCGCTGCTCTCCCCGGAATTTTCACAAAGCCTCTGTGCCCTTCCCGATACGGGAGAGCCCTTTGCCCGCCGCCGGGAAGCTGTTCTCGCCCAGCTGCTGGGCAAGGAGGTCCTGCCCCTTCTCCGCTCTCCCAACGCGGTTCTCGGCGTTGAGTATCAAAAGGCTCTGCTGCGGGAAAAAAGCCATATCGCGCCCCTGGTCTTTCCCAGGCAGGGAGCGGGGCACGATCGGGAAGGGCAGGAAGGCGAATTCTTTTCCGCCGGCCAGCTGCGGACGATGCTGCGGGCCGGAAAAGAGATAACCGGTCTTGTTCCGCATTACACCGATGCTCTCTTACAGGAACAAAAGGCGCAGGGATCTTGCCCGCTTTGCCCTGAGCTGCTGGAGCGTTCTGTTTTATGTAAACTTCGTTCGATGGAGCAGGAGGACTTTGCCGCCCTGCCCGATCTCAGCGAAGGGCTGGAAAACCGTCTGTTCGAGGCCTCTCGCCGGGCAAAAAGCCTGGAGGAGCTTTACGCCCTGATGAAATCGAAGCGGTACTCCCACGCCCGCATCCGCCGCCTTGTTTTATCCGCCTTTTTGGGGATCACCGGGGATCTGCCCGCCCTTCCCCCTTACCTTCGGGTATTGGGGATGAACAAAACCGGCGAAGGGATTTTGAAAGCCGCCTCCCCCACACTGCCCGTTGCCGTGCGCTCCGCCGATTTTCAAAGGCTGGGCGGCAACGCCCTGCGGCTGTTCCGGCTGGAAGCCGCCGCAGACGACCTCTGCGGCCTCTCGGCACCCACTCCCTGGCCCTGCGGCAGGGACTACACGGAAAAGGTGATCAAGCTGTAAACGCAAGAACAGTTCCCTCAAAAAGCTGCCGCCCATACCGGGCGGCAGCTTTTTACTTATTTTCCTTTTAGGCAAGTATGTCGTTTTGTCATGTTCCTTTTTCTGAGGATTCAGAAGCAATAATAAATTTTTCAATGATTCAGTGGTTATTGCTCATATCGATAATACCGAAACCCGTTTTCTTCCTTGACAAATTGAAATCCCACCTTTTCCAGCACGTGCTGGCTCCGGGTGTTCTTCACAATCGTATCGGCATTTACCGCGGCCATACCCAAAACATCAAAGGCATATTGCACGGCCAGCCTCTCCGCACAAGCGCCGTATCCACGCCCCTTTACCGCATCATTCTGCATATGAATGCTGAGCGTGCATTCTCTTTTCTCCCGATTGATCTGTTTTAGCTGGATCTCCCCGATGGGCTCGCCTTCCTTCATAATTGCCAGAAGGACGCGGGAGGGCTCCTGCTTTGCCTCAAAATACCGGTCCACCGCGGCTTCCTCATAGTGGTACGCTGTAAATTGATCCTTATCCATATAGATAGCAGGATCGTTTTCCCAGCCCTGAAACAGCTTGTGGCAAAGCTCTCTGGTCATAACGCATAGAGAGATTTCTTTCATTACGGCGCCCCTAAAATCAGTTGTTAGTTGTGAGTAGTTAGTTGTTAGAAGAGACAAGCCACCTCACTGTCATCCTGAGGGCAACGCCCGAAGGATCTCGACCGTAATCCCTGAGGAAGGGCAAAAGGGCAAAGGGCGAGATCCTTCACTTCGTTCAGGATGACAGGAGGGAGACTCCGGATGACAGGAGGGAACTCAGAATGGTAGGAGAAAACTCGGAATAACAGTCCTCAGCTCCTAACAGCTCATTGCTCATTACTAATTGCGTATTTCAAATCTTATTTCTCAGTCCCTTGGGATAATGGTTTTTCAGCCGGCCGCCGGAGGCTTTGCCGAAGCCGGTGACTACGCCGTTCACGCATACCGCCGTGTAGCCGGTTTCCCCGCATTCGATTTCCTCTCCCCGCAGAAAAGCCGCAAGCGCCGGGCTGTCCGGAGAAAAATCAACACTTTGACGGCACTCTTCCTTTTTACGGCTCATATAAAGGCTGTGGGAGGGTTCGATCCGGTTTCCCCTTTGCTCTCCCAGCTCCACCCCTGCCCGGAGAACGCCCAGGCCACTGAGGGCGGGAAGCTCTTCCGGCAGCAGCAGCAGCTTTTCAGAAACGGAGCTCAGTGCGGAAGGACACTCTCCCGAAAACAGCCTTTCATAGAGTTCCTGCGCCGCCCGCCTTTCCGTTTTCCCGATGGACGGGACGTTTGCCTTTACCCTACAGGGATTTTCTCCAATGCGCCGGAGCTTTGCCACAAAATGGCCCTCTCCGCCGTCCATGGGGAAGATCCGGCGGGCAGGGGAACCATCCAGCGCGGGCCTGCCGAAATCTGTGCTTATGGGAAGCGGCTCAAATTCGGGATGAGCCTCTAAAAACGATTTTACCGTCTCTTCGTTTTCTTCCATGGAAAAGGTACAGGTGGAATACACCAATACCCCGCCCTCTTTTACCGCCAGTGCCGCGGAGTCCAAAATGGCCTGCTGGCGCTGGGCGCAGGCAATAGGGCTTTCCGGCGTCCATTCCTGTACGGCGGCGGGGTCTCTGCGGAACATGCCTTCCCCGGAACAGGGAGCGTCTACCAGTACACGATCAAAATAACCCCGCAGCGATTCACAGAGCTTTTGCGGATGGCAGGAGGATACCACCGCGTTTCGCACTCCCATGCGCTCCATATTGGAAAGCAGAATATTGGCCCGGCTTTTCACGATCTCATTGGCCCAGAGCAGGCCTTTCCCCGCCAAAAGCCCGGCGATCTGTGTGGATTTTCCTCCGGGCGCGGCGCAGAGATCCAATATCTTCTCCCCCGGCTGAGACTCCAATGCTGTCACCGCCGAGGCAGCGGATGGCTCCTGGGAATAGAACATGCCCGCATGGTGCGCCGGAAGCAGCCCGGGCTTCTCCAAGCCTTCCCCATAGCGGCAGAGCGGAGAAAAGGGAGTGGGCAAAAGCTTCCCCGGCAAGCTTTTTTCCAGAATATCCCAATCGCATTTCAAGGGATTCAGCCGCACGCCTTTTCTTGGCGGTTCCTCGTAGCAGGCAAGAAATTCCTGGAATTCACTTCCCAGCATATCCTTCATTCTGTGTAAAAATTCCTGAGGCAATTCCATGTTCAACACCCCCATTTTTACCTGAAAAGTCTATAAAAACTTTTGCATAATCCTCTTCTTTCCGCCCACACTAAGGAACGGAAAGGAGCGATAAGCTTATGTGCAACAACCAAAACAATCAGAACCAGAACAACCAGCAGAACCAGAATTCTCAGAAGAACCAGAAGAATCAGAAGAATCAGAAGCAGAACAATTCTCAGAATTCTAAGAACAACAAGAACCAGCAGCAGGAGCAGCAGTTCTAAAAAACCGCCGCGCCCTCTGCGGAACAGCCCGGTAAGCCTTTTCGGTTTACCGGGCTGTTTTCTTTTTCTCAGGCCTGTTTTCGGTTTTTCAGGCCCTGTAAAAGCTCCTTTAACGGCTTATCATCGGAACGCACAGGCCGGAAGCCCTCTCCGGTGATCTCTCCGGCATCGCCCACGATCACAAAGGCGTCCCGGTCCTCTTCCCGGATGATGGTCTGGATCTGATACACCTCAAACCGGCGAACCGCGCAGATCATGGTTTCTCCCGGCTCTTTCGTATAGCCGCCGTGAGAATCCAGGTACGTTACGGTGCGATCCAGCTCCTTGATAATGCGGTCTCCCATGGAGCGCACCTTAGGGGACATGACAAAAAACAGCTTTCCTGTACCGGAATCTGTACCGTACAGAATGGCGTCGATCAGCTTGGTGGAAACAAAAATCACAATACAGGCGTACATGGCGTTTTCAATGCTGCCATAGACGAAGGCGGAGATCACCACGATCACGCCGTCGATGGCAAGCATCAGCTTTCCCATGGATAAATGGGGCAGCCGGCGGCCCAGAAGGCGCGCCAGCATATCTGTGCCGCCGGTGGTGGCGCCCCGAATAAAGGTAAGGGAAAGGCCAACTCCCTCGCAAATTCCGGCAAACAGGGCCACCAGAAGCATATCCCCTTGATACGCGGGGATAAAATAGGAAAACACATCGATCAATAAGGAGGAGATCACGATGGTCACCATGGTTTTTACCACCAGCTTATAGCCGATCTCCAAAATGGCCCAGAGGATAATGGGAATGTTGATGAGAAACGCCATCAGTCCTATGGGCGTTCCGAACACGAAATTGATCAGGGTGGAAAGGCCGGTAACGCCGCCGGGCGCAATGTGGTTCGGAGAAGTAAAGGCGTTGACGGAAAGGGCATAGATCACAGATCCCGCCAAAATAAAAAGAAAATCCAAAAGCACTGTTTTTATCCTTTTTCTTTTTTCCAAAAAATCACCCTATTCCTTCCAAAATGAGAGAAAACAGCTCCCGCAGCCGTGAGAGCTCTCCCTTTAAGTACAAATAGCCGAACAGCGTTTCCAGCGCGGTGGCCCCATGGTAATCGGACACCTCCGCGTTTTTCGGCACATGGCCCACATGGGCGTTCCGCCCCCGCAGCGCCGCCGCCTGCTCTTCCTCTGTCAAAAGGGGCCAAAGCTTTTCCGAAAGGGCCTTGGCCTGGGCTTCGCAGCGCACCAGCTCCACCGCCCGGCTGTGCAGCTTTTTGACGGGACAGCTTCCCTTGCTCACCAGGTATTCCCGGACAAACAGCTCATAGACCCCGTCTCCGAGAAACGCCAAAGTAAGCGGGCTCATTTCGTTCAGCGGAGGAGCCTCTCCACAATATAACCGTTCCAAAAGCCCAGCTCCTTACTCAATAAAATCGAATTCCAGATCGTACAGATCCACCGTATCTCCCTCCTGCACGCCTGCTTCCCGCAGGGCGTCGATCACGCCGGTTTGGATCAACACGCGCTGGAAATACTGAAGGGAATCGGTCTCGTCGAAATTCACGTTGTTCATGATCTTCAAAAGCCAGGGGGCCTTCACAAAGTACACGCCGTCTTCGTTTGTGATTTCCACCTTGCCGCGGCTCATGGTCTCCACGGGCTCCAGAACAGGCTGCTCCGCTTCGTATCGAAGAATGGGCGGCAGCTGGGAAAGCCGGGCCAAAACCGCATTCATCAGCTCGTCTACCCCCTGGCGGATCGGGGCCATGATGGGGAAAAACTCATACCCCTGCTCCTCCACAAACCGGCGGAATTCTTCCACCTGTTCGTCCGATGCAAGGTCGCATTTATTGCCCGCCACCAGCATGGGACGCCGGGCCAGATCGGGGTTGAATTTTTGAAGCTCCTCATTGATGACCCGGAAATCCTCTTTGGGGTCTCTGCCCTCGCTGCCCGCCACATCTACAATATGCACCAGCAGCCGGCAGCGCTCTACATGGCGCAGAAATTGATGCCCCAGCCCCACGCCCTGCCAGGCGCCTTCGATCAGGCCGGGGATATCCGCCATCACAAAGGATTTCCCCTCCTGCATCCGCACCACGCCCAGCACGGGAGTAAGGGTGGTAAAATGGTAATTTGCAATATTGGGCTTTGCCTCGCTGACCACGGAAACCAGGGTGGATTTTCCCACATTGGGAAAGCCCACCAGGCCCACATCCGCCAAAAGCTTTAATTCCAGCTGGATCTCCAGCTCCTCGCCGGGGGTGCCGGGCTTTGCGAAGCGGGGCGTCTGCCGGGTTGGGGTGGCAAAATGGGAATTGCCCCAGCCGCCTCTGCCGCCTTTGGCGATCACCTGGGGCTCGTCTCCGGAAAGGTCCGCCAGCACCCGGCCGGTTTCCGCGTCTTTAATGAGAGTTCCCCTGGGGACCCTCACCACCAGATCCGGCGCACTTTTTCCGAAGCAGCGGTTTCCCCTGCCGTTTTCGCCCCGCTGGGCCACATATTTCCGCTTATAGCGGAAATCCGCCAGGGTAGACAGGTTGTCGTCCACCTGAAAGACCACGCTGCCGCCTCTGCCGCCGTCGCCGCCGTCCGGTCCGCCGGAGGCCACGTATTTTTCCCGATGGAACGCCACGGCCCCGTCGCCGCCGTCCCCGGCCTTCACTTTGATTTTCGCAATATCAATAAACATAGTTTTCTCCCTATGCGTAGCCGCGCAAACATACAAAATAAAAAACTTCCTCAGACGCTGCCCGAAGAAGTTTTTTGCTATTATTCGGGACAACCGGGGAGAACGCCTGCCGTAACCGGCAGCGTTTCCTTTAAGTATCCCCACTTTTTGAAAAATTACTGCTCGATAGCGTAAACGCTGACCTTCTTGCGGTCCGCGCCCATGCGCTCGAACTTTACATGGCCGTCGATCAGGGCGAACAGGGTATCGTCAGAGCCGCGGCCCACGTTGGTGCCGGGATGGATCTTGGTGCCCCGCTGCTTTACCAGAATATTGCCGGCCAGCACGAACTGACCGTCAGCCCGCTTGACGCCGAGGCGCTTGGACTCGGAATCGCGGCCGTTCTTGGTGGAGCCCATTCCCTTTTTATGAGCGAAAAGCTGGATATTTACCTTCAGCATGAAAATCTCTCCTTCTCAAAATAAGTGTAGCTCAAACTTCCAGATATTCCACCCGAACATAACCGGAATACTGTTCTTCCAGCTGTGTCAGGTGAAGCTTCAGCCCTGCCAACAGCTCCCGGCAGGAGGGTTCGTCTTTCTGCTCGATCCGGAAAAACATTTCGCCGTCTTCCGCCCGCAGCGCCAGAGGCGTTACGTGGAGGATATCGGTAATGGTGTTTACCGTGAGGTAGGCGGCGGAGGAAACTGCCGCGCACACCACATCTTCGCCCTCCTCGCCATATCCGGCGTGGCCCTGTATGGAAAAGCCCAGGAGCCTGCCGTCCGGCGGAGTCAGAAAGTCGATTCGGATCATATGCTTAGCCCTTTACCGCCTCGATCTGCACCTTGGTGTAGGGCTGGCGATGGCCCAGCTTCCGCTTCGCGTTCTTCTTGGGCTTGTAGGTGAACACTGTGATCTTCTTGGCTTTTCCGGACTTTACCACCTTGCCGGTAACGGTTGCGCCCTCCACATAAGGAGCGCCCACCTTGGTTTCCCCTTCGCCAAACAGAGCGATCACAGGGAATTCTACGGTCTCGTTGTCAGCGGCGTTCAGCTTTTCCACATAGATCACATCGCCGTACTGGACCTTGTACTGCTTTCCGCCGGTCTCGATCACTGCAAACATTTCTTTTCCTGCCTTTACTTTAGTCTCGCTACGAAACAGGTGAAGCGTTTCCGCTTACTTTTCGCAAAAAGGGCATACTGCCCCGCAACCTGCCATATGCGGCTTGTATACTATACCACAAAGGCCCGGAAAAAGTCAAGAAAAAAATACGAAAAGGGATTGGAGATCGGAAGAGAGACAGGTTGGAATTTGGAGGGGCCCTTTCCCTGTTATTCTGGACCTTCTCCCCTGTCATCTCTGAACAAAAGCAAAGCAAGCTTTGCTTTCAGTGAAGGATCTCGTTCTTTTGCCCTTTACCCAAGGAACAAGGTCGAGATCCTTCGTCACTATGCTCCTCAGGATGACAGATGGGGAGGCGCGCCCTTCTCTAAACAACTAATTACTAATTACTAATTACTAATTACTAATAACTAACAACTAATAACTAAAAGCCTTCCTCTGGGAGCTAAGCTTCTTTTTTCGCCGTCAGCACCACGGTACTTTCCTTCCGCCAGACCTCTTTTACCTCCCGGAATCCGGCGGTGAGAAGCATTTTCTTTTGGTTTTCCACGGTGCAGGGGGTATCGTAATGGTATTCCTTTTCCCAGGCCAGCCCCTGCTCCCGCTTCAGGCGCTCATATTCCGCGAAAAAGAAATCTTCCGTTCCCTGTGGGTCCTCCACCTCTCCCTCGGGGATCATGTAGTCGCATTCCACATAGACGCCGCCGGGCTTTAGGGACCGGAGTAGGCGGCGGTACAGCTCTGTTTTCACCTCGTGGGTATAGTGGTGCAGCGTCATCACCGTGAGGGCCGCGTCATAGCGGCCTTCTCCCATGTCGAAGTCAAAATAGCTCATTTGGTGCAGGAGAAGCTTCTTTTCAGGGTACTTTTTCCGGAGCAGGCTCAGCATTTCCGGGGAAAGATCGATCCCTGTCACCTGTACCTCCGGAAAACGCTGAAACACCGCCTCCAGCTCCAGCCCGGTGCCGATGCCCAGATCCAGAAGCGTTTCACAGTGCTCCGGCAAATACAGCGCCGGAACGCGCTTGCTTTCCATTCCGCCGCCGATGTGCCCGGTATGCACCTCATCGTAGGTTTCACTGCGGGCGTCGAAAAACGCCCCCATTTCTTCCAATTTTTCTTCTGCCATGTCAGTTTCTTTCCTTTCTCTCTTGTGTCAGGAAGGCTTCAAAGGCTTTTCGCAGCAGCTCCTCCGCCTTCTTTTGGGGCAAATCGATCTCGTTAGACAGGATCTGAGAGGCGATTCCATGGGAATAAAGCCAAAAATTCAGGAAAAGCGCAGTGGCTCCTTCCTCCGGCAATCCGGTGACCCGTTTCGCGTTTTCTATGGTTTCCCGGTTCCACTCCGCCCGGGCGATGTCCCCCAGGCTGCTTCCCGCCATATTGCGAACCAAAAACAGCGCCCGGAACACCTCTTTTTCAGTTCTGGCAAATTCCACATAAGCCATTCCCTGGGTAAGGAGGCGGTTTTCCGGCTTCATCCTGGCATTCATGAAAAGATCGTACACGCCGTCCATAGTACGCCGCAGATCGGCCTTCAGAGCCTCCATATTTTCATACAGGCGAAACAGCGGCTGGGTAGAGCATCCCAGCCTTTTCGCGACAGAGCGGGCGTTCACAGCCTCTATGCCCCGCTCCCGCACCAGGGCAAGAGCGGCCTCCATCACCTGCTCCCGCGTGATCTCCGGTTTCGGCGGCAATGGGATCTCTCCTTTCGCTTTATAAAATAACTTTTGTTATGTAACGATTGTTATTTATTATAGCGCTGCTGCTTTCCCTTGTCAAGGGGTACAAATTTCGGAGGGAGCGCGGGCGTGTTTTTCGATTGGAGGAGAGATAAATTATTGTTTAGCGGCGAGCCGCCGTAGGCACTCGTGAAGCTTCTTGGTACAGGAGGAAACTTTCCGACCCGACCGGGAGTAGCTGACAAATTATTGTTTAGCGCACCAAT
>JAETPP010000026.1 GCA_021771115.1 Bacillota bacterium | reverse complement strand
GTCGCTTCGGGTGTTGTGTGCCGGTGGCACACGTCCAACACCGACCGAAGCGAAGCGTAGACCGGGTCAGAACGGTCTCCACCGGAGACCTTCCCCCCACCGGGACGCGCTCACCCTTCTCCAGCATCTAGCATCCAGCATCTAAACTCCCAGCTCCCGATGCTCCTGCACCGCCTTGTAGGCCGGGCGGATGATCTTGCCGCCGCCTACCAGCTCTTCGATGCGGTGGGCGGACCAGCCCGCGATACGAGAAATGGCAAAGATCGGCGTGTAAAGCTCCATGGGCAGATCCAGCATGCTGTAAATGAAGCCGCTGTAGAAATCCACGTTGGCGGAAACGCCCTTGTAGATCTTTCTCTCTTCGGTGATCAGCTGTACCGCCAGCCGCTCCACGTTGGAATAAAGCTGGAATTCATCGGTGCGGCCCTTTTCCTGGGACAGCCCCTCCACGAACCGGGCCATGATCTTCGCCCTGGGATCGGAAATGGAATAAACCGCGTGGCCCATGCCGTAAATGAGGCCCGCTTTGTCAAAGGCCTCCTTGTGCAGCAGCTTTTTCAGGTAGGCGGTGATCTCCTCATCGTCGTTCCAATCCTTTACGTGGGCCTTGATATCCTCAAACATCTTTACCACCTTGATATTGGCGCCGCCGTGCTTCGGACCCTTCAGGGAACCCAGCGCCGCCGCGATGGCGGAGTAGGTGTCCGTGCCGGAGGAGGTCACCACATGGGTGGTAAAGGTGGAGTTGTTGCCGCCGCCATGGTCGGCATGGAGGATCAGGGCAATGTCCAGCACCTTGGCCTCCAGCTCGGTGTATTTGCAGTCCGGGCGCAGGATGCGCAGAATATTTTCCGCCGTGGAAAGGGCGGGATCCGGCTGATGGATAAAGAGGCTCTGGCCATCGTGATAATGGCGGTAGGCCTGATAGCCGTAAACGGAAAGCAGCGGGAACAGGGCGATCAGCTGAATACTTTGGCGAAGTACGTTGGGCACCGAAATATCTTCGGCATCTTCATCATAAGAATAGAGGGTGAGCACGCTGCGGGCCAGGGTGTTCATCATATCCCCGCTGGGGGCCTTCATGATGATGTCCCGCACAAAGCTGGTGGGCAGCGTGCGGTAAAAGGCCAAAAGCTCACAAAATTCCTGCAGCTGCTCCGCTGTGGGGAGATCCCCGAACAGCAGTAAGTAAGCGGTGCGCTCATAGCCGAAATTGTCGCCCCCCGGCAGACAGCGGATGATCTCCTCCACGCTGTAGCCCCGGTAATAAAGCTCTCCCTCACAGGGAACGCTTTGGCCATCCACCGTTTTGCTGGAAATGATTTCGGAAATATTGGTAAGCCCGGTGAGGACTCCCTTGCCGTTTAAGTCCCGCAGGCCCCGCTTCACATCGTACTGGGTATAAAGCGCGGGATCGATCTGGCTGCTTTTTACACACAGGTCCGCAAGCTTTCGGACCTCCGGCTTGATCTCGGAATAAATAGACATACAAAAACTCCTTCCTCTTTTGTATCGCGTGAAATTTTCCCAATCGGTATCTGTGGATAGAAAAAGTGCCGGTCTGACCGGCGAAACAACTGTGAATGTATAAATATCCATTTTATTATAGCAAAATGCCCGGGGCCACTGCAAGAGAGAAATTGTAAACTTTTTTGCAGCAGCCGGACGGCGGAAATGCTCCCGGCAAAACCGGGTCCAAATTCGCGCCGTCTGGTTTTGCCCCGGAGTTTTGGAAAGGAACCTTCATGAAAAGAAAAAGATCCTGGTATCGTTTTTTCAAAAACAGCGCAGCCTGGGGCTGCCTTGCCCTCTGCCTGTGGTGCGCGGGCTCCGCCCTGAAGAGCTGGGCCGCAGAGGAGGGGACAGACGCCTTACTGTTCGCGGCGGGAATGCGGGTACAGGCCGCTTCCTCTCCGGAAAAGAAGGAACCCGGCGTTTCCGGGATCTCCAGCCTGGAGCAGACAAAGCTTTCCGAGCAGGGGGGAGAAGCGCTGTTTCTCGCCGACGACGGCATCGTACCTGTTCTGGGCGACGAGCTGCCCGGGGCTACGGCTACCCCCGACCCGGAGCGTGCCAGCGCGCCGGTAGAGGAGATCGAGGTGGACGGCGGCACGCAGATCAGTAATTTCTTTGTGCGGGATACCACAGATTCCGGCACCGATCTGAATGCGGAGCTTTTGGAAACCCCGGCGGTACAGCTGAAGGGAGACGGCAGCGTGGAGATCCTGATTTACCACACCCATACCTCAGAGGCCTACTCCAAAAATTACACCGGCTTTTATTATACGGATATGGATACCCGCACCCAAAACCAGGAAATGAGCGTGGTGGCGGCGGGAGAAGCCCTGAAAAAGGAGCTGGAGGCCCGGGGCTATGGAGTGGTACACGATACCACCATAAACGATACGCTTTTTAACGGCTCCTATTCCCGTTCCTGGGAGGTGATCCAGAAAAATCTGGAGGAGCACCCGGGGATCCAGGTGACCATCGACCTGCACCGGGATTCCATGACCACCCAGGAGGGGCTGAAATATAAGCCCACCGCTGTGATAAACGGCAGAAAGGCGGCTCAGATCATGCTTCTGGCAGGGTGCAACGCCAATGACGATTGGGATGATTTTCCAAACTGGCGGGACAATCTGCACCTGATTTTGCGGGTACAGCAGAAAGCGGCGGAGCTGTATCCCGCACTTTGCCGGCCCCTGGATTTTTCGGACAGCAAGTACAATATGAACGCCACAACGGGCTCTATGCTGGTGGAAGTGGGCACTGAGGTAAACACGGTTTCCGAAGCCAGATATTCCGGCAAGCTGCTGGGAGAGGTCTTGGCGGAAACCTTTGACGGGCTGCGATAAAGGAGGGCTGCCCTTTTTCAAAAATCAGGGGCTGTTTGAAAAATCAAAAACACCGTCTTATTGCCCAGAAGCAGGCACTTTCTGCGCCAAAAATCCTCGAAACCCGAAAGGGTTTCTGCGGTTTTTGTCTTAAAATCACCTACTCCTGAACAAAAATCCGGTATTTTCTCTATTTTCAAACAGCCCCTAGAGTAAAAAATTTTTTGCAAAGCCTGTACGAGGAATGATAAAAAAGAAGGATGGGGGAATTCTAATTTCTGCGTTTAGAAATCGGATCAAGGCGGAAGGAAAAGCCGTGATCTTGAAAAAACGGAGAGGAGATCCCTATGAAAAAGAAAAACAGACAACCCTTTTTCTATTCTCTGGGGATCTCGCTGTTTCTTCTGCTGACTGTGGCCGGTTTGCTCACGGTGGATTACCAGGGCAGGCGGCTGAGCTTTGGAGACAACGACCTTCCTTTTGAGAAATTGGACATGCCCGGTGGGAAAACAGAGCTGCAAATCAAGCTCCTGGGCCTGGAAAAGCGAGTGAATATTACCGAAATCGACAAATTTTGTAATTTTCTTTTGGATTTTAGTTGTATTCCCCACAGCTAGTTGTTATAATATACTTGGTATACCATATAGAGTGGGGAGGTGACTGCGTGAAGATCAGAGACACACGCCTTTGGGCGGTGTTTATCGCCATTGCTTTTTTGCTGCTCTGGTGCGCCAGCATCGGCGTGACCTGCGGCATTCCCGCGCAGGAGCCTCTGGCGGAACCGATCCACGCCGCCCCCGCCCCGGAGATCCGGCTGATCGGCGTATTGGGCTGGGGACTGGTCGGGCTGGGCTTTTTAGGCGTGGTTTTGGCGGTAGCCCTGAGCAGCAGGCCAAAACGGCGGAAAAAAGCAGTGCGGACCGTTACCACCACCACCCGGCAGCCCTACCGGGTCACGCGGTCCGTCTACACCCCCACATCCCCCCGCCGCTATCACCGGAATATTGAAGTGAGAAGGTAGTTGTTAGTTATTAGTTGTTAGTTGTTAGAGAAGGGTGAGCGCGTCCCAGTGGGACGCTGGTGCGAACCGACCGAGCCGACAGGCGAGAAGAGCGCGTCCCAGTGGGACGCTGGTGCGAACCGACCGAGCCGACAGGCGAGAAGAGCGCGTCCCGGTGGCACGCTGGTGCGAACCGACCGAGCCGACAGGCGAGAAGAGCGCGTCCCGGTGGCACGCTGGTGCGAACCGACCGAGCCGACAGGCGAGAAGAGCGCGTGCCAGTGGGGGGAAGGTCTCCGGTGGAGACCGTTCTGACCCGACCAAAGCGACAGCTGAGACCGCTGGTGCGAACCGATCGAGCCGACAGGCGAGAAGAGCGCGTGCCAGTGGGGGGAAGGTCTCCGGTGGAGACCGTTCTGACCCGACCAAAGCGACAGCTGAGACCGCTGGTGCGAACCGGTCTACGCTTTCGCTTCGGTCGGTGCTGGGCGTGCCCCACTGGGGCACAGCACCCGAGCCGACAGGCGAGACAGGGCAATGAGCAATGAGGGAAAGGGCGGTTTCGTTTGTTATCCTGCCCTCCTTCCTGTCATCCTGAATTTCCCCCCTGTTTGTCATCCTGAGGGCAACGCCCGAAGGATCTCGCCCTTTGCCCTTTTACTTGGGGCTTAAGACCGAGATCCTTCGTCAAGAAGGCGCGAAGCGCCTTTTTTCCTCAGGATGACAGCGGGGGGGAGTTAGTGCGTTAAATTGGAATTTAGCGCACTAACAGAGGGGCAGAAACTCTTGCCTCCCCTGAGAAGGGGAAAAGCTGCTCTTCGAGCAGCTTCCGGTGGCACGGCGAAGCCGTGACGAAGGGGTTTCAGCTTGCCATGAGGAACCCCTCAGTCAGCCTATCGGCTGACAGCTCCCCTTTCAGGGGAGCCAAGGGGTGAGCACTAAATAATAATTTGTCAGCTACTCCCGGTCGGGTCGGAAAGTTTTCTCCTGTACCAAGAAGCTTCACGAGTGCCTACGGCGGCTCGCCGCTAAACAATAATTTACCGTTCTGCCCCTGCCCTTTCTAACAACTAACTACTCACAGCTAACAACTAAAACGCAGCGCTCTTCCTTGCCTTGCGCCGGTAAGGCCACTGCCGTCCAGTATCCAGCATCCAGCATCTAGCATCCAGCATAACCCCCGCTTTTTCCGCTCTCTCCGCCGTATGGCGGAGGGTTTTTCTTGTTTTCGGGGAGAAGTTTCCAAAAAATCTAAAAATTTTTTCGGGAAATTTCAGGAATTTTCTTTCTAAATCGCCATATATGGTAGACGCTCGAAGAAATGGCACTAATTTCAAATTAAATTTACAGGTTAATTCCATAAAGGAAAAATAACCTTTGTGAAATGGGGTAGAATCTACAGGATAAAAGGACGAATTATGTAAATCAGAGCTTCATTCTTTAACGGAACGCCAAGGAGGAAAAGCTTTTATGAAACGAAATTTATGGAAACGCCTGGCGGCGGGGGCACTGTCGCTCTGCCTGCTTCTGGCGGTTCCCGGAAACGCTGTTGCCCGCACCTTGGACGAGGTGGAGGCGGAGCAGAATAAGCTGGAAGAAGAGAAGAAGGACCTGGAGGAAAAGCTGGAGACCCTGCGGAACAACGAAGAGGAAAAGCGGGCTTACCAGGAAACTCTGCAGCAGAAGATCAATGTGGTGCAAAGTCAAATCGATTCCGCGCGGAAGGATATCGATGAGCTGAACGTACATATTACAGAGCTGACCCTGAAGCTGGAGCAGTCTCAGAAAACGATCCAGGATACAATCGACCGGTTTAAAGAGCGGCTTGTCGCTCTCTATAAGGCCGGCAATGTGAGCACCCTGGAGATTTTGCTGGATTCCAACAGCCTGAGCGATTTTGCCATGCGCAGCGAGCTGGTAAAAACCATGTCCGCCCATGACCAGAAAATGATGGATACGATCGAGGCTTACATGGTGAGCACCCAGGATGAGCGGGAGGAATGCGAGGCCAGCAAAAAGAAGGTGGCCGACCTGAAGAAGAAGCTGGAGAGCCAGCAGGAAGAGCTGGACGGGCTGTATCAGGAAAACGCCGTCGCCCTTGCCGAACTGCAGGAGGCGGAAACCGCTACCCAGGACGCTTTGGATAAAAATACGGCGGAACGGGAAGCCAACGATAAGGAAATGGAAGAGCTGATCGCCAAGCAGAAGGAGCTGGAGGAGCAGAGGCGTCAGGAGGCGGCCTCCGGAGGAGGCGAATACATGGGCTCGGACGTCAACTATCCCACCGGAGGCGGCGGGGTAGAGGGCTTTAATCCCATCTGGCCCCTGCCGGGCGTCAGCTATGTATCCTGCTATTACGGCGGCTACGCGGGCCACCGGGGCATGGATATCGCCGGGCCTTACGGCACACCGGTGGTAGCGGCGGAATCCGGCACAGTGATCGCCGCCAACAATTACGATTCCTGGGGAGATTCCTGGGGCTATTATGTGCTGATCTACCACAACGGCACCTTTACCACCCGGTATGCCCACCTCAGCGCCCTGACAGTTTCCAACGGGCAGTATGTGGAGCAGGGGACTATCGTGGGCTATGAGGGCGCTACCGGCAATGTGACCGGCCCCCATCTGCATTTTGAAGTGTACCAGAACGGCAGCCGGGTAGATCCCATGAATTTCCTGTAAGCCAGGTAAAATAAGATGCTTTGGGGAGCGGCTCAGTATGAGCCGCTCCTTTTTCGCTTTTGCCCCCGCCTTTTTCTCAAAAATATTTTGCCGGTGTCACATTTTAGTTTTCCCCCGCATCTAAATAGAAAAGAAGGATGTGGGGGTGCAAGCCATGCGGGAAAAACGGGGAAGACGAAGGCGGAAAAGGAGAAGGCGGGCGCAGACCGCGGCTGCGTTGGGGATCGTTTTACTGAGCCTTTCCATGGCGGTCTTTGCTTTCAGAATCGGGAGAAGCGCCGCGCGAACAAGCGTCCCGGAGAGGGCCCTCTCCGGGATCTCTGCCAGGGGCAGAGATCAAAAGCTTCTGTTGGATCTCCCGTTTCTCGACCAGCGGGAGGATTGGCCCACCGGGTGCGAAAGCGTTTCCGCGGTGATGGCACTGCAATATTTCGGCGTGGATATCACGGTGGAAGACTTTGTAGAGGAATACCTTCCGCTGGGAACAGCGCCCCATGGGAACGACCAGGGGATCATGGTGGGCAGTGACCCCCGAAAAGCCTTTCCGGGAGATCCCCGCACAGAGGGAGGCTGGGGCTGCTATGCCCCGGTGATCCAAAACGCCTTGGAGCGGCTTGTAAAAGAGTGGCCCGGCGCAAAACGGCTTTCCGTGGAGGCCCCCACGGGAACCTCCCTTTCGGAGCTGTGCGAGGAATATGTGGGAATGGGTATTCCTGTGCTGATATGGGCCACGATCGACATGGAACCACCCCAGAAGGACCTCACCTTTCTTCTGGAGGAAACAGGAGAAGAATTTCAGTGGATCTATCCCATGCACTGCCTGGTGCTGACGGGGTGGGACGATACGGGCTACTATTTTAACGACCCCATGGAGGGAAAGGGGACCCATTACCTCAAAGAAGAGGCGGAAGAGGCCCATGAGGGCCTGGGCAGGCAGGCGGTGGCCCTGGTACCGGTGGATTAAGCAAAAAGATCAGTAAGAAAAACGGCCCCGGCAGCTTGCCGGGGTCGTTTCAGACTGTCGATAAAGTTGCTAGCGAAAAAATACGGAGGGAAAGAGAGTTGTGAGAGAGAACCGTCAGGGTTCTCTTTCACTTTTCAATCGCAACATGTTGGGGAAATCTACGATTTCTCCAACATGTTTGAGCGGGGCGAAAAAGAATTTTTCGACACGCTCAAACGGCCCCGGCAGCTTGCCGGGGCCGAATGTTTTTTGAAAAGCGTCAGTTTATCTGCGGCTCGTCACTTTTCCGCCTGTGCTGGAATACCTTTGCACCGGCTTCCAGCCTGGCGTCCCGGTAGTTTTTTGCGATGACCACCGCGGAAAGCAGGGCGGCCCCCAGGGCAAAGGACCAATGCCCGGTGCGGAAGGCCGCAAGCGCCGATAAAACGGAAAACAGACCGAAGGTTACTACGGTGCGGCGCTCATGAGGGCGAATGACCACGATTAGGGAAAAGAAAAGATACAGTGCCGCCAGCAGAAATACCAGAAAGCTCACAGGCAGCAGCCCCAGCAGCGCGCCGAAGGCGGCGGCAATGGCCTTTCCGCCCCGGTGGTGATACAGCGGCGCCATAGCATGCCCCAGCGCCGGGGCGCAGAGGATGGGGGCAAACCACAACCGGGAGGGGTCTACCAGGCGCATGGCAAAAAACACAGGCAGAAATCCCTTGCAGAGGTCGCAGAGAAGGCACAGGATCCCAACGGGAACGCCTGCGCTCTTAAAAGCGTTTACCGTGCCGGGGTTGTGGTCGGCGCTGGCTTCATACACATCGATCCCCTTTAAAAGCTTGGGAAGATGGTAGGAAAACAGCACGCCGCCCAGGCCGAAGCCTAAAAGGGCGCAAAGGCCATAGCGAAACAGCTCTTTCCAATAGGCAAGGTTTTCCATAAAGGGTCTCCTTTCCTGTACATTACTTTGCTTCCCGTTCCAGAAGGAAGGAGACTACAGCTCCCGCCGCGTCTCTCGGGATCCCTTCCTTCTGCCGGACGCGCATCTGCTCCTGCAGAGCCTGATTGCCGGCAAGAAGGGCCGCGGCCTTTGCCGCCTCCTTGGGCTCCTCCGCAAACAGGGAAAGCCCCCGGGAAGAAAAGAACCGGGCGTTTTTCGTTTCACAGCCGGGAATGGGCCGGGTGTGGACCAGCGGAACCATTTTTACGGCGGCCTCGGTGCTGGTAAGGCCGCCGGGCTTGGACAGCAGCACATCGCAGGCGTCCATATAGAGGGCCACCTCTTTGGTAAAGGGAACGGTGCGCACCCGGCGTTCCTGAGCAAAATCCTTATCGATCTTTGCCTTCAGGGGCTCATTGTTCCCGGTAAGGATCACAATGCTGGCTTCCTTTGGGCAGGTCAGCAGCAGGTCCAGCGTGAAAGAGGAAATATCGCCAAAGCCCATGCTGCCTGTCATGACCAGAAAAACGGGGGCGGTTTCCGAAAGCCCCAGCCTTTTCCGGGCCTCCTGCTTTTCCATGCGCACAAGATACCGCTCGGAAACCGGCAGCCCGGTGGGAAACAGCTTTTCCCGGGGAAGGCCCTTTCCCGCAAATTCGGGGATCAGATCCTTATGGGGGAGAAAGTAGCCAGTAAGCTCGGTTTCCTCCCAAAAGGGGATGCAGGTGTAATCGGTGGCGATGGCATAGCAGGGAACGGAAAGCTCTCCCCGGCGCTTTAAGTAGGTCAGGGTTTCGGCGGGGAACAAATGGGGCGTTACCACGGCGGTAAAGCCCTGCTCTTCTATGTAATCCTTCAGCGGGCGGGCATAGCGGGTATTGGCGTAATAAACGGGAGATTTCCGCTTGTGCGAGCTGATGACCCCGCCCAGGCGGTACAGGCCGCCAAACAGGGAAGGGGCCTTGGTGGCCATGCCGATATACGCGCCGCTGATGGTGCGGGAGGCATGGCCCCTGGCAAAGGAAAGAGCATCCTTCATTTCGCAGGGGATCTCCCGGCGCTCCAGCTCTTCTTTTACCGCCAGCCCGGCGGAATTATGCCCCTGCCCGGTATTGCAGGAGAGGATCAGGACCTTCATGTGCTCATTCCTTTCACCAAATATCTTAAAAACCAGTTTCTCATAAGCGACAAAGGCGCAGATCATCATTTCGTGATTATTTTATCACAAAAAGACCCGGAAAGAAAGGGTTAATAGTGACAAGCAACTATTTGTTGCAGAGGGCGGCGTGACCGAGTGTCACGCCGTCTTTCTGCGCCCATAGGTGGTTTCCGTCATAACAGGTTCGCTGATTTCCGGTACTTCCACTTCCTCCAGGAAGTTAAAAACGATTTTGACCTTCTGAATCCGCTTGCTGTTGACCTTCTCCGGGGCGTAGACAATGATCTGCTTGATAAACTCGTTCACGATGGTCGGCGTCAGCTCCGGGATGTCCACATACTTCTCCATCAGGGCGAGGAACTGGTCAACATTGTCCTCCATTTCCTCGCGGGTCGCCACCCAGTCCTCAAGGCCAATGACCTCGTTGTTGAGCGCCACCTGTTCCGCCTCATAGCCCTCGACCATCTTTTGATAGCGTTCCCGGCTCAGGTTCCCCAGCGCCATGTCCTCATAGATGCGGGTCATCAGCACATCAATGTCTGCCAGCCGTTTCTTGGCCTTTTCCAGCCGCCGCTTGTCCTCCCGGATGGACTTCTCCTGATCCTCCCTGCGGCACTCAAGCCAATCCTCTTGAAAGCCCTCCACATCGGAGCGGATATACTCCGTCACCGCCCGGATGCGCTCCAGCACGACCTCCCGCAGAACGTCCTCCCGGATATAGTGTGCCGAGCAGGTGCCGCGACCGCTCTTGTATTTGGAGCAGACATAGCGGTCTTGCTTGCCATCATAGTTCTTGCAGGTGGCGAAGTGGAGCTTGCTCCCGCAGTCGGCGCAGACCACCAGCCCGGCGAACATTCCTTGGCGCTCTCCCTTGACAGGGCGGCGTTTGTGCTGGCGAAGCTCCTGCACCCTGTCCCATTGCTCCTGCGTAATGATGGCCTCCTGCGTATCGGGGAGGATAAACATATCTTCGCTGGCGTTGGGAATGCGCTTCTTGAGTTTATAAGACTTGGAATAGGTCTTGAAGTTGCAGACGCAGCCAGTGTACTCCATCCGCTCCAGGATGCCGACAATGGACTGCTCCACCCAATGATAGGGCCGTTCCGGCAGAAGCTCGCCCTTCCTCTGGGCATACAGTGCCTTGGTGGTCAAAACCTTATCAGCCTCCAAAATCCTGGCAATCCGGCTCGGACCATTCCCGGCAATGGACAGGTCAAAGATACGCTTGACCACCGGGGCGGCATCCTCGTCAATAATCCAGTGGTTGCGGTCAGCCGGGTCAAAACGGTAGCCGTAGGGCGGCTTGCCCATGTGCTTGCCGCTGGTGCCTCTGGCCTTCAGAACGGCTCGGACCTTCTTGCTCGTATCCTTGGCATAAAAATCGTTGAATACGTTGCGAATCGGGGTAAAATCGTCCGTTCCCCTGGCGCTGTCAACCCCGTCATTGACGGCGATAAAGCGCACATCGAAGCTGGGAAAAACGATTTCCGTATATCTGCCGACTTGCAGATAGTCCCTCCCGAATCTGCTCATGTCTTTAACGATCCAAGTGCCGACCAAGCCCTGTTCCACCAGGGAAAGCCCCTCCTGGACACCGGGGCGATTGAAGTTCGTCCCGGTGTACCCATCGTCTACCAGAATACGGGTGTTAGTAAAGCCGTGGTCGGCGGCGTAGCGGAGCAAGATATTTCTTTGATTGGTGATCGAGTTACTCTCGGCATCCAGGGCGTCCTCGTTACTGAGGCGGCAGTACAAAATCGTGATTTTCTGCTGATCCACGTTGTTGTCTCCTTTCTTGTGTGGGTCAGCCGACAGTACCGTAGTGCATGGCTCCATTGTAACATGATCTTCGCACTTTGTCGACATCAAACCGCCTCCTTGTCCGAAAAAATCAGCCGCTTCACCATGTGGGGACGCGGCTCGTCACCATCGCATGCAGTTTCAACGATATACCAGGTGGTGCCGATCTTACGGGTCACGGTGCAGGAGAACGGGTTTTCCTGTTCCCGTTTCCTGCGCCATTCCTCAATGAAGTCGTCAGGCGGGTCAAACATCGGCTCATAGCAGGCGCACAGGTCAATGGGTTCGTACACATAGTTTTCAAAATCGTTCAATAAAGTACCTCCATAATTCGTAGTCTGTCGGGTCAGTCGGCCTTGCGCCGGACCCACTGAATGTCGTAGCCCAACGCATCGGCAAGCTGGACGGCCTCCTTGTAGCGGAGGGATTCCCGCTGGAGCTTGTTGGACAGGTTAGACACGCTGTCCGACCATCCGTACTCATCGGAGAGTACGTCCACCACCTCCTGCATGGTCATTCCCCGGCGCACAATGTACGCCTTGATTTCGTTCCTCATGTCGGATTTCATTCTTTCTTCCTCGCTTTCTGATGAATTTTGTTCGTTGTGCGGAAAAACCGTTTTACGGCATGATGAAGTTTTTACGGGTTGCGATTTCCACTCGGATTTGCTATGATGAAGCCCAGGTCACGGAGCGCCCTAATCCGCATCACTGTTTCGTGTGACCTCTATTGGAACCGTAAATTTGTCCATTTATCCGCAAAATGGCATCACGGTTCCGTAAATCACGAACTGGTGTAATTCGTACACCAGTGTATGATAATTTTCACGAAAATCACAAGGATTGAATTTCACCCCGGATTTTTGAGGTCAGGTCAGCGTGGCTGCCTATAAAGAAATAAGAGCAAAATTCAAACTATCCGTACATGCGTACATCGGTACAAGGGGCCGTGTACGCATGTACGGATGATTTCACTTCTCTTTTTATAAAGCGGTCGGCCTTATCAAAACCTCAATCCCCAAGTAGCCCCGGCACCGTTTCCCGCTTCCAATATACACGTTGTTGGTGGCCTCCAATCGGTAGGTGTCTGCGCTCTGAGCGATGAAGCTGGAAAAGCTCTTGGGGGAAAGCGGGTTCTCGGCGTTGTCCTCGCACCAGACCTTATAGGCGGCGTACAGGTCACGGGTAGCGGCCTCGCTGTCCGCCTTGAACTGGACATAGCCGGTTGAGGCCAGAAAGTCCACGATGTTGTTAGCCTCCCGAACCACAACAGCGATGTTCTCCCTGGCCCGGTCGCTGATGGTGAAGCGGTAATTGTCGACCAGCAGGCGGTGAAGCCCCTCCAGACACCAGAGGAAGATGCCCTCTCGCTCTGCAATCAGCTTGTCCGACAGAAAGGGGTCATCCGCTCTCCCTGCTGGTTTGTCCTTTGTGGTCAGGACAATCTGGCGGCGAAAGAAGCCGTCCGACCTGTCGTGGAGGGCGGTCAAGGCCCCGTTGCCGAAGCAGAGGAACCGCACATAAAGCTGGCTCTGATAACTCTGAACGCCCTTGCGCTCCATGTCCATTTTGCACTCTGATGTGACGATGGACTTGATATAGTTGGTCTTGGGCAGGGCGCTCATATCCATATCATCGTCTACCATCAGCAGCTTGCTTTCCAGGTCGGCGCGGCTGAACCGGTTCTGTTCCACCTTCTGGATGCTGGTGGTGTTCATGCTGTCCCCGAAGATGGAGCGCATCACCAGCCCGATACGGCTCTTGCCCTCGCCGCCCTTGCCAATGAGCATCAGCATTTTCTGGCCCTTGGTGGTGGGGAGTAGGCAGTAACCCAGGTATTCCTGCAAGGTGGGGATGTCCTCCGGGTAGAGCAGTTCCGACAGAAACCGCAGCCACTTCTCCGGCGGCGGTGCGTCAGGGCGATAGCTGACGGTCAGGCGGTTGTTGCAGAAGTCCTTCTCCGGGGAGAACCGCCCGTCCATAAAGTAGGTTCCGTTGGCAACATGGATACGGTCTGTTTCAATAGGGAGTGGCGGTGAGTAAGCCAGCAGCTTAACGCTCGCCAGCAGATTGGACACCCGCTTGGCAAGGCCGCTGGTCACATAGCCGCTGATCTCCCGCAGGATAAGCTGGCCGATCTGCCGCTCGTCCTCCACCGCGCCGTCCACGGTGAACAGCCGGTCACGGACGCACTTCATGGGGTGCTTTGCCAGGAAGTCCTGACAGAACATCATCTCGTCAATGCGCTCCCCATCGAACCAGTCCGGGCAGCCCTCGTGATAAATTTCCTGTGTCAGTGTTCTCACCTTCTTTCAAATTTTTGATAGGGATATTTGCCCCTCTGTATGGGTTATGAGCAAATTTGAAAAAACCGGGCTAATGGCATGACAGCCTCGTTTCAAAAAACATGACAGATGGAATTTCGGTAGCCGCTGCCAAAATTCCCTCTGCCTGTGATACGTTACCGCTCCATGTCCCGTTTCGGCTTGGTCGGTGCCGCCCGCCGCTCAGCGCCCTGTCTGGCAATCTCGGCTTTGCCCAGTTCCAGTCTGGCAAGAACCGATTCCCTGGCTTTCTCCTTGACCTTGGCCTTGTTCGCCGCCCTCGCCACTGGGGACTGCAACGCCGTCTGGATTTTCTCGGTGATTTTCGCCGCCACCTTTTTCAGCCTGCTGGTCACAGCGTCCAGACATTTGTTGATGATATTTCTGGTAGTATCGCTGTGCTTGCGCTCCGGGGCATTGGCCCATTTGCGGTAGCCCTCGATCTCCGACAAGTCCGCCGCCTGGGTCTGCGCCCGAACGGTGTCCGTGACCACTTCCACCGCCTTGTCATAGGCGATTTCGGAAACCTCGTCAATGAGCGTTTCCACATCTTCCAGTTTCAAAGTTAGCTCGGTGATTTCCTGTTCTTTTTGGGCAAGCTGTTCCTTCTGCTTGGCGAGAATGAAGTCCTGTTTTTCCAGATAAGCCCGACCGCCGTACTCCGGCTCCTGGTCAAGATGGAGGCCATGCTTTTGAGCAATCTCGAAAAGCAATTCCCGACAAATCGCGTCAAAGGTCTGCTTGCGGTTGTTGTGCCGGCCCTTGGGCTTGTCCGGCTTGGGGCGCTCAATGCCCAGGGCCTCCAGCGCCTTATCCTGCTGGGGGCAAAGCTCGCCGTACTGATTCTCGCAGTCAAAGACATGGCGCTCATGGATATGGGGCGTACCTTCGTCCAGATGGAGCGCCCAATCCAGAATGTGAACATGGGAACCGAAACGTTTTTCAAATTCCTGATAGAACTCACCGACCACCAGAACGAGAGTTTCCGGCGATACCGACTCCTCAATGGTGCCGATCTGGAAGATAGTTTCCTCCGGGCAGGTCTTTTTGTCCTTGAGCAGCTTCTCAATCGTGCGGTTGCGCTCCGGGTGCCGCGCCTGTTCGTTTCTGGCGTTTTGAGCGTCAACGAAATCGCCGTAATGCTCCAAATAGTAGGCGTGTTCAATCTGCTCAAAACTGAAATCTGGTGTGTCGCCGTCCCCTCTGGTCTGCATGGTGGTCACGCCCCGATAGCAGTCCCAATAGACATTTTGAATGACCCTCGCCGTGTCGATGTGTTCACTGTTCTCCACATCGAAGCGGCGGTCATTGTGCCGTGGATTATAGGTTCCGTTTTTGCCGGAACGCCCGTTGTGCCGTGTCAGTTTCAATCTGTTTTCCTCCTTTTTGCTCCAAGCTGTTTTCAAAAAAAGCGGCGAAGCCGCCAGCGCCTGTTACACGAAGTGCGACAGGCAATACCCAGTACGAGCCGTCGCAAGCGACAACTCTCCCTGGGCCAAAGGGTTTCACCCTCTGGACACCTGAGCAGGCGTTGTCACCCTGCACCCGACCAAGAGGGCGCTGCCCTCTTGACACCCGGCAGGCGCTGCCGCCCTGCACCCGGCCCAAAGGTTTCACCTCTGGACACTGACCAGACGCTCGCCGCTCTGGACTCGGCGCAAAGGGCTTGCTGCCCTCTGCACTCCCGCATTTTTCGGAAGTCCTCTGACTTCCAAAAAAATGAGCCGCCGACCGATACGCTCCTGGCGCATCCAGCCAACGGCTTTCTACTATGGTTATGAGCAAAATCGAAAAAAACAGACTAACGGCATGACAGTCCCGTTTCAAAAAACATGACAAGCCATCTTTCCAATTCTGGGCGGCTGTGGTATAATGGGAATTGAAAAAACATGACAGGAGGCGGGATGCTTGAATCTGATTGAACATACGCTCTTGACGCTGGATTTCTGGCAGGACAATGTGACCTATGAGGGAAAGTCCATGCCGACCGGAACGCTGGCCTGCGCCGCGCTGAATCTCTCCGATGAAGTCATAGCGAAGCTATCTCAACTCTGTATGCTGCTCAACCTATATATGGGGCCGCTCCAACTTGGGCTGGCGAACATGGAGCAGATGGAAGCAGCGAGGGCGAGTGCCTTTCAAATCGTAGAACTTCTGCGGGATACGCCGCCGTTCTCCCTCTTGGACTATGCGGCTGTTCACAGCTATGTCGACGCCGTTTTTACGGAGGACTGTCTGTGTTGTGCCACCGATTTTGTGAAGTCCGGTAATTTGAACCTGTCCAACACGGCGGAGAATCAAAAGGCGATTACGTTGTTGCGTGTCCTCCCAGTCATGGCGCATCTCGGATTCTCTCTGGCGGAGTTCAAAAAAGAATTGCTGCCGTTTGCGGAGAGGCTGCATGAGAGCGACAGAACGCCGGACGGATACGCCGCCAGCTTTGGGCAATACTTCTCTGTCAATCCTGATATGGCGGCGGACAACCCAGGCTGGATGTCCCTTGCAAACGCCTCCGTCCAATACGCCGCCGCGACTGTCCCCGGCAAAGAGAAGTCCCAGCTTGTGAAACGGATGCACTATGTCTCTTTTGTGGGGATGTTTCGCTCTGATTTATTTGAGGGGCTGTGCGTGGGCCATGCGCCCCGCAAGTGTCCCATCTGTGGAACGTGGTTTCTGACCACGGACGCGAGGCCCACAAAATACTGTGGCGGTCTGGCTCCGGGGGATAAGCGTGGACGAACCTGCCGTCAGGTTGGCAACCTCCGGGGCCGGGAGCAGCGGGAACTTGCCGCAGACCATCCCTTGAAGAAAATTTACGACCGTCGCACCAACACGATCATACAGAAACTGCGCCGGGGGACATTGGACGAAAAGACTGGTGCCGTGATGAAGCGGCTGGCAAAGAACAAGCTGGAACGCGCCATCGCTGACCGGGAGTATGCCGCCGGGTCGTATGAAGCGGAAATGTCCCAGGAGGCGTTACTGGCAGAGGCGCAGAAGCATTTGAAATGACGGGGGAGGTGAGGCTGTGAAAGAGCGATTTGCAAAGTATCCGTTTTATGGAAACGCCCACGGCCTCACCATGTTTGAAGCCGCCCATGTCTACCAGCTTACGCCCCCGCCGCCGGAGCTTTACACGGTCAATGAGTACATCGTTGCCGCTCAAGTGTGGCGCGACCTCCGCTTTTTTGCCTACTTCCTGCATCACATAGAACCGCGCCTGAATGGGCGAGTCAGGAGCTTTCTCTTGCGGGAGGGGTTGGACAGATATGACCCGGAACGGTTTCTGGACTACAAGCAAAACTGTGTCCTCGCCATGCTGGAATGTCTGGAAAGCTATGTCCCATATCAGGGCGCGGAGTTTCTTACATATGCCCACCACGCGATTGGCAACGCTCTGATTCAATGCCGGATGATGGAGGAAAGCGGTTCCTTTTCTTCTTTGGACGAGTACAAGAGAGTGCGGGGCATCGCATGGCTCTACAACGAATCGGGCAAGTCCAGGGGTGAGGTTGTCGCCAGATATGCCGAGAAAGAGGGCTGTTCCGAGGAAACGGCGGAGCAGTACCTGACCGTGGCGCGGCTCAACCGCAGTCGGGTTCCCCTCTATGTTACGGCGCAGGACGAGGATAGCGAGGAGAGCGGCGAGGATGTTACCATGGATGACTCCTGGGACTATGCGGCGATCCTCTGGAACGGCATCCAGGCGGAGGCCATCCGAGCCGCTTTTGAGAAACTATCTTATCGGGAGCAGCGGCTTTTAGAGGAACGCAACGCCATCTGCATGACCTGTGGCCGGGTCAGTCCATTGTCCCATCGTAAGACCTTTGAGGATTTAGCGGTGATGTTCGAGGGTAGTACCGCCAGCGGAGCGGAGAGGGCCTACCGCAAGGCGGTGGAGAAGCTGACCCTCCTGCTGGTGGAGGCCGGGGTGCTCCACGCTGTCCGGCTCAAGCAAAAATCAGTAAAGCGCAGAAAAAAGAAAATCGCCGCCGCAGTCTACGAGTATCAGGCAGACTGCGACGGCGAGTGGGGCGAGATTCAGTTTGATTTTGTGCGCGGCACAGCGGAGATCGTCCGGCTGGCGGAATGGGATACGATGGTGAGCAAGGTGTTTGCGGAGAGGGCAATAAAGTGCATCAGGGCTTATGACGTGGGCAATCTCCCGAAAAAGTTGTTGCTTACGTTTTGAGTTTTATACTTCTCCAAGCATACTGAGCAGCAGATAGGATGTCGGATACCGCTCCGCAAGCTCCATTTCTGAATATTGCTCCATCAAGTTCAGCGCATTGTTTTTGAAAGCACTGTACCGTTGTTGCCCGTTCGGAACAGAATTGTCGGAGAAAGGGTACACCACCGGGTCGCCCCAGCTAACAGCAATATCTTCACATACCTGTGCCATGATGTCACCAACCAGCCCGGTTTCACCGCCCTGCTCGAAGCGGTCGAAGCAGTATTTCAGAGTATACCTGCCATAGTATGTCAGTTCCCGGTACTCGATAGAGTGTTCCGCAATATAGTCCCCTGGATTGGAGGAAAGGGCAGGGCTGCTGCAAATCGTCTCAATGAGCGCCCTAATTACCTTGTTGGTATCCAGCCCAATAGCCGCTACCGCCTGGGCGTAGCACTCCTGGGTTTGCCTGAGAACGAACTTCTGGCTGTCTATTCCGTCCTCAGTAATGTGGGAGGGGAACTTCTCTCGGACGTCCTGAACAAAGTAGCTGCCCTCTCTGGGTTCCCAGTATTCTGTCAGAGTATAACCGCGCTCGTCCAAGTCAAAGGAAAGCGCAACAGGGAGGTGTCTGCCGCCGACCGTTTCCAGTCCGTTGTCTGTGACCTTATACTCCTCATAGAGGGCCCACCCGTAATAGGTGATTTTGTGGGTACTGCTTCCCGCCAAGGGTGTGCCTGACAGAACAGCAAGCTCCGCAAAGCTGGCACAGGATACAAGGCCGGTTGGGTCTGCGGAACGGTTATGTTCCAGAATTGCCTGACGGACAGCGGTTTGTTCGGCGGAGAGCGTTGAAAAGTCGGGTTCATCCGGGCCAGCTTCGCCGCCGCCATCAGATTTTGGTTCAACGACCTTCGGCACATCATTTCTGTGCGTTTCTATGAATGCGAGAACATCTTCTGTCCGAATATCAATATGGTCATCCGCCTCAGTGTTGACCCTCAGATAGATATACATGGGCTTTTCATCCGGGACACCGCCTACCAAAACATCAAAGAGTTCATCAATTCTATATTGCATGATATATAAACCTGAGCCAATTTCCCGGCCCTGATACCGCTCAAAGTCCGACCAGGATAGCGCATCCCCCTTTTCCGACAGCATGACCACATCATCAAGGGTCAATTTTCGGTTTTCAATGCTGTCATTCTCTGCTTTTATCCAGCGCACATAGGCCCATTGACGTTTGGTGGAATCCACCGTATTGAGATCAATAGGTGTCCCGCACTCCTGATAGGTGTAAAAATCCTCTGTTTCAGATGGATGAACGAAATACTCAATTCCCTCCAGCCCGGTATTATTTGCCTGCTCTTCTGTCAGTTTTCCGGCAGACTGGTAGCCATAGGGCAAGCTGGATACTGGCATATACGGGTCAACGTAGGCAGCGCCATCAATAAGCAACGTCGGACGTTCTGCGTTTGGTGTAGTGGGTTCTGAGGTTGCAGGATTTGTCGCAAAGCATACCGTCACTACCGCACAGGCAACAATAGCCAAAACGATAACCCAAAACGCCGGTTTTTTGTAGTTCAGCACATTTTTCACCCTTTCTTTTACGCCGACTTTGCCAAAGGCCAGCGGGCAAATTGTTACCAGCCGCCGTTGGGCGCTGCACTCCAGCAGAGCGGTGGAATACTGCTTTTTTCCGTCCAAATCCATCTGCCGGATGACCTTTTCATCACAGGCCAGCTCAATGTCCCGGCAAAGCAGAACATAGGCGACCCAGCACAGAGGATTGAACCAGTGAACGGTCAGGATCAGAAAGCCCAGCGGTTTCCACCAGTGGTCACGCCTCGCCAGATGCGCCTTTTCATGGGCAATCACCGGCTCCATAGCCGCTGCGTCCATGCTGGAGGGCAGATAGATTTTGGGGCGGACCAGGCCCAAAATAAACGGGGACTTCACATGGTCGCACAGGAAGATGTTTCCCTGGTATGGCGCTCGTTCCGCAATGCTCCGGCTTACCTTCACATAGCTGATGACCGCATACAGCAGCATGGCGGCAATACCGATGAGCCAGATTACCGACACAATGAAGATGAACACATGAAACGGGTTGACACTGCCGCCGGGATTTGGCGCAAATGCCTCTCCCAAAACGGGGTTGACCACGTTGTTGACAGCGGGGATACCGCTGCTGATGGCGGGGGCCTCATACTGGATATTATGGGCGTTAAAAGTTTCGGCGCTGGGAATCAGGCTCAATGCGCTCTCGATGGAGAACGGAACCACCAGCCGCAGGGCGACAATCCCCCACAAAAGAACGGCAATCCATTTTGGTGCCTTTTTCAACACGAGCCGAAACAGTACCACCGCCAAAATCAACCAGCTTGCGGCAATGCTCATGTTCAGGATTTTCAGAAACAGATCGCCCATATCACTCACCCGCCTTGTCAATCAGTTCACGAATCTCGGTAATTTCCTCGGCTGTCAACTTCTTCTCGCTGGTAAACGCGGCAAGAAAAGCGGGGAGCGAGCCTGCAAAAGTCTCGTCCACATACTTCTTGCTGTGACGGGCATAGAACTCCTGCCGGGATAGGAGGGAAGTCACCACGCCGTTATTGTTTTGAAACAGGCCCTTGTCGCAGAGCCGCCGCAGTACCGTGTGCATGGTCGTCCGTTTCCAGGAGAGTTCCGCCGCAGCCAGTTTGGTCAACTCGGTGGATGTCACCGGCTCTCTCTGCCAGATGATGTCCGCAAATCGGGTCTCCACAGCCCCTAATTGAATTTCTGCCATAAGTACAGCCTCCTGTCTACATGGTGTAGCCTCATATATAGACTATACTATGTAGACGTATTTGTCAAGAGGATTTTCAAAGATATGGAACCGCCATGCGAGAGCGGCCCCATATCAGAAAATTATCTCTACTCCGTAACTGCTTTCAGATATTGCTCCGGGTCTCCATTCAATATCAGGTCAGCATACCCCACCGGGTCATTATAGACCAGCCAGTCCAATTCTGACCGCTGACGGATGGTGTGAGCAACCTCGTCCTCTACGGCAGTGCAGTCAATCGAAATCATGCTCTCGTCTGTGAAGCGCAGCTCGACACAGGCCGTATCAATGTTGAACTCGCAGGAAATGAGCTTTTTCATAGCGTTGTCCTCCAAAATAAAAGAAAATCGCCCGTCTGAATCCCTGTTTGGAATCAGACGGGCTTTCGTATGCACTCCGAAACCGTCAGCCAACAGTGATAAGTGAATTTAGTTCCTTATCACTATAAAGGCAAGTCTTTCCGGGTCTTTTTGTGAAAATACCGGCGGAAAAAGCCGATTTTTTATTCTTCCAAATAGAAGGTGCAGCAAAGCTCGCCGCCGTTTAAGAATACCTCGCGGGTGCGGGAATCCTGCAAAACGGCGATCTCCTGTACGGCCTCCTCCGGCAGCTCCAGAAAAGCCCTGCTTCCGTTTCTGACAAGAAGCTTTCCGTCCGTCCGCAGAAGGCAGGGGTCTTCCTTCACCAGCAGGCTTCGGGCCTCGGCGATGGGAGCCATCCGCAGCCTTCCGTTTTTGAGGGAAAGCTCCCTGGGCAGGGACAAGGCCCCCGCCCTGACGGCGGTTTCCGGAACAGCCCGGTTCCAGTTAAAGAGCCAGCCGATCACGATCCGGCGGCCGCTGCCGTCCAAAAATGTTTGGGGCGCGTAAAAATCGCTTCCCACCTCCGGCTGCTGAAAGCTTTCCGGGGTAAAGCGCTCTCCGTCAAATTCCCCTATGACAAACTGGGCGGAATAGTTATCTACCCGGGAAAACATCAGCACCCATTTGTCCCCCAGGGGGAAGAAATCGGGGCATTCCGCCACCGGGCCGTACTCCCGGCTTTGGAAAATGGGCCCCATGTAGTCCCAGTGCAGCAGATCCTTGGAATGAAACAGCAGTACGGAAGCAAGGCCATCCTTTCCCGCCCCGCAGACCATGCGGTACTCGTTTTCATAAGCGAACAGCTTCGGGTCCCGAAAATCCCTGTTTTCCGGATCCAGCGGACTTTCCGGGAGAACCGGATTTTCCGGCAGCTTTGTAAAATGAAGCCCGTCTTCGCTCACCGCCATGGACTGGGTCTGTCCCAGCTCCCTGGAAACAGAGGTGTACATAAGGTACAGCATGCCGTCCTTTTCCAGGGCAGAGCCGGAAAAGCAGCCGCCGTCGTTTTCATAGGGCATATCGGGGAATAGGGCAATGGGAAGCTCCTTCCAGTGCAGCAGATCCTTGCTGACCGCATGGCCCCAATGCATGGGCCCCCACTTGGGAGCGAAGGGGTAATGCTGGAAAAAAGCGTGGTACTCTCCTTTAAAAAAGCAAAGCCCGTTGGGATCGTTCATCCAACCGGCCTCCGGCTCAAAATGACGCAGCATACGGGGAATTTCTGTTGGCATAAGTGTGACTCCTTTTTAGATGCGGGATGGGGGAGAAGGGCAATGAGTAATTAGCAATTAGTAATTAGTAATTAGTAATTAGGGCAAGGGCGTTTTTTGTCATTCTAAACCGAAGGTGAAGAATCTTGCCTTTGCTCAGAGATAACAGTGGGAAATAGTTGTCAGTGCGATAAACAAAAAACCAGCGGTATAGTTAAGCCTCCCCTTGTAAACAAGGGGAGCCAAAGGGCTGCTGTATTATTTCGCTTACTATCTTAAAGGGCAACTACCCTTGCCTCCCCTGAAAGGGGAGGTGGCACGGCGGAGCCGTGACGAAGGGGTTACAGCTTGGCACGTGGAACCCCTCA
>JAETPP010000257.1 GCA_021771115.1 Bacillota bacterium | reverse complement strand
GCTCAATCAGGTGCTGCCATCCGAACAGTACCGCCAGACCGCCGAGCCGGGAAAGAAACCGTCCGTACAGGAGAGCCTGAAAGGGCGGCAGGAACGCATCCGGCAGGAGCAGGCAGGAAAACAGAAGCCGCCCCGGACACAGAAACAACAGAATATGGAACTTTAAACAGGCACTTGTTTTGTGATTTGAAATCGCTGGCAGGTGCCTTTTTTATTATCAGGAGGGAACGCCTATTGAACGTATTTGAAGTCGTGAAGCAGTCCGTCACCACAAGGCAGGCTGCGGAGCGTTATGGAATCAAAGTAAACCGGAACGGGATGTGCGTCTGCCCGTTCCACAACGACAGGAACCCAAGCATGAAGGTTGACCGCCGCTTTTACTGCTTCGGCTGCGGAGCCACCGGGGACGTGATTGATTTTGTTTCCCGGCTCCACGGGATCGGGAGCCGGGAAGCCGCCCTCATGCTGGCGCAGGACTTCTCCATCCCCTATGAGGATGGGAGGAACGCCGGGAAGGAACCTATCCGGCCACGACTGCGGCGGGAAACAGAGGAGCAGAAATTGAAACGCATGGAGCGGCACTGTTTCCGGGTGCTGTCTGACTATTACCATCTCCTGCGCCGCTGGAAGGAGGAATACGCCCCACGCCAGCCGGATGAAGCATGGAATCCCCGCTTTGTGGAAGCCCTGCAGAACATGAGCCGGGTGGAATACCTGATGGACGTGCTTCTCTCCGGGGACATTCAGGAGCGGGCGGCGCTTATCACAGGACACGGAAAGGAAGAGAGGAACCTTGAAAGACGAATGGCAGAATTTACCGCCCCAGATACGGCAGGAAATAGCGAACATGGCAGACATCACCGAGCCGCCCCGGAGCGTTGAGGAAGTAAAGGCCATGCTGGAAACCACGGAGAAGGGCGGCTTCCGCAACAGCATGAGCAACTGCCTGACCGTGTTCCGGTGCGACCCGCTCCTTTCCGGGGCGGTTGCCTACAACCTGCTGACCGACCGCACCGATATTTTAAAACCAATCGGCTACAAAAGAACTGCCGGAAGCCCCATGACCGACACGGACATGAAATATATCCGACTGTATCTGGAAAAGACCTATGGCCTGACAAGCGAGAAAAAGATACAGGACGCCGCCGCCCTTGCCGCCGATGAGAACAGCTACCACCCTGTCCGAGATTATTTAAACGGCCTGACATGGGACGGAACCGAACGGATACGCTCCTGCCTGCGGCACTTTCTGGGAGCCGGTGAGGACGAGTATACTTTCCAGTCCCTGCGCCTGTTTTTGCTGGGAGCCATCCACCGGGCATTTTCCCCCGGCTGCAAGTTTGAAGTCATGCTCTGTCTGGTGGGCGGGCAGGGAGCCGGGAAGTCCACCTTCTTCCGCCTGCTGGCAGTCAAAGACGAGTGGTTCTCCGATGACCTGCGGAAGCTGGACGATGACAACGTGTACCGGAAGCTGCAAGGCCACTGGATTATCGAAATGTCGGAAATGATTGCCACGGCAAACGCCAAGAGCATTGAGGAAATCAAGTCATTTTTGAGCCGCCAGAAGGAGGTCTACAAGATACCCTATGAAACCCACCCGGCAGACCGTCCAAGGCAGTGCGTGTTCGGCGGGACATCCAATGCCCTTGACTTCCTGCCCCTTGACCGTTCCGGAAACCGCCGCTTCATTCCTATACAGGTATGCCCGGAACAGGCGGAAACACACATCTTAGAGGACGAAGCCGCTTCCAGAGCCTATCTGAATCAGGTATGGGCGGAAGCGATGGAGATTTACAAAAGCGGCAGGTGGAAGCTGACATTCAGCCCGGAAATGGTGCGCCATTTAAAGGAACACCAGCGGGACTTCATGCCGGAGGACACCAAGGCCGGTATGATACAGGCTTTCCTTGACAGCTACCCCGGCGATACCGTCTGCTCCAAGCAGCTTTACAAAGA
>JAETPP010000025.1 GCA_021771115.1 Bacillota bacterium | reverse complement strand
AATAGGTTCACCTGCTTTCGGTTCGGTCTCGTCAACTCTACCTTAGCACGGTTTCTTCCTATTCGCTACCTTTTTTTATCCTCTCTTGTCACATATCATTGTAACACCTACAAAATCGGAAGAATCGGGGAAGCCTTTTATGAGAAAACTTATCCCTGCAAATTTATGCATTCTGCGGTATTGGCTGGGGGGAAAATATATAGTATAATAGCAAGCAGAAAGGGCTGCGTCATTGTGTTTTTTGTGAAACGGCCGCCATCTTGAATTCCATTTTTCTATTTTCCCTGGCCTGTCCTTCTTTTATCTGCAGTAGAGCGGTAAATCGGGTACAAACTGTATCGCATACCGCGGTTGGGGAAATTTTTTACCCACGATTTTCACGCTTTTGATAAGCTATTATAAGGGGATATTTTTGTGAAAAAAGGGCAAAATGCATAGGAAAATTCAGCCTAATATTAAGAACCGTTCTCATGTTTTAGATTTTTATTCACACAAAATGGCGATTTGTGTCAAATCTATGGAAATTTTGTCGAAAGTGCTTTATACTAAAGCATGCCGCTTTCGGGAATACTGATTGGGAAGAGCAGCCAAAGCAGGCTGAACTTCCGATCATTGCAGGGAGGAAGCTTAGATTATGGAATTTTTATCTTTTGAGGAAGAGCATTTTTTAGGAAACAGACTGCGTGAACTGCGGCTGTCCTTTGGCTTTAAGCAGGAGGATATCGCAAGGGCGCTGAATGTCAGCCGCTCTACTTATTCGTATTACGAAATAGGCACTACCCGGCCGGATCCCGCCGTTTTGGGAAAGCTGGCCCAATATTATAGTATCCCCGTCTCGATGTTTTACGAGAAGGATATTTCGGTAAAGGAAGCGCTGTATGATTCTGCCGGCCGGCGTCGCCGCACCTCCCGTACCGCTTCCAGAAATCCGCAGAAGGTTGGAGAGCTGTTGCCTATGGAACGTTCTCTGGTGCTGTTCCTTCGGGCAAACGGCATTGAGCCGGAGGATGTTTTGGAGAAATTGGAAGCTCATGTAGAGCGGGAGCGTCAGGCGGCCCGGCAGGCAAGAGAAAAAGAGAAGAAGCAATAATGTAAGATGTGATCTTGGCGAAGGGAAAAGTTTTTTCTTCGCCAGGATTCGACATGTTTCGCCCCTTGATTGGGATAGACTAAATAAGCAGTATTTTCAAATCCGAACGAGATAAACCGCATTTTGCGGATTATCATATTTGCGCTCGTAGCTCAGTTGGATAGAGTATTAGACTCCGACTCTAAGGGCCGCTGGTTCGAATCCAGTCGAGCGCGCCAGAAAAGGAACACCCTTTGTCTGCTAGACAAAGGGTGTTCCTTTTCAACGAAATAAATCCCGCAGAGGATTTGTGAAATTTGCTTTGCAAGTGAAATACGCCTGCGGCGTGTGAAATGCCTTGCGGGCGTGGGTGGATTTATTTCATTTCACTTTCCGCGTAAGCGGAAAATTTCACAATGATTGCAGATCATTATTTCACATCCAAAGGATATTTCACTTCACAATCTGCATTTTTTTGCGAAAAATGCGGCTTCACCGTTCGGATTTCCGTCTCTCGCCTGTCGGCTCGGTCGGGTCAGAACGCTGTCCACCGGACAGCTTCCCCCTCTCCGAAAAAAGTCACGCTTGCTGCGCCTGTTCGCTTGTACACGGTGAGCGCGTTCCACTGACACGCGCTCACCCCTTGCAAGCAAGGGGAGCTGTCAGCCGAAGGCTGACTGAGGGGATCGGAGGCTACCGGTTCTATGTCGCTTCCTGCGTAAGCCGAATCCCTTCCGTCATGCTATCGTATGGGTCTCGCCTGTCGGCTCGGTCAGTTCGCGTCAACGCTCCACTGGAGCGTGCTCACCTGTCATCCTGAGGGAACATAAAAGACGCTTTGCGTCTTCCGGACGAAGGATCTCGGCCTTCCTTCCCGGGTAAAAGGGAAAAAGAACGAGATCCTTCACTGAAAGCAAAGCTTGCTTTGCTTTTGTTCAGAGATGACAGGCTGGAGTCCTTGTTCTTCTCTAACAACTAACAACTAACAGCTAATTACTAACATGCTAAATTCCAATTTACCGCATAACTACCCTCACTGTCATCCTGAGGGAACACAAAAGACGCCTTGCGTCTTCCTGACGAAGGATGACAGAGGAGAGTCGTCTGTCCTTTTCTAACAACTAACGACTAAAGACTAACAACTAAAAGGAGCCTCCCTCCGGGCGGGCATACCAAATTTGCGGTCAGCATAAAGCGGCCGCGCTTTTTGTCCTGTAGCCTGTGCTTTCAAGGCAAACAGAACGGATTTGTGAAAAGATGGCTGCAAAAGGCTATCCTCTCTTTTGAGAAACCTAGAAGCTAAAATCTGTTGTCATCCGGAATATGCTCCATGATATCGGAAACATTGCATCTCAGAATATTACAGAGCTTATCGATGGTGTTGACTTCTACGTTCATATTGTGGCGAAGCCGGTAAATTTGACCTCTGCTCATGTTGCAATGAGCGTACAAATGGTATTCAGAAATGTCTTTTGCTGCCATTGTTTGCCAGAGTTTGTCATACTTTATCATATTTGCGCACCTGTTGTCGAGCGGTTTTTCTTGCTTTTTCTCCATTATGCGATTAGTATGAAGAAAGATGTAGTACCCGTATACGGTGGTTAATATGTGCAAAATCTTCAGAAATCATGCGGCGAATTGGGTAAGGATAAAAACAAGTTAATTCCAAAAATCACAGCAAAGCGATTTTTAAATTTTTTGTTTTTACTTCATGGTTTTTAATTTGAAGTTTTGCAAATTCTTCCACCTTTCGGAGAAGAAAGGAGAATGGCCGTAATATGAGCTATGACAAAATGTATTACACAGTTTTTAACGCCGTTACAGATGCATTGGAGGTGGCTGAAAAGATGCCGGACAGTCCGGAAAAGAAAGAACTATTGTGCATTCTTTCTCAGAGCCAGCAGACCAGCGAGGACATTTATGTTTCAGAAGCATAGTTTAACACTAATATCTTTGCTTGACAAAGAAGCCCAAAAATTTTTAAGGTGAAAAAATTTTAAGATTTCTCCGGAGCCGGTTTTTCAGAAAAAACCGGCGGGAAGCAAAGGGGTCTGTCTAGCTTCGCGGGACTCGGGGAAACACGCCCCAGAGGGGCTCAAAGGGCGCGCTGGCAGCGTTTTGCAGCCATTGCCATCACACCTTTTGAGCCCCTCTGGGGTCCGAAGGAGTTTTGCGGGAGCAGGAGGTGTTCCCGGGCAAGGTGAACGAGACGGAGTTCTAACGTCGGCCGGGGATACCTACCGCCCTGCAAAACCGTGTCTGCCCTTGTCAAACGAAGCTATGCTTTTGACTGTACATAAAGAGAGACTCCAGACTGTCGAAAAAGTTTCCCTCAAGGAGCGAGGCGCTACGGCAAAGCCGTGAGGAAAAGAGCTTTTGCGCAAGAAAGCTATAAGGAAGCACTGATTAAATCACGCCTAACGGCTTTATGCACATCTCGCTTGCATCTTTTCCCTCATAGCGCACAGATTTCGCTTGCCAATCGCCTGTACACTCTGACGAAAAATCTGACTGCGCGATATGCACACCAGATTTATTCAGTGCTTCCATAAAGTTGTGTCGTTTTAGTCTCTACTTCCTTTCTGCAGGTTCCGAATTTCCGATATAGAATTTTTTGCCCCACTCATAAAGAAATTTCCGCAAAAGAAAGGCGGCCTGCAGGAATTTGAAAAGTTTTCCCGGAAGTATCCGGGAAAACTTTTCTTTTGCGTTGTTTTGTGCTATACTAAGCGCTGATTACGGGATACTGAATAGTAAAGAGGAAGCGTGAGGGGGAAACGGCCTATAGCAAGGAGGCCGTAATGGCCGGGCAGTGCGGCCGGAAGCTCACGCTGACAGGAAGCGTAACAGGAAAGGAACGTGTCAGAATGGGAAGCAGAGAAAATTTGAGAAATGTGGCGATCATCGCCCATGTAGACCACGGAAAGACCACCCTGGTGGATCAGCTTTTACGGCAGAGCGGAGTGTTTCGGGCCAACGAGGCCGTGGCGGAGCGCGTCATGGATTCCGGCGACCTGGAGCGGGAGAGAGGGATCACCATCCTCTCCAAAAATACCGCTGTGATGTATCAGGATACCAAGATCAATATTGTGGATACCCCCGGTCATGCCGATTTCGGCGGCGAGGTGGAGCGTGTGCTGATGATGGTGGACGGCGTGCTCCTTCTGGTAGACGCCTTTGAAGGCTGCATGCCCCAAACCCGCTTTGTGCTGAAAAAGGCCCTGGGGCTGGGGAAAAAGCCTGTGGTGGTGCTGAATAAAATAGACCGTCCCGGCGCGCGCCCGGCCGAGGTGGTGGATGAGGTGCTGGATCTCTTTATCGAGCTGGGCGCCAACGACGACCAGCTGGATTTTCCGGTGGTATACGCCTCTGCCAGAGACGGCTACGCCACGCTGGACCCGGAAAAGCCCGGCACGGATATGACCCCTTTGTTTGAAATGATCTTAAACGAGGTGCCGGCTCCCCAGGGAGATCTGGAAGGCCCCACCCAGGTGCTGTTCTCCAATATCGACTACGACGACTATGTGGGCCGGATCGGCATCGGCCGGGTAGAGCGGGGCAGCGTCAAGGTGGGTGAGACTGTTACCATCTGCGGCGGTGCGGAGGATGTGCGCAAAAACGCCAAGGTCACAAAGCTGTATCAGTTTGAGGGCCTGAAGCGAGTGGAGGCCCAGTCCGCGGAGCTTGGGGATATCATTGCCGTTTCCGGTATTGCCGATTTGAATATCGGACAGACCGCCTGCGCGGTGGACTGTGTGGAGCCCCTGCCCTTTGTGAAGATCGATGAGCCCACGGTTTCCATGCTGTTCATGGTGAACAATTCCCCCTTTGCCGGACGGGAAGGAAAGTATGTGACCTCCCGAAACCTGCGGGACAGGCTCTTTAAAGAGGTGGAAACCAATGTGGCCATGCGGGTGGAGGAAACGGATTCCACCGACTCCTTCAAGGTTTCCGGCAGAGGAGAGCTGCACCTTTCCATTTTGATCGAGCAGATGCGCCGGCAGGGCTATGAATTTCAGGTGTCCCCGCCCAACGTGATCTATAAGGAAAAGGACGGTCAGCGCCTGGAGCCCATGGAGCTTTTAATGATCGAGGTGCCTGATAATTACGTGGGCGCGGTCATGGAAAAAATCGGCTCCCGGAAAGCGGAGCTTCTCAATATGGGCAGCCGGGATTCCGGCTCCACCCACCTGGAATTTAAGATCCCGGCCAGGGGCCTGATGGGCTACCGCTCAGAGTTTTTGACCGATACCAACGGCAACGGCATTATGAACCATGTGTTTGACAGCTACGAGCCCTATAAGGGCGATATCCAGCAGCGCACCCAGGGCTCCATCATCGCCCATGAAACAGGGGAATCCACTGCGTACGGCCTGTTCTATGCCCAGGAGCGCGGGCGTATGTTTATTGGGCCCGGCGTGGAGGTCTATGAGGGGATGATCGTAGGCTCAAACCCCAAAAACGAGGATATCACCGTAAATGTGTGCAAGAAAAAACACGCCACCAATACCCGCTCCTCCGGCGCGGACGAGGCTTTAAAGCTCACGCCCCATTCCGTGCTGAGCCTGGAGCAGTGCCTGGAATTCATCGCCGAGGATGAACTGGTGGAGGTCACTCCGCAAAGCGTGCGGATGCGCAAAACCGTTCTCTCGAAGGAACTGCGCATGAAGCAGGCAAGCAAGAAAAAGTAGAAAGCGGCTTGCGGATATCAGGCGGGGAGTAGATGGAGACATTGCGGCTTAGCACTCACCCCTTGGCCCCCCTGAAAGGGGGGCTGTCACGGCGAAGCCGTGACTGAGGGGTTCCGTGGCGGCAAGTGCGTAAAATCTAGCTTATTGCGATTTTCAACCAAGCTGGAACCCTTCCACCATGCGAAGCATGGTCCCCCGTCTCACCTGTCGGTTCGGTCGGTTCGCATCAACGCCCCACTGGGGTGTGCTCACCCCTTTCAGGGGAGGCAAGGGTTTTCTGCTACTTGGTAGTTAGCAAAATTCCAATTTATCTGCTTTTCTTTTTTGTTTTGCGGCAGCAAAACCACTATAACTGCTCATTGCTCATTGTTTCAAATTCTCATTTCCCATTCTTTCGCACCAACACTCAGCATTCGAAAGGAGGCTTTTGCTTTGGATTTTGTGATCCTCGATCTGGAATGGAACGCGGCGTACAGCAGACGAATTAAGGGCTATATCAATGAGATCATTGAATTCGGCGCGGTAAAATGCGGGCCGGATCTGAAGCGGAAGGACTCCTTTTCCTGTTTTGTAAAGCCCCAGGTAGGGAAGCATATCAGCTCGCTCATTTCCAATTTGACCAGCATTACCGACGATACCCTCACCGACGGCATGACCTTTATGGGGGCTGTCAGCAAATTTCGAAAGTGGGCCGGGGACTGTACCATCCTGACCTGGGGCACCTCTGATATCTTGACCCTGATCGAAAATTGCCGCTATTTCAGCGGCAGCGGGGAAGTGCCCTTCCTCTTCCGGTATTGCGATCTGCAGCGGTACGCCCAGATCCAGCTGGGGGTGGGCACGGCGGAGCAGCTGGGGCTTTCCAAGGCGGCGGAGCTTTTGGGCCTGGATATCTCCGGCATGGAGCATCACCGGGCACTGGACGACAGCCTGATGGCGCTGGAGATTTTGCGGCGGGTGTACCGCCGGGAAACGCTGCCTTCTTTTGTGGATCCCTGCGATGATGAATTTTACAGGCGGATCACCTTTAAGACTACCTATGTCTGCGACCTTCACAGCCCCCTTGTGCAGAAAAACCATCTGCGGTTTCCCTGCCCGCGCTGTGGGGGAGAAAGTACCCGCACCAGCCGCTGGGCCCTGAAGAACAAGGGCTTCCGGGCGGAATTCCGCTGTACCTCCTGCGGTCATCTTTTTGCCGGAAGGCTCACCATCAAACAGAAATATGAGGGACTTACCGTGAATAAAAAAACATATCCCCTGCCTGTGATCGAAACGCCCCGGGAGGCTTCTCCCGGCCCCGTTGGCAAAATGCGGCTGGATCTCATGGAAAACACCGGCGTTCTGCGGTTCCCCGGCTTAGCGGACTGCAAGACGGCAAACGCTGTGTTTTCCACCCGGCTGGGCGGCGTAAGCGAGCGGGAATTTGCCGCCATGAACCTGGGCTTCGGCAGGGGAGACAGCGAGGAAAATGTGGCGGAAAATTACCGCATCTTCTGCCGGGCCGCCGGGTTTGACAGCGAATCGCTGGTGGCCGGAAGCCAGGACCACCATGTCAATATCCGCCGGGTGGGAAAAGAGCAGCGGGGGATCGGGATCTGGAAAGAAAAGGATATGGAAAGCATAGACGGCCTGTGTACCGATGAAGCAGGCGTTACCCTGGTGATCTACTGCGCGGACTGCGTTCCCCTGTATTTCATCGACGAGGCCCACCACGCCATTGGGCTGGCCCACGCGGGCTGGCGGGGAACGGCGGCGGGCATGGCCAGGGTGATGACGGAAAGAATGGCTGCGGAATTCGGCACCCGTCCGGAGGAGCTGCGGGCCGCCATCGGCCCTTCCATCTGTAAGGACTGCTTCGAGGTAGACGAGCCGGTGGCCGCTGAGTTTTTGAAGCTGCCCGGTTCGGAGCACTTTGTTTCCGGCCCGGAGGCAAACGGAAAATACCATGTGGATCTGTGGGAATGCAACCGCCGCTTTATGCTGGCGGCGGGGGTCCTGCCGGAGCACATCACGGTGGGGGAGGTCTGCACCATGTGCGAGAGCGACCTTCTTTTCTCCCACCGGAAAACCCGCGGCCAGCGGGGCAGCAACTGCGCCATGCTGGGGTTAGTAGATGCTGGATGCTAGATGCTGGATGCTGGAAAAGGACGTTCTTTCTGTCATCCTGAACCGCCGCAGGCGGTGAAGGATCTCGGTTTTTAGTTATTCGTTGTGAGGCGTTAGTTTTTAGAAAAAAGCAAGGCGGCAGCTGGGTGTAGGGCCCGATGTCTTCAGCGGGCCGCGGGGCTCCTGCAAAACTTGGCGGACCGCTCGGGGGAGCGGTCCCTACATGCACTGCTGAATTTTCATTTGTTTTTAGAAACGCGGGATGTAATTATGGAAAAGGAAGAGCTTGGGCTGTTGGCGGGTATGGGGGAAGGCTGCCGTGTTTGCCCCCGGCAATGCGGGGCGAAGCGGGAAAACGGCGAAACAGGCTTTTGCAAAAGTGGGGCTACGCTGCGCATCGCCCGGGCGGCCCTGCACCTTTGGGAGGAGCCGCCCATCAGCGGAAAAAACGGCTCCGGCGCCGTCTTTTTTACCGGCTGCTCCCTGGGCTGCGTGTACTGCCAGAACCGGGAGATCAGTAAAAGCAAGGCTCCGCCCGGAAAAGAACTTTCTCCCGCCGAGCTGAGCGATGTATTTTTCGATTTGATCGGTCAGGGCGCCCACAATATCAACCTGGTCACGCCCACCCACTTTCTGCCCCTGGTTCGGGAGGCTCTGCTTTACCGCCCGCTGCCGGTGCCGGTGGTCTATAATACCTCCGGGTATGAAACGGTGGATTCTCTGCGGGCTTTGGAAGGCCTGGTGGATATTTTTCTGCCGGATCTCAAATATGCCGAAGCGGAGCTGGCCGCCGCTCTTTCTCAGGCTCCGGATTACCCGGAAACCGCCTTTGCTGCGGTTCGTGAAATGGTGCGGCAGACAGGCGCTCCCGTCTATGGAGAAGACGGAATGATGAAGCGGGGCGTGCTGATCCGGCATCTGATTTTACCGGGACACACCGGAAATTCCATTGCCGTGCTGGAGCGGATCGCCGGGGAATTTCCGGAGATCCCCGTAAGCCTGATGGCGCAGTACACCCCGCCGGAGGAATTTCCGGAGGGAGAGCGTTTCCCGGAGCTTACCAGGACCATCACCGCGCGGGAGCTCAAAAAAGTGGAGGACAAGCTGTTCCAGTTGGGCCTGGACGGCTTTGTGCAGTCCCGAAAGTCCCAGGGCAGCAAATACCTGCCGGATTTTCACCAGTTTAGTTGTTAGTCGTAAGTAATTAGTTGTTAGAGAAAGGAGCCCTTTCTAACGACTAATAACTAACAACTAACCACTAACAACTACATTTGGAGGAGTTATTATGGAAAACATCAAAATTCGTCAGGTCTCTTCCTTGGAGAAGGTGTTCCCCAGCAAGCGGGAAATGCCGGAGGAGTATTGCCGCGCCAGCGCCTTGCGGGGAGAGGAATTTGCCTATCAGATCGTTCTGCGGAAGGAAGGCTGGGGGAAGGAGGAGGTCCGCTTCTCTGTTTCTTCTCCGCTGGGGGACGCGGTGCAGGTCTTTCAGGTAAAAACCGTTCCCTGTGAGCTTGCGGCCTACCCGGAGGAGGACGCCCACGATGAAGATTATCTGACGCTGGATTCCGGGCTGTTCCCCGATGTGTTATCTCCCCTGCCGGAGAATACCCTGGAAGTAAACAGCGCCCTGAATACCACGGTGTGGGTCAACCTTATCGTGCCGGAGGACTGCCCTGCCGGGGAATACCCCATCCGTTTTACGGCAGAAGGAGAAGAGAGCCGGGCGGACTGTACCTTTACCCTCACGGTGATCCCCGCGAAGCTGCCGGAACAGAAGCTGCTGTTTACCCAGTGGTTCCATGTGGACTGCCTGGCGGAGCAGTACCATGTGCCGGTGTACTCCGAGCGGCACTGGGAGATCATCGGCGCGTATTTAAGGGAGGCGGCAAAAGAGGGCATGAACATGGTGCTCACCCCGGTGCTCACTCCGCCGCTGGATACCGCCATCGGCACGGAACGCCTGTGCGTGCAGCTTTTGGAAATCGAAAAACAGGGCGATTCCTACCGGTTCGACCTGACCCGGCTCCGGCGCTTTGTGGAGCTGGCGCTGGAGTGCGGCATCACCCATTTTGAAATAAACCACCTGTTTACCCAGTGGGGCGCAAAATGTACTCCGGCGGTCTATGCCACGGTGGAGGGGAAGAAAAAGAGAATCTTCGGCTGGGATGTAGCGGCCGATTCCCCGGAATACATGGCTTTTCTGCGTCAAATGCTGTCTGCGGTGAACGAATTCTTCCGGAGCATGGGGCTGGGAGACAGGCTTTTCTTCCATGTCTCCGATGAACCGGGCAAGGGCGCGCTGGAGCATTACAGCCAGGCGAAAGCCATGATCCGGGAGCTTGTGGGCGGCTGCCCGGTGATAGACGCCCTCTCCGATCCGGAATTTTATGACCGGGGCCTGGTACAGCAGCCCGTGGCGGCCACAAACCACATCGAGCCCTTCCTGGAGCGGCAGGTGCCGGAGCTGTGGGCCTACTATTGCTGTGTGCAGGGCGTAAAGGTAGGGAATCGATTCCTCGCCATGCCCTCCTACCGCAACAGGATCTTAGGCGTGCAGCTTTACAAATACCGGATCAAGGGCTTTTTGCACTGGGGCTATAATTTCTGGCACTCTCAGGAATCCAAAAGCAGGATCGATCCCTTCCGCGTGACAGACGGCGGCGGGGCCTTCCCCGGCGGAGATCCCTTTTCCGTTTATCCCGGCGAGGATGGCACGCCCCTTTCTTCCCTGCGGCTGAAAATATTCCACCATGCCCTTCAGGACCTGCGGGCCCTGGAGCTTCTGGAATCCCTGACAGACCGGGAAACCGTGGAAAACACGGTAAAGGAATTTGAAACCGTCACCTTCTCGGAATACCCCCGGAATTCCCGGTATCTCCTGGAAACACGGGAAGCGGTCAACCGGAAGATCGGGGAGAAAACGGCTTTATTGTCATCCTGAGGAAAAAAGGCGCTTCGCGCCTTCCTGACGAAGGAGCTCGGTCTTTAGTTGTTAGTTGTAAGTAGTTAGTTGTTAGAAGAGACAGGCCACCTCACTGTCATCCTGAGGAAAAAAGGCGCTTTGCGCCTTTCTGACGAAGGATCTCGGTCTTTAGTTGTTAGTTGTGAGTAGTTAGTTGTTAGAAGAGACAGGCCAGCTCACTGTCATCCTGAGGAGCGAAGTGACGAAGGATCTCGTCCTTATTCCCTGGGTAAAGGGCAAAAGGGCGAGATCCTTCACTTCGTTCAGGATGACAGGAGGGGGCTCAGAGTGACAAAGAGAGCTCCGAATGACAGGAAAGTCTTTCATTGCTCATTCCTCATTTTATCTTACACCTTCTCCTCTACCCTATCATTGAAAAGGAGTCATGACCATGGAAAAACTGATCACCGGACTGTTTGATTTTATTGAAAGCAGCCCTACTGCCTGTCACACGGTGGAAACGGTGCGTGGGCTGCTCACAAAGGCAGGCTTTGCCGAGCTTTCGGAAACAGAGCCCTGGGAGCTTTCCCCCGGAAAAGGATACTTTGTTACCCGGAGCATGAGCTCTGTTATCGCCTTCCGGTTCCCGAAAAAAGACTTTCACGCTTTTTCCATTGCCGCGCCTCACGGGGATTCCCCCTGCTTTAAGGTAAAGGGCAGCCCGGAAATGAAGGTGGAGGAGCACTACGCGAAGCTGAATACCGAGGTGTACGGCGGCATGACCCTGCATTTGTGGGCGGACCGTCCCCTTTCTGTGGCGGGGCGGCTTACCCTGCGCACCGAAGAGGGCGTAAAATCTGTGCTGACGGATTTGAAGCGGGACCTGCTTTTGATCCCCAGCCTGGCCATCCACATGAATCGGGAGGCCAATTCCGGTTCCAAAACAGATCCCCAGAAGGACACTCTGCCTCTGCTGGGCAGCAGCGAGGCAGACCTGCTTTCCCTGCTGGCAGAGCAGGCCGGGGTGAAAAAGGAAGACATTCTTTCCCACGATCTGTACCTCTATCACCGTTCGAGAGGTACCGTGTTTGGTGCGGCGGAGGAATTTATCGCCGCCCCGAAGCTGGATGATCTGGAATGCTCGTTTTCCGCCGTAACCGCCCTTCTGCAAAGCGAAAACCCGGAAAACTGTACGGTCTGCGCTGTTTTTGACAACGAAGAAACCGGCAGCAGGACCCGCCAGGGCGCGGGAGCCACCTTCCTTTCCGATGTGCTCTCCCGCATCTGCAAGGCGGCGGGCAAGGACGAGGAGCAGCGGCAGCTGGCCATTCAAAACGGGATGCTGCTCTCGGCGGACAACGCCCACGCGGTGCACCCCAACTATCCCGAGAAGGCGGACCCCACCAGCCGGTGCTATTTGAACGAGGGGATCGTAATCAAGCACAGCTCCCACTACGCCACAGACAGCGTGACGGCGGGGATCTTCCGCCGGATCTGCGAAAAGGCAGATGTGCCTACCCAGGAATTTTACAACCATTCCTCAAACCCCGGCGGGGGCACCCTGGGCCTGATTTCCGGCGCCCAGGTCTCCATTCCCACCGTGGATATCGGCCTGCCCCAGCTTGCCATGCACTCGCCCTATGAAACGGCGGGAAAGGCGGATGTGGCCCACATGGTAAACGCCATGACGGCATTCTTCAATACCGTGATCACAGCGGGAAAAGACGGCGGCACCTGGAGCATCGCTTAAACGCGCTGCCTGGAATATTTCAGAAAGAAGGAAAAAGCATGAACGCGGAAATCATTTCAGTGGGAACAGAGCTGCTTTTAGGGCAGGTGGTGAATACCGACGCTGCCATTGTGGCCAGGGAGCTTTCCGCCCTGGGGATTAATTTGCTTCATTCCTCTGTGGTAGGAGATAACCCGGAACGGCTGCGAGAGGCGGTGGAGACCGCCATTTCCCGCAGCGACCTGCTGATCATGACAGGGGGGCTGGGGCCCACCACCGATGACCTCACCAAGGAGACCACGGCTGCCGCCGCCGGAAAGAAGCTGGTGCTTCACGAGGACAGCCTTCGGCGGATCGAGAATTACTTTAACGAAAGCCGCGTCAGTGAGAATCAGGCAAAGCAGGCCTGGCTGCCGGAGGGGTGTTATGTGCTGCAAAACGACAACGGCACCGCTCCCGGCTGTGCGTTTTCCGCGGAAAATGGCTGTACAGTCATCATGCTGCCCGGCCCGCCCTCAGAGCTTGCACCCATGCTGAAAAATTACGCCGTCCCCTATTTAAAGCAGGGGCAGGAGGCGGTGATCGTTTCCCACAACGTTCATATTTACGGCAGGGGAGAAGCCCCGGTGGCCCAGCTGATGGACGATAAGATGAACGGGGAAAATCCCACCCTTGCGCCCTATGCCAAGGAAGGGGAATGCTTTTTGCGGGTGACCGCCAAGGCAAAGGATGAAAAGACGGCGGACGGGCTGTGCGGCCCCCTGATCGAGGAGATCAAGGCCCGTTTGGGAGACTATGTGTACAGCGTGGATATCGAATCCCTGGAGGAATTGGTGGTAAAGCTTCTGAACGAGCAGGGGAAGACCCTTGCCACGGCGGAATCCTGTACCGGCGGCCTGCTCTCCAAGCGGATCACCGATATTCCCGGCTCCTCCTCCGTGTTCCATATGGGCTGCGTCACCTATGCCAATGAAGCCAAGGAAGCCCTGCTGTTTGTGCCCCATGAGGTCTTAAAGGCCCACGGGGCCGTCAGCGAGGAAACAGCCCGGGCCATGGCGGAGGGCATAGTAAAGCGCTCCGGCAGCGACCTGGGGATCGGGATCACCGGCATCGCCGGGCCGGACGGCGGCACGCCGGAAAAGCCGGTGGGGCTGATCTATATCGCTTTGAGCGATGGAAAAACCACCTGGGTGGCAAAGCGTTCTCCCATTGGGCGAACCAAAAGCCGGGAATGGCACCGCCACTGCGCCGCTTCTCAGGCGCTGGATATGGCCCGCCGGTATCTTTCCGGCCTGCCGGTCCTTCCGGAGAGCTGATGGAGCAGAAGACGATCGGGCGGTTCGCCCCTTCCCCCAGCGGCAGGCTGCATCTGGGAAATCTGTTCTGCTCCCTGCTTGCCTGGCTTTCCGCAAAGTCCAAGGGGGGAGAGATCCTCCTGCGCATCGAGGACCTGGACCGGGAGCGCAGCCGTCCGGAATACGCGGAGCAGGCGGAACAGGATCTGGCCTTTTTGGGGCTTACCTGGGACGAAGGCGGCAGAGCAGGTGGCCCCGGGTATTTTCAGGCTAACCGAGGAGAATATTATGAAGAGCTGCTGGCCCAGCTGGCAGAGAGGGAGCTTTTGTACCCCTGTTTTTGCAGCCGGGCGGAGCTCCATGCCGCCAATGCCCCGCACGCCTCCGATGGAGAAGCGGTCTATTCCGGGAAATGCCGGAAGCTTTCGGCGGCGGAAGTAAAAGAGCTTTCAGAACGCCGTTCCCCTGCCCTGCGGCTGAAAGTGCCGAAGGAAACGATCTGCTTTCCGGACGGCCACTACGGGAAAATCAGCCAAAATCTGGAGCGGGACTGCGGAGATTTCATTCTCCGGCGCTCCGACGGCGCCTTTGCCTATCAGCTGGCGGTGGTGGCAGACGATGCCGCCATGGGGGTCACAGAGGTGGTGCGGGGAAGAGACCTGCTTTCCTCCACGCCCCGGCAGATCTATCTCTACCGGCTTTTCGGCTTTCCCGTGCCGGAATTTGCCCACACGCCCCTGCTTCTGGGGCCGGACGGGCGCAGGCTTTCCAAACGGGACCGGGATATCAGCCTGGACGCTTTGCGGGAAAAAGGCCTTTCCGGAGAGGATATCACCGGCAGGCTCGCCTTTCTTGCCGGGCTTCTGGACAGGCCGGAAGCGGCTGCCCCGAAAGAGCTGATCCCCCTTTTCTCCTGGGATAAGGTGCCGAAGGAGGATATTCGGCTGTCGCCGGAGGCAGGGTTTTAGATGCTGGATTCTGGATGCTGGACGGTGAAAAGGAAGAGCAGGTAAATTGGAATTTAGCGTACTAACGAATAGCAGAGAACCCTTGCCTCCCCTGAAAGGGGAGGAGGGCCATGCGATAGCATGGCGGAGGGGTTCCAGCTCGCCACACGGAACCCCTCAGTCAGCCTTCGGCTGACAGCTCCCCTTTCAGGGGAGCCAAGGGTAGGTGCCAAACAATAATTTATCGCTTCCCTTTGATTTTGAAAAATCGATAGATTTTTGCAGCCGGTGTGTGATCTCTTTCACAAAGCATCGCCCACCGGCGAGCTGGGAGAAATTTTTATGCTGTAAAAGGACTATCGTTACCGGGGAAAGCCGGGGCGTCGGCTTCGCCATTGGCAGGGAGTATCGAAAAACGGGGCCGCTGCAGTGCTGTGCGGTTCCCGGCAGGAAGCCGCCGGTAGGGCCGTAAAGGAACTGAAGGCGGAAAATTCCGATTGGCGGGTGGATCAAATGACAGAACGGGGCGCTCCAAACGGGGCCGCTCCGCTTTTTTGCAGCTTCGCAAAGCCGCATCTCGCTAACAAAAAGAGATTTTACAAAAATTTACTTTTCTTTTTGGAGGAATCCGCTTATAATGAAGGAAACCGCTCAAAAAACACGCTATCAGGTGCAGAAAAGCTTTGCCGCGGCCGCGCGGAGAGCGTTGGAAGATCCATCGCCGGAATTTGTGCCGTTCGGCTGGGAATTGATAAGATAGAGGAAGAAAGGAGCTTCAAACGATGAAAGCTTTTTCAAAAAATCTGCGCCGCATTCTCTGCGGCCTTTTGACCCTGGCGCTTGCCGTTTCCCTGACTGGCTGCGCTTCTTCTGAGACCGGGGAAACTTCTTCCGGAAAACCGGCGGAGCCCAAGGTGGTGCGCATCAATACCACCGCGGACCCCGACAGCCTGGATCCCTGGCAGTCCGCCGCCTCGGACACGGAGGCCATTTTTCACAATGTATTTGAAGGCCTCTGCCTGTATGACAGCGCCGGAAACATTATCCCCGGCCTGGCGGAAAGCTGGGAGATCAGCGGAGACGGAAAAACCTATACCTTTCACCTGCGGAAGGACGTGACCTTTCACAACGGAAAAAAGCTCACCTCCGCCGATGTGCTGTACAGCTACAACCAGCTCACAGGCCTTTCCGGGGGAGAGCCTCTCACCAAGAAATTCAGCATGATCGAAAGCATCGAAGCGCCGGATGAATTCACCTTTGTAGCGCATTTGAGTGCTCCCTCCGCGGCTTTTCTCTCCCTGACCGTGATGGCGGTGCTGCCGGAGGGCTATGAGGAACAGTCCATAAACCCTGTGGGGACCGGGCCCTTCCGCTTTGTGGAATACACCCCCTCCCAGCGGATTGTGCTGGAAAAGAACGAGGAATATTACGACAAGGGCGAGGGAGACGCCCCCGGCAGAATGGCGAAGGTCGACAGGGTGGAGGTCTATATCATGGACGATACCGCCGCCGTGGTTTCCGCCCTGCGCTCCGGCCAGCTGGATATTGCCGCCATTCTCGATGCGGAAGACGCCAAGGTGCTGGAGGAGGAATTCGATATTTACAATTCCCCGCAAAACATGGTACAAAGCCTGTTTCTGAACCATGAGGTGGCCCCCTTTGACGATGTGCGGGTGCGCAAGGCCGTGAGCTACGCCATAAACCGGCAGGAGATCGTGGACGGCGTGTTCGGCGGGTATGCCACCGCCCTTCCCAGTAATTTCAGCCCTGTGATGGGGGCTTATTACAACAGCGATCTGGAAGGGGCCTACGAATACAATGTAGAGCAGGCAAAGGCCCTTTTGAAGGAAGCGGGGCTTGAGAACGGATTCTTTATGTCCATCACCGTACCCGCCAATTACCAGAAGCATATCGACACCGCCCAGGTCATCGCCCAGCAGCTTGCCGCCGTGGGGATCGACGCCAAGATCGAGCTGATCGAGTGGGCCAGCTGGCTGGAGGATGTGTACAAGAACGCGAATTACCAGTCCACCATTGTGGGCCTCAGCGGGAAGCTGGACCCGGATTCCGTGCTGGGCCGGTACGAAAGCACCTACGCCAGCAATTTCTTCCATTTTGCAAATGAAGAGTACGATGGGCTGATCTCCCAGGCCAGGGTAGAGCTGGACCAGGAAAAGCGGGTAGAGGAATACAAGCGCTGCCAGGAAATTCTGACAGAGGAAGCGGCAGCTGTCTACCTGACAGACCCCAACCTGATCGTGGCCTGCCGCAAGGACCTGAAGGGCTTCACCTTCTATCCCGTAACCTTCTACGATTTCAGCACACTGTACTATGAATAAGCCCTAACACGCCCTTCGCCCTTATCTAACAACTAATTACTAACATCTAACTACTAAAGGGGGGTCCCAGCATGGCGTATTATGCCCGAAAGACCGCGGGGTTTCTCGTGACCCTGCTCTTGGTGTCTCTTGTCACCTTCGCCGTGTTTCAGATCCTCCCCGGCGACCCGGCCACGGCCATTCTGGGCGTGGATGCCGACCCCGCGCAGATCGAGCAGCTGCGAAAAGAGATCGGCGCCGATCTGCCCCTTCCCCAGCGCTTTTTGAGCTGGGCGGGCGGCGTGCTGCGGGGAGACCTGGGCACCTCCTATCAGTACCGGCAGCCGGTCCTGAAGCTCATTTCCGGCGGCCTTTCCGCCACGGTTTCCCTGGCGGTGTTTTCTCTTGTCTTAACGGCGCTGATCGGCATTCCAACAGGGCTTTGGCTGGCCCGCCACGGAAAAAAGCTGTATGCCGCCCCTGTTACCTTTCTCTCTCAGCTGGGGCTTTCCGTGCCGGCCTTCTGTATGAGCATCGTTCTGATCGAGATCTTCTCCGTCCAGCTGAAATGGCTGCCCTCCCTGGGCTTTACGCCTTGGTCAGAGGGACCCATAAAATGTTTGAAAAGCCTGCTGCTTCCCGCCATTGCCCTCTCCTTCGGCTCCTCCGCCGTGCTCATCCGCTATGTGCGGGCCAGCGTTTCCCAGCAGGAGGGGGAAGACTATGTGCGCACCGCCAAAAGCAAGGGAGCGGCCCCCCGCAGGGTCATGTGGGGCCATGTGCTGCGCAATTCCCTGATCCCGGTGCTTACCATCTTCGGCATGATCGTCACCGATGTGCTGGGGGGCAGCATCATCATTGAAAACGTGTTTTCCCTGCCCGGTATCGGCAGGCTCATCTCCACCTCCATCGCCACCAGGGACCTGCCGCTCATTCAGGGGCTGGTGCTGTACCTGGCGGGGATCGTGGTGGTGTGCAATTTTGTGGTGGATCTGCTCTATTCAGTGATCGACCCCCGCATTCGGCTGAAATGAAAAGGAGGGAGGGCTTTTGAGATTTTCCGAGATCTGGAAACAGTGCTGGCGCAGAAAGAGCTTTGTTGCCGGAGCCTGCATGGTAGCCCTGATGCTCCTTTTGATGCTGGCGGGTTTTTTCTGGATGCCCTATGATCCGGACGCCATGGAGCTGGGAAATAAATTGCAGTTTTTTTCCCCCGCCCATCCCTTGGGAACAGACCAGTTCGGGCGGGATATTTTAAGCAGAATGATGGAGGGCGCCCGCTATTCCTTTTTAATCGGCGCGCTGGCGGTGGCCGCGGGCTTTGTGACCGGCGGCCTGATCGGCATGCTCTCCGGCTATTACGGGGGCAGGCTGGACGAGGTCGTCATGAAGCTGATCGATGTGCAGATGGCTTTCCCCGGCGTGCTGCTGGCCTTGATGCTCATTGCCGTGTTCGGCGTGGGCCTTGGGAATATGGCGCTGGCCCTGGGGATCATGGCCATTCCCAGGTTTGCAAGGATCACCCGCAGCGGCTTTCTCAAATACCGGGAGGCGGAATTCGTAAAGGCCGCCAGAGTGCGGGGCGCGGGAGACGGCAGGATCTTGTTCCGGCACATCCTGCCCCATGTGGCGCCGGACCTGATCGTCACCTGCTCCTTAAGCTTTGCCGGGGCGGTGATGAGCGAGGCGGGGCTCAGCTATCTGGGGCTGGGCATTCAGCCTCCCACGCCCAGCTTTGGGAAAATGCTCAGCGAGGCTCAGGGCAGCATTCTTCAGGCTGGGTGGTACGTGCTGGTGCCGGCCGCCGCCATCACCCTTTTGGTGATGGGCTTTAACCTGATGGGCGACGGCCTGCAGGAGGTGATCGGCCATGACTAGAAAACCTCCGGTGCTTAGCAAGCCCCCTGTGCTTGCGGTGGAAAAGCTGACGGTGGAATTTCCGGCGGGGCGCTCCGGCGGTGTTTTCCCCGCCGTGAAGGAAGTGAGCCTTCAAATAGAAGCGGGAGAGCTGGTGGGGCTGGTGGGAGAATCCGGCTGCGGCAAAACCGTGACCGCCCTGACGATCGCCGGCCTCCAGCCGGAAGGCGCTAAAATATCTCACGGGAAAATACGGTTTCAGGGCACGGAGCTTTTGAGCCTTAACGAAGAGCAGCGAAGCCGCCTGCGCGGAAAAGAGCTTTCCATGATCTTTCAGGAGCCCATGACGGCCCTGAACCCTTTGATGAAGGTGGGCAGTCAGATCGCCGAGGCCGCCCGGGTGCATGGGGCTTCCAAGCAGGAGGCCAAGGAAAAGGCCCTTTCCATGATGGAGCAGGTGGGTCTGCCGGATGTACAGCGGCTTTATGGGGAATATCCCCACCGGCTTTCCGGCGGAATGCGCCAGCGGGTGATGATCGCCATGGCCCTCTTAAACCGCCCCGCGCTGCTTCTTGCGGACGAGCCCACCACGGCCCTGGATGTGACCATACAGGCCCAGATCTTAGAGGTGATCCGGAATATGAACCGGGAAATGGGCGCGGCGGTGCTGCTGATCTCCCACGACCTGGGGGTGATCCGGCGCATGTGCAGCCGGGTGTATATCCTGTATGCCGGGCAGGTGGTGGAAAGCGGCCCGGTAGACGAGGTGCTTTCCCGGCCGATCCACCCCTACACCAAGGGGCTGGTGGCGTCCCTTCCCTCCCTGGGGAAGCGGGGAGAAAAGCTGAGGCCGATCCCCGGCACGGTGCCGCCCCTGGAGGAGCGCAGCGGCGAAGGGTGCCCCTTTTATAACCGCTGTGAGCGGAGAAGGCCCCAGTGTGAAGCCGGAACGCCCCCAAAAATGGAGCAAAACGGGCACATGGCCCTTTGTATCGACGCAAAGGAGGAATGGGGACTGTGAATACAGAAAACCGGCAGCCTTTGCTGAGCGTCAGCGGCCTGACCAAAGAATTCCGGCAGGGGAAGGACCGGGTCCTGGCGGTGTCCGACCTGAGCCTGGAAATATATAAGGGAGAGATCTTCGGCCTGGTGGGGGAATCAGGCTGCGGAAAGTCCACCCTGGGGCAAATGCTGGTGCATTTATTGGAGCCCACCGCCGGAGAGATCCGGCTGGAGGGGGAGGATGTGACCCATCCTTCCAAAAAGCGGTTCCGGGAGCTGTGCCGCCGCATGCAGATCGTCTTTCAGGACCCCTATTCCTCCATTGATACGACGAAAACGGTGGGATGGCTTTTGGAGGAGCCCCTGAAGATCCACAAGCTGGGCGGCAGCCGGGAGGAACGGCGGGAAAAAGCCGTGCGCATGCTGCGGGCCGTGGGGCTGGAGGAAAGCTATCTGCGGCGCTTTCCGGATGAACTTTCCGGCGGGCAGCGCCAGCGGGTGGCCATCGCCCTGGCCCTGATTTTAGAGCCGGATTTCATGGTGTGCGATGAGCCGGTTTCCGCCCTGGATGTTTCCGTGCAGGCCCAGGTGCTGAACCTGTTGTCCGAGCTGCGGGAGGCCCTGGGGCTTACCTACCTGTTTATTTCCCACGACCTGCACGTGGTCTCCTATTTGTCCGACCGCATCGGCGTGATGTACCTGGGAAATCTGGTGGAATTAGGAGAAAGCGGCGCTCTTTCCCGGAACCCCCTGCATCCGTATACCAAGGCCCTCTTTTCCGCGGCCCTGGCGGCAGAGGGGGAAGGGGAGCTGGCCCTTCTCTCCGGAGATCCCCCCAGCCCCGCCGACCCGCCCTCCGGCTGCCCCTTTCACACCCGCTGCCCGGAGTGCATGGAACGCTGCAAAACCGAAAAACCGATCCTGCGGGAAATCGAGCCTGGAAGATCCTGCGCCTGCCATGCTAGAGGTTAGAGACTGGGTAACAGGCGGCAAAGCTTTGCAATGGCAGGTAGAAACAGAGCGATGAATTGGAATTTGGCGGGCTAACAAACAGCACAAAACCCTTGCCTCCCCTGAAAGGGGAGGAGGGCCATGCGAAAGCATGGCGGAGGGGTTCCAGCTTGCCGCACGGAACCCTCCAGTCACGGCTTCGCCGTGACAGCCCCCCTTTCAGGGGGGCCAAGAGTGAACGCTAAACAATAATTTATCGTTTTTTCCGTTGGCAGGCCTTGGGTCAGTGAACGACTTTTCCTCCGTTATCACCGAAAAAAGGAGAGGGAATTCCCTCTCCTTTTTCTCTACTCTTTCCCCCACACCATCAGCTTTTGGAAATAAGCCGGATCGCCATAGTACCATACCTCGCCGATCCAGATACGGTTCTGTTCGATCTGGCAATGCAGTCTTTTCCCGTCTTGGGTCTCGATCCAAATATTGGAAAAGGGATGGCAGCCCTTCCCAATGTTTCGATAGTCCGGGCCGGGAACCGCGATCCAATATCGGAATTCATTCATATAGGCTATCAGCTCTCGAATTTCCTCGCCGTTTTCTTTCTTCTCATAACATGATCTGTTGTCTTCAGTATTTGGACGATCACAATTCTTCTTGGGATATCCAATGAGAATGGTTTCTATTTTTTCAGCGTCCAGATCAAAGATCCTTCTTTCAAAGGGAGAAAAGGTAGTAAACTCCACCGGCCGGGGAAGCACATATTTTACGTAGATAAGCCTTCCCAGCACGGAAGAAACCAAAATCAGAACGATCGCCAGCAGGAAAAGCGGCGACGCCCGCTTTTTTTCAGTTTTCTTTGCCGTCTGCTCTTCCATACTGGTTCCTCCTGCTTGGAAAATGATCCCTGCAATGTTTATACAACGCGGCAGAGAAAAACACTTACGGAACGGGAAATTTTGGGAAGCTCTTAAGAAGTCAAAAGATTGCTGAGCTCGGAAAGCGTGATGCTGTCTCCTCCGTACCAGAGCCCATCAATCAAGAAGCCTTCCTTGGCGAAAATATAGCTCTCCCACCGCCAACCGTTATGGATGCGGAGCGTAAAGCCGCCCTTCGGGTCTGTCCGTTCTTCGTCAAAGCGAAAGACGTAGGAATACCTGTAAGCATTGAGAGCTTCTATGGCCCAATCCAGCGTTTTCTCATCTTGAACGACTGTCTTTTTTCCGCTTCGGTGCTCCACAAGCTCTATGGTAGAAACCGTGTTCCGGGAAAGGCGGAATATTTGGCCGGGCTCCATTTGGCTTTTGTTCCACAGCCGGACACAGCCGGAGATCACCAGGGATACCGCTGCCAGCGCCAAAAGAAAGCAGAGGGGAAAAAGCAGCCGTTTTTTTCGGTTTTCAGGAAATTTCATCAGCTTGTTCCTTTCCGGTCCTTACAGCAGCTCCATCAGCTCCCGTAAAGAATCCTGCTCGCTCAGGTACCAGTAACTGCCTATCCGAATCCCGTTTCCCCGAAAGGTAAATACTGCGGAATAGGCGGGAGCAACTCTTTCGGAAACGCTTTGCAGGAAAAAGGCGCAGTCCGGCTTTCCCCCTACCGGTTCTTCATAAACCACGGACTGATACCGAAAGCTTTCCAGACAGGACAGCGCTTTTGCAAGCTCCTCCCCGGTAAGCTCTCTTGTGCCGGAAGCGCCGTCCTTTAAGGTAAAGCCCACCACTGCTTCTTTACGAAAGCGGAACAGCTGTCCCGGTTCCAAGGGCGGCTCCTGTGGTAAAGGGGCGCCGGTACAGACAAATAAGGAGAGCCCAACCGCAAAAAGAAGAACGATGGAAAGAGAGAAAAGAAGACACGCTTTCCTGTTTTTTCGATTTGTCATAGCAGTCCTCTCCTTTTTACGGTCAGTTCACCAGTTCCAGCAGCTTTTGAAAAAAGGCCGGATCGCCATAGTACCACACCTCGCCGATGCAGACGCGGTTTTCCTCGATATGGCAGCCGAAGGTTTCTCCTGTTTGTTTTTTCATAGACAAACTGCAATAGGTACGGCCGCCTTTTCCCAAATTTCGGAAGTCTGGGCCGGGCAATGTATG
>JAETPP010000024.1 GCA_021771115.1 Bacillota bacterium | reverse complement strand
CGGCTGGTCGAATCCCGCCAGCCCAGCCAAAAATCGGAGAATCGACTCGAAGAGTCGGTGCTCTGATTTTTTATTGTGTTGCGCGATTCGAACCCGAGAGGGTCTGAGTGTGAAGAAAACATGCCGGTGGCATGTTTTTAGCGAAGAGCGGCGAGACGGGTACTGCAATCCGCAGGATTGCGGTCGGCGAGCCAGCAGCCGCATAGCGGCTGGTCGAATCCCGCCAGCCCAGCCAAAAATCGGAGAATCGACTCGAAGAGTCGGTGCTCTGATTTTTTATTGTGTTGCGCGATTCGAACCCAATTTCAAAATACGAAAAAGATTCCGGAGCGCAGCGCAGAAATCTTTTAGGCCGCCAGCTCAGCCAGACCTGCGAAGAAGGCTCAGTGCTTTTGCACTGAGCCTTCAGCAAGTCGCGAACCGCAGGTTTTTTCTATGTTTTTACTGCGCAGCTCGCGCTGAAAATATCATTTTTATGGCAGAATCCCATTTGAATCACCTGTTACAATCTTAATCCCTTGGGTTTGGACCATAACAGGTGATTTTTTCCGGAATTTCCGCGGGTTTCCAGGTACGTGCTTTCCCATATCGGCTTGGGCAAAATTTTGCCGGGATTCTTGCACCGGGTAATTTGATGTGATAGAATTGCTGTGTTAAAAATCCATTGGCTCTGCAGAAAGGCGGGATTACTATGGAAGAATTGCTGGAACAGTTATTAGAGGAATGCCGTCCCTATACCAGCTTGGGCAAAACGGCGGACTATATTCCGGAGCTGGCAAAAAAGGATCCTGACGCTTTCGGCATCTATGTCATTGGCAGTGAGGGAAAGCACAGCTGGGCAGGAGACTGCCGCCAGAGCTTTACCCTGCAAAGCATGGTGAAGCCCATCCTGCTGCTGCAGGCTCTGCTGGACAATGGAGCTGAGAAAGTACAGAGCAAGGTGGGAGTTGAGGCCACTGGGAAGCCCTTTGACGCCATCAATGCAGGCGAACACACCTTGGACAGCCGGCATATCAACCCAATGGTCAATATGGGAGCTATTGTTATGTGCACCCTGATCCATGGCGGCAGCTATAAAGAACGTTTCCAGCGGCTGCTGGATCTGACAGGTCAGCTGGTGGGAGACCCGGAGGTGAAGATCGACCAAGCGGTCTACCTCTCGGAGAAGAACCATGGCAGCAAGAACCGAGCACTGGCCTATTTGCTCAAGTCCTATGGCATCCTGGAGGACGATGTGGAGGAGGTGCTGGATTGCTACTTTCAAGCCTGCTCCATCCAAGTGGACTGCCGGGGACTGGCCCATATGGGGGCAGTGCTGGCAAATCGGGGGAAGCTGCCCGATTCTGACCAGCGCGTTTTCCCCGCGCCTCTGGCACGATACGTAAACGCAGTCCTTATGACTTGCGGCATGTATGATGGCTCCGGCGAGTTTGCCATACGGGTGGGCATTCCCGCCAAGAGCGGAGTATCTGGCGGCATTATGGCTGTGGTCCCTACCCGTATGGGCATTGGCATCTATTCCCCGGCTCTGGATCGTAAAGGCAACAGCGTGGCGGGGATACGGCTTTTGGAAAAGCTGAGTGAAAGATTGTATCTGAGTATATTCTGAGTCCGTACCAAGCTATCATCCCCGCAGCGGGTATGATAGCTTTTTGAATTACATGAAACGGAAGAATCGCTTTACCTACAAAATTTCAGAATAGCTTCTGTCTGAGAGGAAAAAATCTTTTCGTTTCAAACGATACCATCACAGAGAAGCCCCGGCGCAATGCGCCGGGGCTTCTTTCTTACAATCTACAATTTATGCCTTAAAGCATTATTGCTCCCTGAGCTTTACGAACCGCTCGATGATCGCGGCGGTCTCGGCACGGGTGGCGGTGGCGAGGGGTGTAAGACGCCCGTTGCCCTGGCCTTTTAAGAGGCCTGTGGACACCGCCCACTTCATGGCTTCTTCCGCCCAGCGGGAAATCTGCCCGCGGTCGGTGAAAGCCTCCAGTCCGGCATCATTTGCCGCCTCGGGCGAACCGGCATAGCGGTAGAGCATGGCGACCAGCTGCTCCCGGGTAACGTTCTTATGGCGGTTGGTGCCATCGGAAACGCCGGCGCTGACAGCCCATTTCACGGCTTCGTCATAGTTGTGAACATTTTGCCCGGCCATTTTGGCGATCACGGTCATCACCATGGCCCTGCTGGTTTTTCCGGAAGGATCGAACCGATTGTTGCCCACGCCTACAAAAAGCCCGCGATGTGCCGTAAAGGTCACAGAGCTTTCATACCAGCTTCCGGCCTTTACATCGATAAACATCTGAGACGCCGGAGGAAGCTCCGGGTCAGAAGGAACAGCGGGAACATCAGGCTGCCCGGAAGACCCTCCGGTGGAGCCGCCGGTGCCGCCTGTATTTCCTCCGCCTGTGTTATCTCCACCTGTGTTATCTCCGCCTGTGTTATCTCCACCGGTGTTATCTCCGCCGGTGTTATCTCCGCCTGTGTTATCTCCGCCGGTGTTATCTCCGCCGGAACCGTCCTCTCCCGATCCGCCTTCGGAGGACCCCGAATCAGAAAGCACGGTCAGCCGCACCACGGCCGACAGCACACCGTCCTTTGAAGGCGCCGAAACCGTGATCTCGTATAGCCCGCTCTTGGCTTTGCCAAACGGATCGAGGGATTCGACGCAAAGCTCATATTCCTCGGCACTGTCCAATTTGGGAACCATAAAGACACTGACATTTGCTTCCTCCGCGTCAGCGGAATTATAGTCTAAATCGGCCTTAAGCTCTTGCTCTTTGCCATCCAGCTTCATTTTAAAAGCAAATACCGGAAACCCATCGGACTCGCTTTGCACAACCATAGTAAAAGATGTTCCGCTGGTCAGATCGCTCTGGTGAACGGTCTGTTCGGGAAAAGCGCATTCCAGCTTGGTAAGGTACGGCACAGAAGCTTCTTCGCCGTGGATGCTCCAAAGCTTTTTGCCGCCGGAAAGCTCGCTCGCCATAGCGTAGCCCACCTGAGAAAAATCCGGAACAAAAGTAAAGGATCCTGTGCTGCTTTCCGGCCCTTCGATATAAACATGCTCTGTTTGCACACGGCCGGAATGTCCGCCGTATCCGCCTGGGGTTTCAAAGGCGGTGGTTCCTGTCAGCTCCTTCGTAACGGTAAGCTTCTCCGTGCTTCCGAGGATAAGCTTGCCGCCGCCGTAAAATTTCTCCGTAACGATCGGCTCTTCATTGCCGGCAACGTTCAGCACCGCGCCTTCGCTGATCGAAATCTCACCAAAGCCCGCACCACCATTTCCGCTTGTAAGCGTCTGGGGCTCCAGGGCGCCCGCTGTTACGGCAAGGTTCCTGATCCCACGCAGAGAAAGGTAGGAATCGAGGAATTCCGTGGAAAATGTGACGGAGGTTCCGCCAACCGCTCCAAGCCCCACAACTTCCCGCACAGAAGCATTCGCAAGCTTCACCCTGGTCTCTCCGCCTACGGGAAAGCTGAGATTATACTGAGGATCCGGCGGTTCGTTGATATCAAACATATTATCCTGGCTCAAATCGGGCTCATCCGCGCCGCAGGCGTATACATTGCCGATCACAATGTTCTTTGCGCCGGTGATATCGAGAACCACATTGCCTTCCTGACCGGCATTCAACCCCCCGGCATAGATATCCCCCAGATGAGTTTGCTCACCGGAAATCGTAACCGAGCCTCCGCTTACAGGTGCAGCGCCCATCCATGTTCCATTGGGCCTTTTCAGCCCGCCCGCGAACACATGAACAAGGCGGGTACCGCTTGACCGCGCAGCATTTTTCAGAATAAGGTTATGACCGTTGGCAAAAATACCGCTGTGGTATTTATTGACAAATCCAAACGTGATATTTTCAAAGGTCACATCGCCGCCCAGTACAAGGCCGGCGGCACGAGTGGTCAATGTGGCCTGGCCGCTTCCCGCAGGACGCACCGTTACATTTTTTCCCACAACATAGGGGCTTACCCCCGCTTCCTCGCGAACATTGATAAAAGCGCCGGAACCGAGAATGTAGATGGTACCGCCGTCCGCCACATTGGCAACGGCGTCTTCAAACCGGTTATAGGGGTTTTCGCGGCTTCCATCCCCCGAGGTATCGGCGTTGGGCTTTGTCGCTTCGGTATAGACCTCCAGCTTCGCCTCCGTGCCCCTGGGCGCCGCCTCTCCATACGCGGCGCTGGGTACCGCCGCAAGAAAAACCAGCAGCAGCGCCGCCGCGCAGAATCTTTGCCTCAGCTTCATATTTCTCCTTCTCCTTCCGCAAACCATATGAAATAAGGTGTTGTAAATATTGTATCAGAAAAGCTTCCGTTTGTCATCCTCAAAATAATTTCCCAATGGAAGATCCATATTGCCTTTTGACAGCGATATTTCCTGCCGGTTGCCTCGACCATGCGGAGCATAGCGCAGCTTTCGCTTATGCGCCCGGATATCTCTCTCAATTTTGTTTCCACAGGAACGGTTACCGCTTTGTGCCACAAGAACAGAACAAGAAAAGAGGAAAACGAAAACAGAGAGGACCGGTCTCCCGTTCCTCTCTGTTTTTTGTAAATTTTTACTCCTCCACGAATTGGATGGAGGCGTTGCGCTTGAGAGCCAGGCCGCATTCTGCTTCCACACACTTGGTAATGCCCGCAAGCACAGGGCAGCTGGCGTGGCCGGGAAAATGCTCTGCCGCGTACTCATAAAGCGGGCCTGTGCCGGGCTTTCCCAGGCACAGCTCGTACGCATCAAAGGTATTTCCCAAAGCGTCCATCATTTCCTGAACGGCCTTACAGCCGCTCAATACCTGCAGAGTGACCTCCTGCTGATCCTCTGACCGGGCAGTGACCTTGGCCTGAAAGCCGCAAACGCCCGGATCGATGCATACCGTGGTCACGGCTTACTTAAAATACCGCTCCAGCAGACCCTTGAACGCCTTGCCGTGGCGGGCCTCGTCGCGAGCCATCTCATGGACGGTGTCGTGAATGGCGTCCAGGTTCTGGGCCTTGGCCAGCTTTGCCAGCTCGGTTTTGCCCATGGTGGCGCCGTTTTCGGCCTCTACGCGCATTTCCAGATTCTTCTTGGTGGAATCGGTGACCACCTCGCCCAGGAGCTCGGCGAATTTGGCGGCGTGCTCGGCCTCTTCGAAAGCTGCCTTCTCCCAGTACAGGCCGATCTCGGGGTAACCCTCGCGATGGGCCACACGGGCCATGGCCAGGTACATGCCAACCTCGGTGCACTCGCCCTGGAAGTTCTCGCGGAGACCCTGCAGGATCTTCTCATCCACGCCCTTGGCAACGCCCACCACATGCTCGGCAGCCCAGCTCATATCGCCGGACTGCTCCTGGAACTTTTCCGCAGCGGCGCCGCAGACAGGGCACTTCTCCGGGGCGGCGTCCCCTTCATACACATAGCCGCAAATGGTGCAGACAAACTTTTTCATAGCAAATTACCTCCAAATATTTTTATTGGGCCGGAATTCCGGCCTGCGTTTCGCCTAACTCATGTTTCTGACAGCTTTCGCAAACGCCCTGAAAGGTCACGCTGGCGCTTTCTATCCTCTGCCCCGTGTGCTGTGACAACTGCCGCAGCTTTTCCGGGCCGAAGAAATCCTTCTGCACATCCAGCACAGCCCCGCATTTCGTACAGACAAAATGCGCATGGGGAACGACCGTGCCGTCAAAATGCTCCTGGCCGTTTATGACCCCAACGCTGACCGCCCTTCCCTCAGCGCAGAAGCGCTTCAGGTTTCGGTACACCGTACCCAGGCTCAAATCGGGGTATTGGGGCTGCAGGGCGGTATAGACCCATTCAGCGGTAGGATGTACCGTGGTTCCGCGCAGTGCGTTCAGGATCGCCACCCTTTTCTGGCTGAAATTTTCCCGCCTTGCCATGGCCATCCCTCCTTCCCGCCAGACTTTTTATCTTACGAGGCTCAGTATAGCACAGGCTTTTCACTTTGTAAAGTAGGAATTATTACTATTTTTTGAATTTTTTGAAGAACCGGCTAATCGCCGGAAAATTTCCTCAAAGTCTTAAGAGAACTCTTACACAGCCGCCGGAAACCGCACAAGCCGCGGCACAGAAGGCGGCCTTACTTTTCCGCCGAAAGTGTTTTCACCAAAGCTTTTTGCACTTTTTCTCCGGCAACGGCCACCAGTTCATCTCCTTTGTGCAGCACGGTAGAGCCGTTGGGGATCGTAAGTTCTCCGCTTCTGATGAGAGAGATCACCAGGGAACCCGCGGGGAATTTGATATCCCGCAGGGCAATTCCATCCAAAGCGGAGTTTTCCGGCAGAGTGATGGAGCAGATCCCGGCCTTTCCCTGATTCAAAGTAGCGATCAAATGCATGTGAGCCTGGTCGGCCTCCTGCTCGATCATTCTGGTCAGGATCTCCGCGCTGCAGACGATGTTATCGATCCCCAGCAGCCGAAAGGTATCAATATTTCGAGGGTCGTTTACCCTGGCAATCACCTTTTTCGTTCGGAAATATCTTCTGGCCAGCTGAGCAGCCACCAGATTATCCTGATCCGCTCCCGTTACCGCCATAAAGCAGTCGGCTTCCATGGTGCCCGCCGTTTCCAGAACGGAAATATTCGTGCCGTCCCCCCGGCAGATGGTGGCGTCCAGATCATCCGCCAGCTTTTGACAGCGGACCTTGTCCTTTTCGATCACGCTGACCTCATATCTTTTTTCCAGCAGGGCGCGGGCTAAATTCCAGCCGATCTTTCCCCCGCCCATTACGACCATTCTCATAAGGAGGCTCCTTTCCTGTTTTCGCCCAGCCGCCGGGTATCAATCGATTTTTCGGCTGTAAACCACAGAATCTCCGGCATCCAGAGGAAGCTGCGCGCCGTGCTCCAGCAAGAAAAACGAGCCGTCTTCCTTTACCACGCCGAACACGCCCTCACCGGGCTGAACTTCCAATTCCGCAGTGGTTCGTCCAAACAGCTTTTTTTCCACCTTCCGCACCTGAAGGGACACGGTGGCCGTGCCGAAGGTGAGCTGCTTGTCCTGCCAGGGGCTGGTCAGCGCCGCCGCCAGCTTTTCCCCGGCCATATTGGTGGGGCATACGGTCTGCAGGCCGAAGCTTTCAAACACGGTTTCCCGCTGGGGGTCGGAAATTCTGGCGATCACCTTGGAGACCCCGAAAAAGTCCTTGACGATCTGCCCCACGGTGATGTTCAAATTGTCGTCCGCCGTGACCACCGCCACCGCGTCACAGCCTTCAATGCCGGTTTCCCGCAGGTTTTTGATATCCAGCGGGAAGCCCACGGAGGTCACGCCGCCGAAATCCGGGCTGAGCAGGGGCAGATTGTCCCCGCTTTCGTCCAGCACCTCTACCGTGTGGCCGGCCGCATCCAAAATCTCCGCGGTCTTTCTTCCCAGCTGACCGCCGCCTATAATCAAAATATTCACAAGCTTCTCCTTTCTTTCCACAACCAGACCAAGAAAGGGCCGAAGACGGAAAAACCGCTCCGGCCCTGCAAAAATTTTTTGAAACTTTTTCTGTAAAGAGCCTCTATTCTTAAAACCCGAAAATGGGGTATCCGCAGAACGCTTTGCTTCGGTCTGCCTGAAAGGCAGCTCTCAAAAACGCTTCAACCGCTTTTTTCCGTCAGAAGCACAAGCTCCCTTATTCGCCATCCTCATCATTGGGTTTCTTTACAGGCTCCTGCGTGGCGGAGGGGGTCTGAGAAGACAGGCCGGAAGACGTCGAAGACACCTGTTTCCGGCCCGGATCATCATCCACAGGCTCGGAAGAATTTTGGGAAGAGCTCGTATTGCCGGTTCTGAGCTTATTGTATTCATTCAGGGTAATCTCTTTTATCTCCGCAAATTCAGCGGATACATAAGCAGTTTTCCCCTCATATTCCACCTGATACCAGCCCTCTGAAGCCTTATCCACCAGCAGGGGAAGCAGGCTGTTATTTTCCGCCAAGCCCAGGATATCCCCATCTGTAGAAGGAGCGGAGCGAATGTTCAGGCCATCGTCCGCCTTGACCCGCACCGCCTTTGCCATCTGCACCGGAACCGGAGACGGGGTAGCGCGAACCACCTGGGAGGAAGCCCCGGGTGCGGAGGAGCTTCCCTTTTTCTCGTCTTTGCCGCCGCAGCCGGAAAAAGCCGGCAGAGCCAGGCACAGAGCTGCCAATAAACACAATAACCGCTTGGCCATAGCTGTGACCACATCCTTTTCTCCTGTTAGTGGAATATTTTATCCTTCCGTTAAAGAAGGCCCCGGCGGCCTCCCGCCTTGATACAGTGCACATATAGTTTACCGCTCACTTCTTGGCTTCTCACCTGTCGGCTCGGTCGGTTCGCACCAGCGTGCCACCGGCACGCGCTCACCCCTGAAAGGGGAGCTGTCAGCCAATAGGCTGACTGAGGGGTTCTACGTGGCTAACTGAAACCCTTTCGTCACGGCTTCGCCGTGCCACCGAACGTTGCTCAGAGTGCAACGTTTCCCCTTCTCAGGGGAGGCAAGAGTTTTTGCCTTTCTGTTAGTGAGCTAATTTATAGTATCCGCCGCCCTTTGCGAATATGATACCACACCTGCGGTGGGCACTCGTGAAGCAGCTTTGTATCAAAGAATTCCGCTTCACCCGACCGTGGGTTTTTTGTCCTTTCCAGCATCCAGCATCTAGAATCCAGCGTCTATTATACACCAATTTCCCAAAAAGTCCAGTGCCTTTCTCCCCGGACTCAGTGCTGGATGGGTTCGTCCTCCGCCGCGAACAGGAAGAATGGAGCCAGCTTTTTGTGAAGCTCGATCAGCTCCCGGTCGAAATTTTCCCGCAGGCTGCATTCCCGGTCGAATACCATGACCCGCTCTTTGCCCGGCTCACAGGCGGGCCAATCCGGCAAGGCGGGACAGCCGGGAGCGCCGGTTTCGGCAAAGGCGATCCACGCGTCGCACATCTGGTCCTCCAGCCTGTCAGTCACTCCGGGCTCGTTGAACACGGGAGTGAGAGAGGTGTTGTGGAATACAAAGGGGATCTCCGCGCAGTGCCAGGCCGTTTTTCCGCCGTCGTAGAGGGGCTCGTAGGCGAAGAGGTAGGAATAGGTGGGGCTTTCACGGTGGGCGGCCTTTTTCTCGATAAAATCACGGGAAGGCCCGCGGAACAGGGAATCCAGAGTGAGCAGGGCGGTGAGATCCTTCTCCGGCCAGGCCTCGCGGAACAGCCGGATCAGCTCTCCGCTTCCCTCGCCGTACTTCTTTTCCACCAGCGCCGTCTTTTCCTCCTCCGTCAGGTCGTTTCGGGTGGGGATACCCGGGGCAAAGGCAAATTCTCCAAACACCGTGCCCACCATGACGGGAATGGTTTTGGCGTGCTCGGTAAAGCCCACGGTCCGGGGGTCTCCCACATAAAAATCGTTGGGGGCGGGAGTGTTTCCCACATAGATCCCCTGCCTTTGCAGGTCGGGCGCCACCTTTTCATAGGCCTCCGCCAGGCGGGCATAGGGCAGTGTTTCCAGCTGGGCGGCGTCCGCTTCCGTCAGGCCCAGTTCCCGGAGCATGGCGGAAACGATCTTCCTGCCGTCCGGCTTCTGCTCGTCTCCAAAGCCCTCGATCACCCCGCTCTGCACAATGCCCTTGTGGAACAGGCCGTCCGCCGAGGGGGTCTGCATCAGGGTCCACACCTTCATGCCGCCGCCGGACTGCCCGAACAGAGTGACGTTTCCGGGGTCGCCGCCGAAGCTCTCGATATTCTCCCGGATCCACCGCAAAGCGGCCACCAGGTCGGCGTTTCCGGCGTTGCAGGAATTTTTGTATTTCTCTCCAAAGGGCTCCATATCCAGATATCCCAACAGGTTCAGCCGGTGGTTGACGGAGACCACCACCACGTTCCCCCGGCGGCTCATGTTTTCTCCGTCGTAGGCGATATGCTCAATGGCGGAGCCAGCGGAGAACCCGCCGCCGTGGAGCCAGACCAGCACAGGCCTTTTTGCGCCCGGGTCAAGGGACTGGGTCCAGATATTCAGGTTCTGGCAATGCTCATCCATGGGCCAGTAGCGGTGGGGCACCAGCACCTCGCCGTTGGGCGTTTCCTGGTGCAGCAGCGGGCAGACAAAGCCATAGGAAAGGGCGTCCTTCACGCCCTCCCAGGGCTTTACCGGCTGAGGCGGCTGAAAACGATCCGCCCAGGCGTATTCCACGCCCTGAAAGATGTAGGTGCTGTCCAGCTGAAAGCCCCGAAGCTTCCCGGCTTTTGTCTGTACCACCGGTTCCGTTTTTGTGCAGATGAATTTTCTTGCCATCGTTTTTCCGCCTTTCTTTCGGGGAAGCGCCCCCGCTCCGGCAAAGCGCAGCGAGAGCCCCAAATCAATATTTTTGTTTGAATCTATTGTACAATTCTTTTTTCCTTTGCGCAACCTTTCTGAAAAATTTTTCCTTATCTCTTCTCTTTTTAGGGCAAAACACGGGAGTTTTTAAAAAATAGTTGCATCTACAACTAATTTGTGATAAAGTAGAGTGCGGAAGGTGGGAAAATACCATACATGAAAATGCTTCTGCGATACTTAGAGCCTTTTATTCCCAGGATGAGCCTGGGGCTTGCCATTAAATTTACCGGCTCTGTCATGGACCTGCTGCTGCCCTGGATGCTTTCCCGCATTATCGACGAGGTGGTGCCCCAAAAGGATATGGGGCTGATCGCCCTGTGGGGCGGCGGCATGGTGCTGGCTTCGCTTTTGGCCTGGATCACCAATATCGTTGCCAACCGCATGGCGGCCTGGGTGGCCCAGCACACCACCGAAACCATCCGGCACGATCTTTTTACGAAGATCTCCCTGCTCTCCTGCGCCCAGGTGGACGCCTATTCCATTCCCTCCCTGGAATCCCGCCTGACCAGCGACACCTACAACGTGCACCAGATGATCGGCATGTTTCAGCGCATGGGGGTGCGCGCTCCCATCCTGCTTCTGGGCGGCATTCTCATTACGCTGACGCTGGATCCCGTGCTGGCGCTGGTGCTGATCTGCACCCTGCCCTTTTTAGGCGGGCTGATGCTGGGCGTATCCAAAAAGGGGATCCCCCTCTATCAGGAATTGCAGAAAAAGGTGGATTCCATGGTGCGCACGGTGCGGGAAAACATCTCCGGTATTCGGGTCATTAAGGCACTTTCTAAAACAGACTATGAGAAGGAACGCTTTGCCGGTGTGAATGAAGCTGTGGTGGAACAGGAGAAAAAGGCCGGCGTCACCATGGCGCTTACCAATCCTTTGGTTAACCTCTTTTTGAATATCGGGCTTACCGCTGTGATTTTGGTGGGCGCTTTCCGGGTAAATGCCGGGCTGACCCAGCCGGGAAAAATTATTGCTTTTCTCACCTATTTCACCATCATTTTAAACGCCATGATGGGCATTACCCGTATTTTTGTGATGGGCTCCAAGGGGATCGCCTCCGGGAACCGCATTGCCGAGGTGCTGGAAACCCCGGAGGATCTGACCACCGCTCCGGCGGAGCAAGCGGAAACGGAATACCATGTAGAATTTCAGCACGTGACCTTCTCCTATGCCAAAAAGGAGCCCAGCGTGGAGGATATCAGCTTTGCCCTAAAGCCCGGGGAGACCCTGGGGGTCATCGGGGCCACCGGCAGCGGAAAATCCACCCTGGCGGCGCTGCTGATGCGGCTGTACGACCCGGATAGCGGCCTTGTTTCCATTCATGGCCGCCCGGTATTTTCCATTCCGCCGGAGGAGCTGCACACCAAATTCGGCGTGACCTTTCAAAACGATGTGCTGTTCGCCGATACCATTTACGAAAACATCGATTTTGGGCGGGGCCTGCCCCGGGAGCAGATCGAAAAGGCCGCCCGCTGCGCCCAGGCCATGGAATTTATCTCCGCCCTGCCCGAGGGCTTTCAGCACATGCTCACCGCCAAGGGCACCAATTTAAGCGGCGGGCAGAAGCAGCGGCTGCTCATTGCCAGAGCTTTGGCCGGGAACCCTGAGATCCTGATCCTAGACGATTCCTCCTCCGCGCTGGACTACAAAACAGACGCCGCCCTCAGAAAAGCCCTGCGGGAGGAATACGGAAACGTCACCACCGTGATCGTGGCCCAGCGGGTCAGCTCCATTCTCCATGCCGACCACATCCTGGTTCTGGAGGAGGGAAAGGCCCTGGGCTATGGTTCCCATCAGGAGCTGATGGATTCCTGTGAGATCTATCAGGAGATCGCGAAGATCCAGATGGCAAAGGAGGGAGCGTAATGCCGCCGAGAGGACCGGGAGGCGGAAAGGGCCCCAGAGGCCTTTCCGAAAAGCCAAAAGACCGCAAAAAGGTGCTGCTGCGCCTTTGGACCTATATTTACGCCCACAAATGGATGGCGCTTTCTGCCCTGCTGCTTACCGTGTCCAGCAATCTGCTGGCGCTATTAGGCCCCTATCTCTCCGGGCGGGCCATCGACGCCATCGGCATGGGGCCGGGGGAAGCCGATTTTCCCGCTGTGTTTCTGTTCTGCGCGCTGATGATCGGCTTTTACGCGCTGTCCTCCGCCCTTTCCTATCTCCTTTCCATTTTGATGATCCATTTGAGCCAGAAGATCGTCTATCAAATGCGAAAGCAGGTATTTGACCGGCTCACCGAGCTGCCGGTAGGCTATTTTGACACCCACCAGACCGGGGATATTGTCAGCCGCATTTCCTATGATATCGATACGGTAAACGCCTCTCTTTCCAACGATCTGCTGCAGATCGCCGCCAGCGTCATCACCGTGCTGGGGTCTCTCTTTATGATGATCGCCATCTCTCCTCTCCTGGTGCTGGTGTTTGCCGTGACGATCCCCATGTCGATCCTGTTTACCCGGTATATGACAAAGCGGGTGCGCCCGCTGTTTCGCAAGCGTTCCATGATGCTGGGAGAGCTCAATGGCTTTGTGGAAGAGGTGATCTCCGGGCAAAAGACCACAAAGGCCTACCACCGGGAGGAAGTGATGATCTCCCGGTTTGACAAGCGGAACAAGGAGGCGGTGGACGCCTACTACAATGCCGACTATTACGGCGGCATGATGGGCCCCTCTGTGAACCTGATAAACAACCTTTCCCTGGCCTTTGTCAGCATTCTGGGGGCCATCCTGTTCCTTTGGGAGCGCATCACCATCGGCAGCCTTTCCTCCTTCGTGCTGTATTCCCGGAAGTTTTCCGGGCCGATAAACGAGATCGCCAATATCGTCAGCGAATTGCAGTCCGCCTGCGCCGCGGCGGAGCGGGTGTTCCGGCTGATCGACGAGGAGCCGGAGCCCGCCGACGCCCCCAACGCGGAGTCCCTTTCCCAGGTAATAGGCGATGTTTCCATGGAGCATGTGAAATTCGGCTATGTGCAGGACAAAACCATTATTCACGATTTGAGCCTTCACGCGCCGCCCGGCGGCCTCATCGCCATTGTAGGGCCTACCGGGGCGGGAAAGACCACCCTGATCAATCTCCTGATGCGGTTTTACGACCCGGATTCCGGCTCCATCTCTCTGGATGGGAAGGAAATTCGGAACCTCACCCGAAAGAGCCTGCGGCTTTCCTATGCCATGGTATTGCAGGACACCTGGCTTTTCACCGGCACCATTTTTGAAAACCTTGCCTATGGAAAAAAGGACGCCCGCCGGGAGGATGTGGAGGCCGCCGCCAAGGCCGCCCATATCCACCGCTATATCATGAGCCTGCCCCAGGGCTATGACACGATCCTGGATGAAAACGGCATGAATATTTCCCAGGGCCAAAAGCAGCTTTTGACCATTGCCAGAGCCATGCTGCTGGACGCGAAAATGCTGATTTTGGACGAGGCCACCTCCAACGTGGACACCCGCACGGAAATGCGGATCCAGGCCGCCATGCGGGAGCTGATGAAGGACAAGACCTGCTTTGTCATCGCCCACCGGCTTTCCACCATTCAAAACGCCGACCACATCCTTGTGGTGCGAAACGGCGATATTGTGGAGCAGGGGAATCACCAGGCGCTGATGGCGAAAAACGGCTTTTACGCCGGGCTTTACAATTCTCAGTTCCAATAAAAAGTGGTAAAATCTCAAAATTTTTTCAAAAGCCAGCCGGTTCCCCCGGCTGGCTTTCACTTTTCCAGCCTGTCCGCATATGCTGGACTGTGGAGACCTTTGCTCTCCACCATGCGAAACAGGTTGAAAGGAGATTCTTGCTCTATGAAGATTTATCATGGCAGCGGATGCGGAGATCCCGCCGAACCCTTTGACGACGAATGCCGCCGTCCCTGCCCTTGTCCTTGTCCTCGATTCTGTCCTGTACCGGGTCCCAAGGGCGATACGGGCGCTACCGGCCCCAAGGGCGACATGGGCGCTACCGGCCCCAAGGGTGACACAGGCGCCACTGGCCCCAAGGGCGACACGGGCACTACCGGCCCCAAGGGCGACACAGGCTCCACTGGCCCCAAGGGCGACACGGGCGCCACTGGCCCCAAGGGCGACATGGGCGTTTGCACCTGTCCCTGCCGCTCCCGGGGCGAGCTGGCGGTGAACGGCGGTATGGAAGCCTTCACAGGCAGCGTGCCCACCGGCTGGACTATGAACAACGCGTCTCTCAGCTCCAAGGTGACGCAGCAGGGCCGGGTACACTCCGGAAACTCCGCCGTCAATTTAGAAAACGGCGCGGTGCTCACCCAGGATATTGATATTACCGGCGGCTGCTTCTACGGGCTTTCCTTCTTTGCCCGGGGCGAGGGCGCTCAAGTAGGCCTTACCGCCACCCTCACCTTCTACAACGATAAGGAGGAAGCCACGCCCGGCCTTACCATTACAGTGCGGCAGCAGGATATTCCCACGGACAACAGAAATTACGCCTACTATCGAAGCGTTTCTGCGGCAGCGCCCGATGATGCCGTCACCTTGCGGGTGCAGTTCAAGGTAACAGCAAATGGCGAGCAAAGCCTGGATCTGGACGACGTTTCCCTCGTGATCGCCTAGTAAAACAAACGGAAGAAAAAAGGCGCGGCCGCTTGGCCGCGCTGTACTTAATCTATACGAAAGAGGGAAGCGTTTATGGTCACTGTCAGCTTATGTATGATCGTGAAAAATGAAGAAAAGCATCTGCCCCGCTGTTTGGATTCTGTTCGGGAGCTGGTGAATGAGATCATCCTTGTGGATACGGGCAGCACAGACCGCACGAAGGAAATTGCCCGAAGCTATACGGAAAAGGTGTACGATTTCTCCTGGGAAGATGATTTTGCCGCCGCCCGGAATTTCTCTTTTTCCAAGGCCTCCATGCAATACTGCATGTGGCTGGACGCTGACGATGTGATCGAGCCGGAGGACAGGGAAACGCTCCGCCGCTTAAAGGAAGAGCTTTCTCCCGATACGGACATGGTGCTGCTGCGGTATCACACCGCCTTTGACGAAACCGGCAGCCCCTGCTTCACCTACTACCGGGAGCGGCTGATCCGGAGGGAGGCGGGCTTTCTCTGGCAGGGCGCGATCCACGAGGCCATTGCTCCGGCGGGAAATCTCGTGTACAGCGAGGCGGCGGTTTCCCACCGGAAAACCGGCCCCGGCGACCCGGACAGAAACCTGCGCATTTTGGAGGGCCTGCTTCGGGAAAAGGGAGAGCTTGCACCCCGGGAGCAATTTTACTATGCCAGAGAGCTTGCCGCCCATGGCAGAGACGAGGAGGCCGTCGGGGTATTGGAGAAATTTCTGGATTCCGGAAAGGGCTGGGTGGAAAATGAGATCGAGGCCTGCCGGGATCTGGCGGCGTGCCTCCGGCGGCTGGGCCGGGAGGAGGAAGGCTTTGCCGCTTTGACCCGCGGCCTGCGCTTTGGCCCGCCCCGGGCGGAGCTCTGCTGCGACCTGGGCGGCTTCTTTTTTGACCGTTCCGAGTTCGCCGCCGCCGCTTACTGGTACCGGCAGGCCCTGAAATGCAAGCGCCCGGACAAGGAGGGCGGCTTTGTCAGCCCGGACTGCTATGGGTATCTGCCCTGTTTGCAGCTCTGCGTCTGCCAATACCGGCTGGGAGATCTGCAAAAATCCGAGGAATATAACGAGCGGGCGGGAAAGATCAAACCGGAAAGCCCGGCTTATCGCTACAACAAGGCGTTTTTTGAAGGCCTGCGCACTGCCAAAGCTTGATAAATATTTGTAAGCCTTGCGAAGACCAGTTCAACAACACCTATACCTATCTCCCCCGGGAGGACGGTCAGCTCTCCTTCTCTAAAAACGTGGAGATTCTGGAAGCCCACGAAATTTACGGCAATGCGGAAGCGGAGCTGGATATGAATAAAATGACCTTTTGATCCCGCAAAAAGGAGACCGGCGGGCAGCCTGTGCTGTCTGCCGGTTTTTCTGTGCCGAAATGTGAAATCTTTTCTACGGCTTGCAAAGGAAGGGCAAAAGTAGTATAGTCAAACAAGTGCCAAAAACCTGTATTCACAACCTGTAAGCAGCTTTTCGGTTATGCATACAGGTTCTCAGAGGGGGAAAAGAAATGATACGGCATATCGTCATGTTTAAATTCAAGGAAACGGCAAACGGCAAAACGAAGGAGGAAAACCTGCGGGAGGCCAGGGAACGCATGCTGGCCATGCGGGGGCAGATCCCTGAGATTTTGGAAATGACCGTCTCCTTCGGGGCGTCCGGCTCCGCTCCTTCCAATTACGATTACATATTGGATTCCACCTTCCGCTCCCTGGAAGAGCTGGAAATCTATCAGAAGCACCCGCTTCATGTGCAGTTTGGGAATTTTGTAAAGGAGCTGCGGGAGCCCGATGGCCGCGCCTGCATTGATATAGAGCTATGAACGACAGGATCACCTCTCTGCTGGCTTCCCAGGGAATGCCCCGCACAAAGGATACTCTGGCCGCCATCCTGATCCTGTCCTGGCCCGCTATTGTGGAACAGATCATGATCACGCTGGTGCAATATGTGGATACGGCCATGGTGGGCTCTCTGGGCTCCGCCGCCACTGCCGCCGTTGGCCTTACCGCCAGCACCACCTGGCTGTTCGGCGGCCTGTTCGGCGCGGCGGCGGTGGGCTTTTCCGTGCAGGTGGCCCAGCACCTGGGCGCGGGCCGGGAGGAGGACGCAAAAAGCGTCACCTGGCAGGCGCTGCGGTTCGTGATCCTGTTCGGCCTGCTCATCGGCGCCATCGGCGTGGCCCTTTCCTTTCCCCTGCCCGCCATGCTTCGGGCGCAGGAGGAGATCCGGGGAGACGCTTCCCTGTACTTCCGCATTATAGCCTGCGCCATGCCCTTTACCTTTGGCTCCAACATGTTCAGCTCCATCCTTCGGTGCGCGGGAGATACCAAAACCCCCATGCTCCTGAACCTTCTCACCAACGTGCTCAATGTGATCCTGAACACGCTGTTTATCTATCCCATCCGGACGGTCTCCCTGTTCGGCGCGTCCTTCACCATGTGGGGCGCCGGCTGGGGCGTGGGCGGCGCGGCCTTTGCCTCCGCCTGCTCCAATGTGACGGTGTGTATCCTGTTTACCCTCACGATCTTTTTGAAAAACTCTCCGGTGCGCATTTCCATAAAGCGCCGGTACCGCTTTGAAAAGCTCTGCCTGCTGACAGTCTGGAGGCTGGGCCTGCCCGTGGCGCTGGAGCGCACGCTGACAAGCCTTGCACAGGTCATCATCACCTCTCTGATCGCCGGAATCAACACCGTGGCGGTGGCGGCAAACCATTTGGCGGTCACGGCGGAATCTCTGAGCTACATGCCCGCTTACGGCATCGCCACGGCGGCCACCACCCTGGTAGGGCAGTCCATCGGCGCGGGCCGAAAGGAGCTGGCAAAGCGGTTTGCCAGGCTCATTTCCTGGCTGGGCGTAGGCATTATGACCCTTGGCGGGCTGGCGCTGTTCCTGTTCGCGCCCCAGCTCATCACCATATTCACCTCCGAACCCAAGGTGATCGAGCTGGGCACCCAGGTGCTTCGCATCGTGGCCTTTTCCGAACCCCTGTTCGGCGCTTCCATCGTCGCCTCCGGCGCGCTGCGGGGCGCGGGTGATTCCAAGGTGCCCTTCCTCCTGAGCCTGGGCACCATGTGGGGCGTGCGCGTGACCCTTTCCCTGCTGCTGGTAGGCCCAATGGGCCTTGCCGGCGTATGGCTGGCAATGGCTGCCGAGCTTTGCGCCCGGGGCCTGGTCTTCATGATCCGCCTCTACCGCGGCCGCTGGCTGAATATCGACCTTTTCAAAACCCGCAAAACCCCGGAAACAAAAAACTCGTAAAAAGAGTCTTTACAACCCGATTGGTTTGTGATAAAATAATTGTGCTGTTTCGGAAGAAGCAGCACATATGGGCCCGTAGCTCAACTGGGATGAGCCTAGGCGCTCTCCAGGGGAGCGTGCTGAAGTTTCGGGCCTGTTCTCGCTTTACAATTACATATGGGCCCGTAGCTCAACTGGGAGAGCGCCAGGTTCGCAATCTGGAGGTCGAGGGTTCGATCCCCTTCGGGTCCACCAAACATGAGAAGACAGTCCTTGTAACTGGCTTCTCATGTTTTATTGCGTGAAAGGGATCGAACCCGTAGGGTGAGCACGTCCTGGTGAGACAATTTTAGGACAGAGCGGCGCAGCCCGGTACCACGGGCCAAGGGCCTGGGGAGGGCAAGGTGAACTGGCCGACAAAGAATTGCGTAAGAAACTAGACCAGCTATGAGACATCAGGAAGACTGAGAGTGGTTCTGAACCACTCTCAGTCTTCCTGATTGGTTATAATGAGGTAACTCTCATAAAATCAATTAGCATCCTTACTTCACCGAAGCTTCTATTAACACAGATCAATATCAAGACTAAGTCTGCATCCATCTAGGCAAAGCTCTCTAGACACACAAGCAGCACATTTTTCTTTCTTACGTTCTCTGAACTCAGCAAATGTTTTCCCCCACCAAATCTCTCGTATAGTTTTATTATGCATCGACTCTGAAACAGCTTCGTTCCATAGTCCAAAAGAGCAGGGATAGCAGTTCATCCGGCTGTCGATGTACATGGAGAATGTGGCTGCTTCACAGGCATCAAGACTCGCTGACGCAACCGCTTTGCCCCAGCGCAGTATCGCAGGAGTAAAGCAGGTATCAAATCCAATTCTGTAAGAATGCGGCCTTTCTGTCACGAGGGAGAAAAACCTTTCAAGCCGCGGGTCTGTGTTTCTCAACGCCTTCCATTTAATCCCGTTGCCTACCGGCTTATACAGGATAAAGACAACTGCGTTGATTCCATCAGGAAACAGGTCCTGCTCCAGTCTTAAGACAGCCTCGTCAATCGTATCTTTTGAGACAACATAGTGAATATTGGTTATACAGTTGGACTTAATCAATCGCTTTATGGCATCTATCGTCTCTGGGTTGCTTTCTGTCCCATTTTTCAGCCGTGAATACCAAGATACCGCAGCTGCTCCACAATATTTCTCTATTGCTTCTATCTCTTTTTCTGACATAAGAAAACCGCTTGTGGTAATGTTAGGGACAATTCGATAGTGCCTACATATTTTCAATAGGTCCTCAAACTTGGGGTGTTTATTTGGATCCCCCGCTCCACCTAGAGCGATCTGAAAGGTTTTGCCCGCCGCCTGCCTGGCAATCTTCTCAAAATCCCCCACTGCCATGTGTTGAGCATCACTTTCAAAGCCCCTCTGGTAGCAGTCAACTCCAGCGTTTTTGCAATAGCCCGCACTTTCGCAGTGACCCATGACGCCCACATCAAGTAACTCTGGAAATGATCGCATGATTGGATCTTCACCGTTTACATCGCTTCGAATAAGCGTCCCGTTTCTCTCGTTAAAAATCTCATAAAAGCCGAAGGTCTTATCTTTGTAAATAATCATATCACCATACACAGGCTCTGCCGTTTAGGTAGAAATCCTTTTCCTCAATTTCAAAACTATCTGTAGTAAAAAACTGCGTAATAGGAGCATCGTCACTACTTGTATACCCCCAGTACGTATAGTAGCCTTTTTTCTCTTGGAAGTATTCTGCGGATTTAGGGCCGAAAACCTCCTTAATGCGTTCATAAGTAGGTTCCTCATAGTCGAAATACCGTAGCCCCTTGTTAAGGCTAAATAGAATATCTTCGCAAAGTTCCCAACCCTGTTTCTCTAGCGCACCGCCTTTTTTGAATCCGAGCTTTTTAAACAGATACTCGGTCGTCAGTTCCTTCCTCGATATGATTAGGTAGTTTGTTGAGGAGCTATTCGTAATAAATCCCGTCCGGATCTTCATCGTCCAATCCCCCTATTGCTTCTGAAAAGGCCTGTCTAAAGGCTTCGTCGTAATTTAGTGTCTCAATGTTTCTCTCAATCGACCGACAAGAACACTCCTTCATTGAGTAATTCCCAGCAGCAATTTTTACTGCCTCATCATGTTTGATGTTAAAACGCTCTTCTATGAATATCTCAATTGAAGAAAATTCCTTCCGATAATATTTTCGATACTCTTTCCTAAAATTCACGCTCCCCTGAAAATAATAATCGTAGACTCTTGCCATCATGTTTCCGGCGAAGGTATTCTTCTTCACCCCAAGACGTCTCAGTACCTTGGATTTTCGAGGGATTTTTTTCTGCTGAAAGAAGAGTTGGCCCTTCCTTTTGTAGCATAAAGCTTCACGCATCAACACTCACCTCACAAGCCGACCGAAGATGGAATAATACCTCTTGCCGCACCGTGTCATGATCTGGCAGGTCACTAAAATACTCAGTAAGTTTTTTCTGTATTTTCTGGTCTTCAATCTTAAAGCACAGGAGAAACAGTTCGGCAACCTTCTGGATTTGAGTAGCGCTATATGGTGCTGTGTCTCTCAGCATCCGGTGAAAATCAATCAAGCACTCAGGAATATTTCTGTCCTCAAAAGGAGTCCGCGCGATGATCTCACGGAGTGTTTTAAGGATGTCGTCCCGATTCTTCAATCCCAAAAGAATATCCAGATAATCATCAAGGTCGTTTTCTCTGGCGCTGATGGTCCCTTCCAGCAGGGTATCAAAAAGGATGCCGCCATCCTCATGGGGATCTTTTCGCAAACAATTCCGGATATAATCTTTCTCAAAGTCCGTTAGAGAAAGGCCAGAGGTTAGGATGGTCCGCAACCCGAGATCCTGAAATTCCACCCTGTAATGCCGCCTTCTATATGTCTGGGATCTCTGTGCTCCCGGCATACGATAAAACTCAAGGATTGCCCTGCACTGCCGCTCAGACTGCCCCAAACTTTTGACTTGTTTGTCTGTTCTAAAAAAAACATATATGTAGTGGAGTATTCCCTCCACACAGGAAGCCCCTGATTCGCGAAGTCTTTGTAAGCTGGCAAAGAGCGCATCGGTATGGATTTCATCCCCAGATATACTGTCAAGCAAAAGCTGTTTAGCTAGACAATAGTCGCGCATTTCATCGAAAACAAAATACACAACCTCAGGCTCAGATTGAGCAATCGTACCCTCATGCATCATAAGCTTTCTGCTAATAAGAACGCTGCCATCTGCTATACTTTTGATAAGTTCAGGACTAATATCGCCCTGTGCAATTTCGGCAAGGCTAATCTCATCATATTTCCCACTTTCCAGCATAGCATGTACTAAACGCTTCAGCATCTGTTCGACAACATCCCCGTTATCACACTTAATAGCCTTAATATACTGTGCAAAGATCTCATGTTTTCTGACAGACAACGCATCTTCGCTTTTGCCCTTATTGACCTCAAAAAAGATCCGAAGGAGTAGCAATTGCTTGCTGAGCACATCCTTTACGACCGGTGAAATGATCCCAGAGTAATGGAAATAACGACTGTATGCCATAATGACACGATCAAGAGCCACCAAATCGTAGTGCTGTTCCTTCAAATCGAACTCAACAGCCGGCTCATGTACCTTCTCCACAAGGATTTCCCGAAACCGTTCTCGGTAATACTCGTTTCTGCAAGAGACAATGATCTTCACACATCCGTATCTGAACATCTCATTTAGAAATTTTGCAAGTCGGTCTTCAAAGCCTTTGGTATCATTTTCATTCACGGCATCAATGATGATAAATATCTGCCTATGACGGACAGCCAACAAAAGGTTGAACGCGAAAAAAAACGCACTGATATGTTTCTTTGCCATATCCGGGAGCTCTAATTCTTCGGCTAAAAAAGGTAGAATATCCCCCTTAATATCTCTGGCATTTATAAAAAGCACGGCCTTTTTCAACGCAATCAGGAGCTCGCCTATGCTGCACAGCAGGTTTGTTTTGCCATTGCCCGCACTTCCGGTGAGCACCATATATCGGCTGTTCGCCGCATCGCTGTAATGTCGTAACTTTCCAAGGGCTTCCGAATACGGATAATGCAACACCTCAAACAGATATTGGGACTGTTTGTAATCCGGCTTAAAGTCCACCGCATGTTGTTCAAATTTGTTATGAAGATTTTCTGCCTGTCTCACGGCATCCTTGATCTGCTGCAATGAAGCATTTCTTCCAAGCCGAAAAGCAATGGATGAACCGTCCAAGGCCTTTTTCAAAATATCGCCGTAGACATTATCATACACCAAATTGAAGGCGCAAATCAGTCTCCTTTTCCACTTTTTGCCATATAGAAAATACCGAAGCACCTCTTTGCTCTCATTTAACTCAACAAAAAGTCCTGGAATATACTTTTTGTTTTCTATCAGTCGGTCGATCTGGACTTTTGTGTATTGATTCACTTTTTTGCGAAAGAAAAAGAGGGCAACAATTAAGGCAAGTACAGCAAATATCACTCCACCAAGCCACCATAAATTTTGTAATATGTCACTCAGACTACTAAGGAAATTGATAATTAAATGACCTGACCATGTGTTGTCTTCCGGCGATGCCGCAGCAGACAACAAAAGCGAGCTAAGCAATATTGCTAAAGGCAAATAGGTCACCTCCCTTTTTTGAGTTGAAAATTTGAAACATTTCATCCACACTAAATTTTGCTATTTTTGGTATTTTTTATTATAGCAGAAATCAGCAATTTCTTTCACTATCATAGTGCAGAAAATCAAAATATTTGTAAAATCGTAAAAGTTGAATAAGTCAACGTAACTACATAGTGGACTAAAAATAGTCGACTGCGATCTACGACCAATGTCATATCACAAAAAGCGTATCAAAGTGAAGCAGATTGCAAAAATCATCAAAGTAGGCTAT
>JAETPP010000256.1 GCA_021771115.1 Bacillota bacterium | reverse complement strand
CACCTTGATTATAACAGAAAAGCAAAGTTTTTGCTTCAAACAACTGTGATTTGTCGGTAAAAAACAAAAGGGTGTGGAATTTAGTCTTGCACTGGAATTTACTTTTTCAAGTCAGCATGGCGGACGGGAACTGCTTTCATCTAATGCAGCGTTACCACAGGAAAATTTATAGTTGACAAATTTCCGAATACTGGCTATATTAAAAAACATGGTGATCATATGACTGACGGAACAAGTGGAAGACCACGTGGAGTATGATCGATAACCGGCCGACCGTCTGGGCAGAAAAAAGCCCGGACTGCCGGCTTTTTTCGATCATTTTTCATCAAAAGGAGGTTATTCATTTGATATCCGGACGTATCCATTCCATTGAAAGCATGGGGCTGGTGGACGGCCCCGGCATCCGTTCCGTGATTTTTCTGCAGGGCTGCCGTCTCCGCTGCCGGTACTGCCACAATCCTGATACCTGGGATCCAAACGGAGGCTCTCTCTGTACGGCGGAGGTTCTGATGCAGAAGCTGAAACGGTTTAAACCCTACTACGGCTCTAAAGGAGGCGTAACCTTTTCCGGAGGCGAACCTCTGCTCCAGAGCGGCTTCCTTCTGGAACTGCTTAAGCTCTGCCGGAGCGAGGGAATCTCCGCCTGCCTCGACACCGCCGGCTGCGGAGCAGGAAACTATGAGGAAATTCTTAAGTACACCGATCTGGTGATTTTCGATGTGAAACATTTTACTGCCAAAGGCTATGAGCGGGTTACGGGACAGTCCCCGGACGAAGCGGCCGTTTTCCTTGACGCCGTACAGAAATCAGGGACTCCCATGTGGATACGCCACGTGGCGGTTCCCGGGCTGACGGACGGAGACAGCCATTTTGAAGGGCTGAGGCAGTTTTTAAAAACACTGCGCGGAGTAGAAAGAGTGGAATTGCTTCCCTACCATGTTTTGGGCGTACCAAAGTACCGCGAACTCGGCATCCCATATCCGCTGGAAGATGTCCCGCCCATGAAACCGGAAATCACGGCACAGTGGCAGCAGCTCATGAACCGCGGCTGCTGCCCGGCCCGTCAGAATAATAAATGGAGGATTCATTATGCCTGTCAATAGCAACAACAAAGCCTGGGAAGGATTCCGCACCGGGGAATGGCGCCATCTTGTAAATGTACGCAATTTTATCCAGAAAAACTACACGCCCTATACCGGTGACGCCGGTTTTCTTGCCCCCGCATCCGAGCGCACGAAAAAGGTCTGGGAAAAAGCCCATGCCCTGATTATTGAAGAGGTGGAGAAAGGCATCATCGGCGTGGAGACACGGACCGTCTCCGGTATCGATAATTTTGCCCCCGGTTATATTGATAAAGAAAATGAAGTAATAGTCGGCCTGCAGACCGACGCCCCTCTGAAACGCATCGTCAATCTGTACGGAGGCATCCGTACCGCAGAGCAGGCGCTGGAACAGTATGGCTGCCGCCTGGATCCCATAATTGAAAAACATTTCCGTCTCTACCGCAAGACGCATAACGACGGCGTATTTGACGCCTATCCCGAGCGCACGCGCCTGGCCCGTTCGGCAGGCCTGCTCACCGGTCTGCCGGATGCCTACGGGCGCGGACGCATCATAGGGGACTACCGCCGGGTTCCGCTTTACGGCACTGATTTTCTGATCGAAGAAAAGAAAAAAGACCTGGACATGATGGACGGAGCCATGACGGATGAACGGATCCGTCTGAGGGAAGAAGTGAGCATGCAAATCCGCGCATTAAAGGAAATGGCCCGGATGGCAGAAAAATATGGCTGTGATATCACGCGCCCCGCCGAAACAGCCCGTGAAGCCGTACAAAACCTTTATCTGGCCTACCTCGCCGGAATCAAGGAAAACAACGGCGCCGCCACGAGCCTGGGCCGCACCGCTACGTTTCTCGATATTTATATCCAGCGCGATCTGGATCTGGGAATTTTAGATGAAATGGGTGCGCAGGA
>JAETPP010000255.1 GCA_021771115.1 Bacillota bacterium | reverse complement strand
ATCGGAGGGCTGACGGTGTCTGTTCTGGTTGCTGCGGGCTGCTTTGCCCTCTTTTTGGGAGGCATTTTGGGAACTCGCAGGGAGGCTTGGAGAAAGGAACTGGAGAATCTGCAGCAGGTTCTGGATCAGAGCGCGGCGGTTTGCTATGCCCTGGAGGGTACTTATCCGGAAAGCCTTTCTTATTTGAAGGAGCATTATGGCATCAGCTGGAATGAGCACCGGTATCTGGTGGATTTTGAGGCGGTGGGGAATAACCTTCCGCCGGATATCACCGTGATTCCAAGGAACTGAGAGGGGAGGAAGAGGGGTGGAGCGGAAGAACCACGTGATTGACGGAGCCTTTGCGCTGGCATTGTTTGGAGTTTTTGCCCTGTGCGCTGTGATGCTGGTCCTTCTGGGGGCCAGGGTCTACAGTAAAGTGGCGTCCGGAATGAGTAAAATGGACGCGCCCATGATCCTGTCCTATGTGACGGAAAAGCTGAGAAGCTGCGGCGGAAGCGGGAATGTTTCCCTGGGGGAGGACGGAGAACTGCTGCTGTGGGAGGAAAGCTCCGGGGAAAATTATGCCACCTGGATTTATCAGGCTGACGGCTGTCTGATGGAGGCGCTGATGCCAAAGGGGAGGGAACCCATAACCGGCGGCGGTACAGAAATTGCCCCGGTGCAGGATTTTTCGGCGGAATGGGCGGAGCATGGGATGCTGGAAATTACGGTGAAGGATGCGGATGGAAGCGTGCTGAGCCGGTATTTTACTTTTCAGACAGAATAAACAGGCTGGCGGAGCATTGAGGAAGAGTTGCGATGAAGGAAAAGGAACATTCCCGTACGGGACTATTATTGATGGAGATTATACTGGCCGTTTTGTTTTTCTCTGTTTCGGCGGTGGGCTGCCTCCGGATATTTGCGGGGGCTTCCCGGCAAGGTCTCAGGGCGAAGCAGCTGAAAGCGGCGGTGAACAGCACGGAGAATTTCCTTCAGCAGCTGAAGGCTGTGGGAGGAGAAAGGGAACGGCTGAGGGAATTTTATCCGGATGCAGAGGGGCTGGAGGACGGCGTTCTGTATTTTGACGAAAACGGCGCCGTTTGCACGCTGGAGGAGATGGACTATTCCATGCGGTTTTTGGTGGTGAAGAGAGAGGTTACAGCGGAGGCCGAGGCGGTTTGCTATAACGGGAAACAGGAGGAAATTTACCGTATCAGTACGCTGCTGGCGGTGGAGAGGGATATGGAATGAAGAGAAAAGAAAGGGGCCAGTCGGTCATTCATACAGGCACCACGTCGCTGGTGATGATATTTGCGGTGCTGGCGCTTATGACCTTCGCGCTGCTGTCCTACTCCTCAGCCAGCGCCCAGTGGCGGCTGGCCAGGAAGATGGCGGAGCGGATGGAATGCTATTATGCAGCGGAGGAACAGGCGGCAGAGCGCCTGGAGGTGCTGGACACCTGGCTGAAGGGGCTTGCTTTGGCGGGCACGGAGGCTTCAGAACAGGAATTTTCGCAGCTGCTTTTCGGACTTCCGGAGACGATGCGGGATATGGAATGGCAGGATGGATTGATCTACTGGCAGATTCCGGTGGGGGAACGGCAGCAGCTGGAGGTAAAGGTGGAGCCTGCAAAAGAGAAGGAGGGGGCCTGCTGGAGGCTGCTATGGTGGAAGCTGACCGGCCCGCAGGGCGGCCTGGAACAGCAGCCTCTGGAATTATTCGGAAAAGAAGAGGGGGCAAAGGGAGAAGCCCCGGGAGGTAACGGGATATGAACATGAGAGAGGTTCTGGAGGAGATGACGAAGCGGGGGGCATCAGATATCTTTCTGGTGGCCGGTCGTCCCATTTCTTATAAATCAGAGCAGAAAATATGCACCTACGGGACAGACCGGCTGACACCGGGAATCCTGAAGCAGTATATTGATGAAATTTATGAAATGGCAGGCTGCCAGAACGAAAGGAAGCTTCTGGAAACCGGCGACGATGACTTTTCCTTTGCGGTGACGGG
>JAETPP010000023.1 GCA_021771115.1 Bacillota bacterium | reverse complement strand
CAAACATGTTGAGGAAATCTACGATTCCCTCAACATGTTGCGATTGGAACGCGAGAGAGGGACCCTGATGGTCCCCTCTCACACTCTTCCCCCTTCCGTTTCTTACGGTTAGATCGTTTATCGACAGTCTGAAAAGGGCGGTTTTACCGCCCTTTTTCTTACTTTTCGTTCAGGCAGGCAATGCCGGGCAGCTCCAGGCCCTCCAGGAATTCCAGAGAAGCGCCGCCGCCGGTGGAGATGTGGGTCATCTTATCGGCAAAGCCCAGCTTTTCCACAGCAGCCGCGGAATCGCCGCCGCCGATGATGGAGATCGCGCCGCTCTCGGCTACAGCCTTGGCAACGCCGATGGTGCCGGCCGCGAAATTCTCCCATTCGGAAACGCCCATAGGCCCGTTCCATACCACGGTGCCTGCGCCCTTAATGGCCTCGGAGAACAGCTCGATAGTCTTGGGGCCGATATCCAGGCCCATCCAGCCATCGGGAATATCGTCAGAGGGGACCACCTTGCTTTCCGTGTTGGCGTCGTATTCCTTACCCACCTTATTATCCATAGGCAGCAGGAATTTTACACCGTTCTTTTCGGCGTTTGCCATGGTTTCCTTGGCAAGCTCCAGCTTGTCTTCCTCGCAGATGGAGGTGCCGATGGGGTGGCCCATGGATTTCAGGAAGGTATAGGCCATGCCGCCGCCGATGATCAGAGTATCCACCTTGCTGATCAGATTGTCGATCACACCGATCTTATCGGAAACCTTCGCGCCGCCCAGAATGGCCACAAAGGGGCGCTTCGGATCCTGCAGCGCGCCGCCCATTACGGTGATCTCCTTCTGGATCAGATAGCCGCACACGGCGGGCAGGTAATGGGAAACGCCCTCGGTGGAGGCATGGGCGCGGTGGGCGGTGCCGAACGCGTCGTTTACATAGATCTCGGCCATAGAGGCAAGCTCCTTGGCGAATTCGGGATCGTTCTTGGTCTCTTCGGCGTGGAAGCGGATGTTCTCCAGGATCATCACATCGCCGTCCTTCAGAGCGGCGGCCTTTGCCTTGGCGTCGGGGCCGATGACATCGGAAGCCATAATGACCTCCTTGCCCAAAAGCTTTCCGAGCTCTGCGGCCACAGGGGCCAGGGAGAACTTCTTCACATCGCCCTTTGCGGCCTCTAAAGCCTTGGCGGTGGCTTCCGCCTGCTCATTTTCGGGCAGCTCGTCGATCTTTTTCTTTTCCTTCTTATCCAGCTTTACCGTGTCATTCAGGATATTGTGAGGGCGGCCCATGTGAGAGCAAAGGATCACCTTCGCGCCGTGGTCGGCAAGATACTTCACGGTAGGCAGCGCGCCTACAATGCGCTTGGTATCGGTGATGGCGCCGTCCTTCATGGGAACGTTGAAATCGCAGCGAACCAGCACGCGCTTGCCGCTGACGTCGATATCCTCGACGGTTTTCTTGTTCAGGTAGTTCATGTTGTCTGCACTCCTTTTATGAAAAATTGAGCTTACGAAACACTGGAGAAATTACAGAGAGGTAATTTCCATTGATAATTGTATAACAAATCACGGCGTTTTTCAAGCCAAACTTTGGGAAAAGCGCCGCCTTTTTTGCATTATTTTCCTTTTTGCATGCGCTGTTTCAGGAAACAGCGCATTCTTGTCAGAATAGACCTTACAGAGAGCTCAAAGCGGAAAGCAGGGATGTCATGACCTGTTCCCGGTTTCGGGAGGTCTCATAGCAGGGGAGACCGTATTTTTGGCACTGCTCCCGGATCAAAATGCTCTGCTCTACGAGATAATGGCAGCCCTCCATCCGCTCTTCATCGGAAAGATAGTAGGAATAATCCTGAGGCGTGTCAAACTCCTTTTGGATCTGAAACCGTTCCTCCGGCGTGACGTCGCCGGTGACCAGATAAAGAATATCGCAAAGCTCCTTGTCAATGCAGTTTACATAATCCTCCGGCAGCAGCTGGTACATATCGATGACCATGGGGCCGTTTAGCTCGTCGTATTCCTCTTTGCTCATCATGGCCCGCAGAAAAGGAGCCATTTTTCCGCTGATAGTGTACAGGATCTCTAAAGAGGATCTGGGTGCGCAGGTATCCACCCCCGTTTCCGGGAAGCACTGCTCAAATCCGGCAATAATAGAATCCATGCTGATATGCTGATAGCCGCATTCCTTCGCGATCCTCCGGGATAAAGTGCTTTTCCCGGAACGGGGAACACCGGCAACGATCAAATGCTTTTTCATAAAATAATCCTCACTTTTTAGTTGTTAGTTGTGAGTAGTTAGTTGTTAGAGAAGAGCAACGGCACTTTTTCTCTGTCATCCTGTCCCCTGTCTGTCATCCTGAGCCCCCTTCCCTGTCATCCTGAACGAAGTGAAGGATCTCGTCCTTTGTCCTTTTCCTAAGGCAAGAAGGGCGAGATCCTTCGTCAGGAAGGCGCAAAGCGCCTTTTGTGTTCCCTCAGGATGACAGGGAAGTGTCCCTTTCTAACAACTAACAACTAACCACTAACAACTACAACCCCTTATTCCGGTGCCTTCATACTTTCCACCATACTGATCTTTTTCAGCTTTCTGTGCATCACAAGGTTGACCAGTGCGCTGAAGCAGATGGTGAGCAGGGCAGACCACACATAGCTCAAGGGGTAAACCGTTCTTCCGAACATCACCATGTCGATTTCCGCCGTGCGAATGACAAATTGGTGCAGAAAAATCCCCAAAACCAGGCCCACCGCCGCACCGATCACAGTGAGTACGGCGTTTTCCCGGTAAATATAGGCGGAAACCTCCCGGTCGTAAAAGCCCAGCACCTTGATGGTGGCGATCTCCTTTACCCGCTCGCTGATATTGATATTGGTAAGGTTATAAAGCACCACAAAGGCCAGAGCGCCGGCGGAAATAATAATGACCGCGATAATGGAATTGATGCCCTGAATGCTGTTTTGGAAGCTTCCGGAAAGTTCGGTGGTAAACCGGGCCGCCGCCACATCCCGGCAGCCCAGCAGCTTCGTGGAAAGCGCCTCCTCCTCTTTCTGGGTAGTGCCCTCCGGCAGCTTGCACAGGATCATGTTGTTTTCCGCTGGCTCATGGAAGGCTTTTTCGTAAGAGGCGGGGGAGAGATAAAGGTAGTGCAAAGCATAGTTCTCGCAGATATCCGTAATGGTAAGAGTCGCTTCCTTGTCGTCCTGATTTTTCAGGGTGATGGTGTCGCCGGTTTTCAGGTGCTGGCGCTCCGCCAGCTTTTCCGTGATGATCACCGAATTTTCTTCAAAGGTCACCGGCAGGTCGTCTGTGCGGTGGCGGAAATCAAAATATTCGGAAAGCGCGGGAACATCGGAAGGGACGCAAATCGTCACGCTGTCCGTCGGATCGTTCTTTTCCGGCACAACGGTTCCGTTGTTCTGCATGACCGGAAGGGAGTCCAGGATCTCCTGTTCATTGCCCAAAATCTTTTTCAGATCACGCCCCTCCAGGGCGCTTTCGTCCTTCAGGGCGATCATCAGCTGATATTGATTCAGCTCATCATACTGTAGGGATACGATGTGGGAAACGGAATCGTTTACGCCGAAGCCTGTCATCAGCAGGGCGGTGCAGCCGGCAATGCCGATCACCGTCATAAAGAAACGCTTTTTGTAGCGGATCAGGTTTCTGGCGGTCACCTTTTGGGTGAATTTCAGCCGTTTCCACAGGGGCGTGATGTATTCCAGGAAAACCCGCTTGCCCGCCTTTGGCGCTTTCGGCAGCATCAGCTGGGCCGGCACGGTTTTCAGCTCCGCCCGGCAGGCGCTGAAGGTGGCGGCCAGGGTACAGGCAATGGCCGTGATAGAAGAAAACAACGCATAGGGGAGGTTAAAGGGCGTCAGTGCCTTGGGAATATCATACATGATGTTGTAGGCGTTTATGATGATATAGGGGAACAGCCGAAAGCCCACAGCCAAGCAGAAAGCACTACCTGCGGCGCTGGCGCAGGCGGCGTAAAGCAGATATTTTACCGCGATTTTTCCGGAGGAATAGCCCAGCGCCTTCATCGTGCCGATCTGCTGCCGTTCCTCCTCCACCATACGGGTCATGGTGGTCAGGGCCACCAGGGCGGCGACCAGGAAGAAAAAGGCGGGGAACACGGCGGCGATGGCGCCTATTTTATCCGCGTTGGAATCGTAGCTGGAATAGCCGGCGTTGTCGTCTCTGGTGAAGACATACCACTGTCCTTCCTCCAGCTCACGAACCTTGCTTTCGGCGTCCTTGATCTGCTCTTCCGCGTCCGCCAGCTTTTCTTCGGCCTCCGCTTTGCCGGTCTCGTATTCCTGCCGCCCGTCCTTGAGCTTCTGCCGGGCCTCCTCCAGCTGGGAGAGACCGTCCTCGTATTCTTCCCGTCCGTCGGCAAGCTTCCGCTCCGCGGCGGCAAACTCTCCCTGGGCGGTGATCTGCGCCTGGCGCAGGGCGGCCGCGTTGCGGTCGATTTCCGCTTTCTGTGTGTTTAATTGATTTTGCTGCTCCTCCAGGGGCTTGCTTTGTACGGCCAGCTCCGCGTAGGCGGCATCCAGCTGCTCCTGAGAGGCTGTAAGCTCCTGAAGCTTCCCCTCATATTCCGTTTTTCCCGCTTCCAGGGCTTCTCTTGCCCCGGCGGTGTCAGTTCCCTGGGCGGCAAGCGCCTCCAGCCCGGCCTTTAAGGGGGCAAACTGCTGGGCGGTGTCGGGATATAAGATCTCCAGCTGCGCCAAAGCGGCCAAAGTTCCCTTATCCGAAGTGTCCTCAGAGGGCAGGCCGATCACGCCGGCCGCCTGCCAAAACGCCGTTTTCCCGGCCTCCAGCGCGGAAAGCTCCGCTTCTCTTTGATCCAGCTGCTCCTTTGCGGCGTCCAGCTGTTTTTTTCCTTCCGCCAGCTGCTTGGCGCTTTCGTCCAACGGGGCCCTTACGGCGTCGATCTGGGCCTGGGCTTTGTCGAGCTGAGTCTGATATTCCTGTATTTTTCGGTAGCCCTCGTCGATCTGGGCCTGCGCCGACGCGGTTTGAGAACGATAAGCGGCGCGCTGGTCGTTTAATTCCTGTTGGCCCCGGTCCAGCTCCGCCTTGGCGTCCTTTAGCTTTTGGGCGTTTTCCTCAAGCTCACGCTCTCCGTCTGTCAGCTCCTTCTCAGCATCCGCCAGTTCCTGCTCGGCTTCCGCTTTCTTTTCCTCGTATTCCCGGCGGGCGTCGGAAAGCTTTTCCTCCGCCTCGTCCACAATTTCCCGATATCGGATCTCTGCCCGGTCCTCGCCCAGGCTTTCCAGCACTTCCTTTACCGTATCGGTCTTTTCCTCATAATCGCTGTCAAAAGAGCCCAGCTCCTTGGCGCCGGTCAGGGCAAGGTAAAAGCCGGTATAGATCTCCCGGTCCATGGTTTCGGGCAGGGTGTATACGATCAGACCCACCGTGCCGGTCCCCACAGTGGTATGCTCCTGTTCCATGGAAAGATACAGGGGGCTTTTCGCGGTGCCAACTACAGTCAGCGGCGTGGTGAGCCCTTCGCTTTCCTCTTCTTCCTCTGTACTTTGGCTTTTTTCCGGGGTCAGCGTTTGCCCGATCCAGTCCTGCTCCACTCCCAGCGTTTTTGTCTCTATCACCACACACTCTCCGGGGTGCTCCGGCATACGCCCGGTTTGCAGAAGAATGGTGTTGATGGCCGGGTCCTTTTCCCGGGGAAGGGTGTGTACCCGGGCCGTGTGGGAATCTCCATCCGGAGTAAGGAGCACCAGATCCTCATCATAGACAGGAAGGACCGCTTCCACACCGTCCGTCTGCCGGACGAGCTCCAGATCCTGCTCTGTCAGGCCTAAGGTGGAAACCACCCGCAGGTCATACATATCGGTGTCGTCATAATACCTGTCGGCGGAAAGGCGCATATCGCCCGGCGCGGCCAAAAGCCCCGCGAGGAAGCCCACCCCCAGCGCCACAATGGCAAAAATAGCCAGAAAGCGGGAAAGAGAGCTTTTGACAGTACGCAGAATATTTTTTCTGTAAGAAGGGTTCATGCCGGAGCTTCCTTTCCGAAAATGAGTTCACTACCATTCGATCTCTTCCACCGGAACGGGGTGGGGGTTGCTTTCATTGGAGATAACTTGTCCGCTGTTTATGCGGATCACCCGATCCGCCATGGCGGTGAGAGCACTGTTGTGGGTGATGACCAGCACAGTGCGCCCGGTTTCCCGGCAGGTGTCCTGCAAAAGGCCCAGCACGGCCTTGCCGGTCTTGTAATCCAGCGCGCCGGTGGGCTCGTCGCACAGCAGGATCTTGGGGTTTTTCGCCAGCGCCCTGGCAATGGAAACACGCTGCTGCTCACCGCCGGAAAGCTGGGCCGGGAAATTGCGAAGCCTGTCTCCCAGGCCAACGCCTCTGAGGGTCTCGGCGGCGTCCAGCGGATCGCGGCAGATCTCGCTTGCCAGCTCCACGTTTTCCAGGGCAGTCAGGTTCTGCACCAGGTTGTAAAACTGGAACACAAAGCCCACATCATACCGGCGGTAAGTGGTGAGCTGCCGGGGCGTGTAAGAGCTGATCACGTCTCCGTCCAGCAGGATCTTTCCCTCGTCACAGGTATCCATTCCGCCCAGCATGTTGAGAACCGTGGTCTTTCCCGCGCCGGAGGGCCCCACGATCACGCAGAATTCGCCTTTGTCTACAAAAAAGCTGATATGGTCCGCCGCCGTGATCCTGGTTTCGCCCATGGTGTAGTATTTGCATACGCCTTCGAATTCAATAAAATGAGGCAAGGTAATGTCCCCTTTCCGATGCCGCCGAGATAATCAAGTACAGTATAGGCTGAAAATTTTAAGAAAGTATGAAAAAAGAAAATTAATTTTTGGAAAATCAAAGGAATTCGGAATGGGGCTTCCTCTGCTTTGCCGCGGCCCAGTCAAACTCCCGTAGCTCTCCCTTGCAGGAAAGGGAAGGAAAGTCCCATTGGCGCAGCGCTTCAAAAACGCCGACAGCCACGGAATTGGAAAGATTCAGGCTTCTCATGCTGTCCATCATGGGAATGCGCACACAGCTTTCCGGGTGCTCGAATAAAAGCCGCTCCGGCAGCCCGGCGGATTCCTTCCCGAAAAACAGATAGCAGTTATCGGGGTAGGAAATATCGGTATAGCGCTGTTCGGCCTTTGTGGTGAAAAAATAGAAAGAGCCTGTGTTTTTTTCAAAAAATTCGGACAAGCTATCATAGTAGAAGAGCGTGAGAAAATTCCAGTAGTCCAGTCCCGCGTGGCGCAGCTTTTTGTCCTCCGGGGTAAAGCCCATGGGGCCCACCAGATGCAGCCGCGCCCCGGTCACAGCGCAGGTGCGGGCAATGTTTCCCGTATTCTGCGGGATCTCCGGCTCGACCAGAACGATATTTAGATTTGGCAAGGAAAACACACCTTCCGAAATGAGTTGTTAGTTGTTAGATGTTTAGTTGTTAGAAAGGGCATTGGAAAGCGCTGCGGATTTTTCGAATAAAAGAAGAAGGAGAAGGGCATCATGGAAGGGAAGGCAGCTTTGAAACTGCTCAGATATATCCTAGTATTTTGGAGGTATTATACAATGGCAAAGCAAGCGATGAATGTGGCAAAGGGCATCGGCATGGGCGTGCTGGCAGGCGTAACGGTGGCGGCGATCGGGACAAGGGCCATGTCCGGCAATCGAAAAAAAGCGCGCGTGATGAAACGAAACGCCGGAAAAGCCATCCACACCGTGGGAAATCTCATCGGCGATGTGGAAAAGATGCTGAAGTAAAAAAGCAGATCATTTGTGAAAAGGGCCTCGATTTGAGGCCCCTTTTCTGTACTATAGCCGTCTAAACGAACAAGGAAAGGAGAGAGGGGAAAGGGTCATCCCTCCTCCGGAAAGGGAAGCTCCTCTGTGGTTTCCCGCCGCTTTTGGTACAAAATGCCGTTGTAATATTTTCCGTCCTTCCACTCTCCGTCGAATACGATCCCGCCGCTGCTGTCAAACTCCGTGCCGTGTCCGTTTCGCACACCGTCTTTCCAGGCGCCGTAATAAAGAAGGTTCCCTTCCTTGTCAAAAGAGGAGCCCAGCCCGGTAAATTCTCCGTTTTCCCATTTCCCCACAAAGATAGTGCCGTCCGGCTGGGGGAAGGAAACCCCGGCGCCCTGCTTTTTTCCATCCATCATATAGCCGCCGTAACGGAGGTTTCCCTCCTTGTCAAACAGGGAAACCAGGCTGCCCGGTTTTCCGTTTTCCCATTTTGCAATGTGCAGGGCGTGGTCACCCTCCCGGAAGGAAACACCCAGGCCGTCCCGCTTGTCGTCCTTCCAGAAGCCGGCATAGCAAAGGCTGCCGTCCTTATAGTAGTGAGAGCCGAAGCCCTCCCGCTTTCCATTTTGGTATTCCCCGTGATAGACCGCCATGCCGTTTTGAGGCCTGGCCTGCTCCGCCGTGGTGATCTTTCCGTTTTGCACCGTGCCGTAATATGCGCCGCCGGGAGCGGGGGGGCTTTCTTGCTCCGCCGCTTTTTCCCGCGGGACAGGCTGCTCTTGGGGCTCTTCCTGAAGTCCGGCCGCTTTTCTGGCGGCCGCCAGGATCTGCTCTTCCCGGGAGGCTTCCGGCGCTTTTTGCTCCTCCACTTCAGGTACAGAGGTGAATTCACCGGCGTCTGAGGAAAGAGAGGGACCGGATAGGGCGGGGGCAAGAAGCTCGGTTTCCTGTCCGGGCTCCACCTTGGCATATTCCTCCAGGCTTGTAAAGGTGACGGCGGTTTCTTCTTCTCCGGTTTCCCCGGCAAGAGAGCCCTCCTTTACCTCCCAGGCGGGCATCAGAACAATGGTGCCGTCCTTGATCTCCTCCAGAGCGCGCTTTCTGTCCTGGGCCTCCTTTTTGGCGCAGTAGCAGAATTCTCCCTCCGCCGTGGAAACGATCAGGCCCGGCTCGCCGAACCTGGCGTTTAAAATGCTCTGCTCCGCCGTGCCGGAAAGGTAGGGCAGGGGATGAAGCTCTGTAGAGCGATACCGCTGGTGCTCCGGCTCCCGATCAAAGCGTTCCACTACATCAAAGGAATCGCTGGGCTTAAAAATCACCTGCGCCGTAGAGGAATCCCAGGGGTCATAGTATTCCGACTTGATCCACAAATGGTTTTTATCAAAATAGCTTCGGCTCTGGATGATCCCTCGAAAATCCCGGCGAACTACTGCATAGCCGTTTCGCTGGTCAAAGGCTTCCTCCAGGGTGATCTTTCCGGCGGCTTTTTTCCAATAGAGGCCGTGGCGGCGGAGCTTCCCGGAAAGCTTTCCGTCAAATCCCTTGATCACTTCGCTTTTTCCCACCCTTACAGCCTTTTTGCCGCCGGTGAAGAATTTTTTTCGGGCTGCGGCAAGCTCCCCGTGCAGGCTGTCCAAATCGTCCCGCTCCGGAAAGCAGACCGCGTATACATCCCGCATCAGCAGGCTGGAGCGCATGGCGCTTGTGGCTGTTGTAATATCCATGAAGGCCTCCGAGGTTTTAGTTGTTAGTTGTTAGAAGTTAGTTGTTAGATAGGGGCAAGGGAATAATATTAATATTTATTATACCAACATTTTTCGTGCTTGCAAAGCGGAAAGGGGAAAATATCCGGGAAAAATTTATCTTTTTCCCGAAAATCCATTTTTTTCATGACTTTTTTGGAAAAAGAGGGTATACTGGAACGAGAAAACTGTGGTTCAGGCTTGTCCGGAAAGTGAGGAATACTATGGAAATGTCCTGGAAGGAACTGCTGCACTCTGTTTTGCGCTGGCTCGGCGGCTTTGCCGGGAATCTGCTGCTGGCGCTGGTGATCTTCTTTGCGGGATGGTTTCTTGCAAAGCTTGTCTCCCGGCTGGTAAAAAAGGCAATGAATAAGGGAAAGCTGGAGCCTTTGGTGGTAAGCTTCACCGGCTCTCTTGTCAAGGCCCTGGTGCTGGTGGCGGCCTTTATCAGCGCGGTTGCCCAGCTGGGGGTGAATATCACCTCCCTGATAGCGGCCCTGGGCGCGGCGGGGCTCACCGCCAGCTTTGCCCTGCAGGGCAGCCTTTCAAACCTGGTCAGCGGCATGCAGATCATTTTCACAAAGCCCTTCAAAATGGGAGATTATCTGGCCTTTGGCAATTATGAGGGGACCGTAAAGCGCATTGAGATCCTGTATACCATTCTTTCCACCTTTGACAACAAAGAGGTGATCGTGCCGAATTCTCAGATCACCGGCGGCGTGGTGGTGAATTACACCAGCAACGGCACCCGCAGGCTGGATCTAAGCTACGCGGTGTCCTATCAGACGGATCTGCGCCAGGCCAAGGCGGTGTTGGCAAAAACCGCCCTGGAGGACAGCCGTGTACTGAAGGAACCGGCCCCCGTGATCGCGGTGGGGGAGCTGAAGGACAGCTCCGTCACACTGGTGGCGAAGCTTTGGTGCAGGCAGGAAGAATACTGGAACCTCTATTACGCCATGCAGGAGGCGGTCAAAGAGGCCTTCGACCGGGAAGGGATCACGATCCCATATCCGCAGCTTCAGGTGCATCTGCCTCCTGAGAAATGAGAACTGCGCCGGGATAATAATAAGAAAGGATCTCCTGATAGCTTTCCCCGCGCTTTGCCAGAAAAACAGCGCCGGCCTGGCTCATGCCCACGCCGTGGCCCCAGCCGTGAACGGTAAAGCGGAAGCCCTCTTTGGTCTGCTCCACCCGAAAGCTGGCGCTTCTCAGGGAAAAGGCACTGCGCAGCTCTGTGCCGGATACGGCTTTCCCCCCTAAAACAGCGGAAGCTACATAGCCGGAGGGTGTGTAAGTAAGCTCAGTCAGCCAACTGCTCTCCGGCCCGGAAAAATCGGGGGAGGCTTCCGTAAAATAGGCGGAAGCGGCGTCCTTGAATTCCTGGAAAGAAAAGGAAACCGTGCTGCTGTAGCCGCTGCTGAGTTGATCCCCCGGGCTGGCCACCGCCTGAAGGTAGGGAAGGCTGCCGCCCCACACGTTTTCGGAGGCCTCGGTGCTCCCGGAGGAAATGGCGAAATAGGCCGCCAAAATAGGCTGCCCCTCCCATTGCAGAAGCTCCCCGGTCACTTCCTTCGCCGCCTCCTTCAAAACGCTCAGATTGCTTTCAAAATCTTCTCCCCAGCGGGTTTGCATGGCTTCCTCCGAAGCCCATACCTGCCAGCGGCTGCTGTCGCATTCAATGAGTTCCCCGGCAGCTCTTTTCCGGGAAAACAGAGTATAGCAGGCCACCGCCTGGGCCTTCAGCGCTTCCTTGGGCGCGGAAAGGTCCATTTCACAGGCGATGGCGGCAGGCAGCAGCCTGGAGGCCGGAACAGAGATCGTTTTTCCGACAGCGTGGTCATAGAGGGAAAAAACATCCTTTTCCGAAAGCTCTTCGGCGGCCTTGCTTTGCCCGGGAACACCTCTGTCCAGAAATTCGGGAAGCTTCGGTTCAGCAGCGGGGGAGGCCGCTTCCGGGGCGGAGGAAGCGGCTGCCGGACCGGGAGAAGGGGAACCCTCGCTTTTCATTTTGCCGAAAGCATACATTCCGGCCGGCAGCAGGGTGATGGCGGCATAGATGATAAAAAAGGTGAAAAGCATCTGCTTCAGCCCGCTTTTCTTTTTCTGTGTCCGCATAGTGATCAAATCTCCTTTATACATAATTTTTCAGTGAATCTTTCAAAAAATCCAGTTTTTTACGCGAATTTAGGATAAAAAACGCTGAAAATGAAATTTCGGGGGTTTTATAATTCTTATTTAGTTGACTTCCGGCGTCTGCCGCTGTACAATCAAACAACAACCATATTTTTGAAACAGGGAGGGCGGCATATGCAAAGGCTGAACAGCGAAAGTGAAACGAGCACGACCATTCAGGAGCTCTGTGAGGAATACCGCCAGAACAATAAGATCACCAAGGAAGAATATGAATCCAACCGGGTCAAGCGCGGTCTGCGGAATTCCGACGGTACCGGCGTTATGGCGGGGCTTACTCATGTGTGCAACGTCCATGGATATCTCATTGACGATGGGGACAAGGTGCCGGATAAGGGGCGTCTTACCTATCGGGGCATCGATATCGAAAAGATCGTTGAGGGCTGCGAGCGGGAAGGCCGTTTCGGCTTTGAGGAGGTGGCCTGGCTGCTGATTTTCGGCAAGCTGCCCAACCGCCGCCAGTTTGACCGCATGTGCGGGCTTTTGTACGATAACCGGGAGCTGCCCGAATATTTTCTGGAGGATACCATTTTGAAAACGCCTTCTCAGAATCTGATGAATAAGCTTTCCCGGTCAGTGCTCACACTCTATTCATATGACGATGACCCGGAAGACTTGTCTCTGGAAAACAATATGAGGCAAAGTATTTCCCTGATCGCCCGGCTGCCCTCGATCATGTCCTACGCCTACCAGGCAAAGCGCCGTTATTATGACCATGAGACCATGTTCTTTCACCCCTATGAGCCGGGGCAGTGCACGGCGGAGGCCATTTTGAACGCCCTGCGCCCGGATAGGGATTTTACCCAGGAGGAAGCACGGCTTCTGGACCTGTGCATGGTGCTGCACGCGGAGCACGGCGGCGGCAATAACTCCACCTTTACCACCAGGGTGCTGACCTCCGCCGGTACGGATATCTATTCCGCCATCGGCGCGGCGATAGGCTCCCTGAAGGGCTATAAGCACGGCGGCGCCAACCACAAGGTGCGCATGATGATGGAAGATATCATGAAAAACGTGAAGGATTGGCAGGACGAAGGAGAAGTCACCGATTATCTGGAAAAGATCCTTCGGGGAGAGGCGGCGGACGGCAGCGGCCTGATCTATGGCATGGGCCATGCCATTTACACCCTTTCCGATCCCCGCGCTGTGATCCTGAAGCGGAAGGCCAGGGAATTGGCGGCGCAGAAGGGCTTTGACAAGAAACTGGCGCTTTACGAGCTGGTGGAAAAGCTTTCTCCGGACGCCTATCAGCGGGTCACGGGAAATCAAAAGGTCATCAGCGCCAATGTGGATTTCTATTCCGGCCTGGTCTATGAAATGCTGGGGATACCGGAGGATCTGTTCACCCCCATGTTCGCCGTATCCCGTATCGCGGGCTGGTGCGCTCACCGCATCGAAGAGCTGACCACCGGGGGCAGGATCATGCGTCCGGCCTATCGGGCCCTGCCGGTGGCCCAGAGATATGTGCCTCTGGATGAGCGCTAACGGTTTCCCGCAGGGGGATAAAGGCAGCGCACGATCTCTGTGCGGTATTGCCTCAAGCGAAATTTTCTATTTTCCCTTGGAAATCAGGCGAAACTGTGCTATACTGAATATCAAATTTTGTATGCTTGGATATCAGAGAAAGGCAAAGTCATGGAGAAGAACTGGAAAGAACTGTCTTTTATGAATGTGGGCAACGCGTTGAAGGTAACCTGCGTGGGCTTTGGCGGAGGCGTGTTTCTGCGGGCCGTTCAAATGCTTTACTATTTCGATTATGAAACAGGTTTTTATACTGATGGCGGGGTCATGGCCTGGTGCAGCCTGATTTTTGTGCTGCTGACCTCTCTGCTGGCAGGGGCGATGTGCTTTCAGTCCCGGCGTTATTTCGGCCCTTATGTCCCTCGGAAAAACAATACGTTGGGAATTGTGGCGGTGTTGTCCGGCGCTGCCCTGGTGGTTTCGGCGCTGTTACAGACCGTGGATTATATCGGGTATCTGAAAACCGGCTCTTCCGCTTATGATTCCGCTGAGCGCGGCGTGATCCATATCGCTTTTTTGATTTCCTGTTTCCTTTTCGGCGCGGTACAGCTTTTTGTGGCAAAAGGCTTTTTTCAGGGGAAAAACGTGCTGGAAAAGGTGCCGCTGCTCTATTTGGTAGCGGTGCTGTGGGGGATCGCCTATTTGATTTTAGTATATATGTTTTACGCGAAATCCTCTTCCTTTGTAGAAAACTTTTTTGCTGTGGCAGGCGGGGCCAGTGTGCTGCTTTCCCTTTTTTACCTGTGCAAGCTTTTTGCCGGGGTGGAAGAGGGATCCGCTGCGAAGCGGGTATTTGTGGCCGGCATCTTTGCCGTAGTGCTCACCGTGACCTATTCTTTCTCCAACCTGGCTCTTCTGCTGCTGGGAAAAAGCTACTCGGGGGAGATCCCCGCGATGATCCAGCTTTCCAGCCTGGGCGTTTCCCTGTTCCTTTTGGTATTTTTAATGACCTTCCGGAAATACAGCATCCGCAGGAACACCACCCCCAAGGAGGGCGGGGAAGAGCCGCCTGCCCGCCGCTCCGCCTCCCGGCGGTTCCGCCCGAATTGACGTCGAAGACTATCAGGACTTCTCTTTGTTCCGGAAAAACGCAAATAAAAATATGGCAGCAAAGGGCCTTGACAGAAAAAAGTGATATTTTTTTGTCAGGGCCTTGTAAATTCCAGAAAAATACAGTAAAATAAGGGTAGCAAAATGCTCTTATCACATTTATCACATTTTTAGGAGGTTTTCCCAATGTCCGTAAAAGTTGCAATCAATGGTTTTGGCCGTATCGGCCGTCTGGCCTTCCGTCAGATGTTCGGCGCAGAGGGCTATGAGATCGTGGCTATCAACGATCTGACCAAGCCCTCCATGCTCGCTCATCTGCTGAAGTATGACACTGCTCAGGGCGGCTACTGCGGCAGGATCGGTGAAGGCCGTCATTCTGTTTCCGCCGATGACGAGGCCGGCACCATTACTGTGGACGGCAAAACTCTTAAGATCTATGCGGAAAAGGATGCAAAGGATCTGCCCTGGGGCCAGATCGGCGTAGATGTAGTGCTGGAGTGCACCGGCTTCTACTGCTCCAAGGAGAAGAGTCAGGCTCACATCGATGCCGGCGCAAAGAAGGTCGTCATTTCCGCTCCTGCCGGAAACGATCTGCCCACCATCGTGTTCAGCGTCAATGAAAAGACCCTGACGAAGGACGATACCATCATTTCCGCCGCTTCCTGCACCACCAACTGCCTGGCCCCCATGGCCAAGGCCTTGAACGACTATGCCCCCATCCAGAGCGGCATCATGAGCACCATCCACGCCTACACCGGCGACCAGATGATCCTGGACGGCCCCCATCGGAAGGGCGATCTCCGCCGTGCACGTGCCGGCGCTGCCAACATCGTTCCCAACTCCACCGGCGCCGCCAAGGCTATCGGCCTTGTCATTCCCGAGCTGAACGGCAAGCTGATCGGCTCCGCCCAGCGTGTACCGGTACCCACCGGCTCCACCACCATCCTGACCGCCGTTGTCAAGGGCACCGACGTCACCAAGGAAGGCATCAACGCCGCCATGAAGGCCGCCGCTTCCGCTTCCTATGGCTACAACGAAGATCCCATCGTTTCCTCCGACGTTATCGGCATGACCTATGGTTCTCTGTTCGACGCTACCCAGACCATGGTCGCCAAGATCGCCGACGACCTCTATGAGGTTCAGGTGGTTTCCTGGTACGACAACGAGAACAGCTACACCAGCCAGATGGTTCGCACCATCAAGTACTTCGCTGAGATCTAAAGCGTTCTCCGCAAAAAACACAAAAAAGGGTCCCGCAGGCTTCTGCGGGGCCTTTTTTTGTGTTCCTCTTGTCAATCAGAGCAAAGAACGCCATGTGTTTTGGTTGCACATCGATTTCTGCCGTGATATAATGTGGCTATACACTTTTGGGGAAATTGTGTGGAAGGGAAATGTGGTTTATGTATTGCAAATTTTGCGGAAAGCAGATCGAAGACGATGTTCCGTTCTGCAAGTATTGCGGAAAAAGCTTGAAGGAAGGAAATTCCCTTGTGCCGCCGAAAATGGCGGGCTCTAAGAAGAAAGCCCTTCTGATTCTTGGAGCAGCGGCGGTGGTTCTGGTCGTGGTGCTCCTTGCGGTCGCCGTTTCCGGCGGGGGAAGAAGCGGAAACGGAGGAATTGACCCGATACCGGCTGGGAATACAGCTTCCTCAGAGAGAGAAAGCAAGCCAGAAAGCTCAGACATACCGGCTCAGGGGCTTGTTCTGCCCGATCCTATGACCTACGGTGGCAGTAAGATCAAATATCTGAATACTCACGAGTACGAAGGCTACAGAATGCACAGCTATTCTCTTTCTGATTCGGATTTTGAAATGCTTTCTGAGTATGTGCGCCTTTTGGAGCAGTACGGTTTTTCCCTGCGGGATTCCGAGCAGGGGGATTCCGAAAATGATATCTGCTGGATTTTTGATTATACCGGCGGGGAAGCTTTGGAGTTGTTTACCCTGGAGGAGACAGAGGGCGGAACGCCCCGAACGGATATGGCCGTGTACCTGTCCTCCATACCGATGGAGGCGAAAGGCACCATTACGGTTGCGTTCTGCTATACGGACAGCCTGAGCCTGGAAGACACGGGAGAGCGTTTCGGAGAAAAAGCGTCTGCTCCGGCGGCTTCCGCCGCTCTTCCCGATCCGGCACGCTATTTTGCCGACTGGAATCCGGATTCCGCTAAGCTTTCCAAGGACGGCTCCGACTATACCGTCTCCGTGGATTTTCCCATGAATTCCAAGTATTCCGACAAGGAGCTGGAAACTGTTTTAACAGCCTACATAGGGCTTTTGGAGGATTATGGATTTGAAAAAACCGGGGACGAAGAGGAGGAGCCCAGCGTTTTCTATTTCTTCGACGGTGGGGAAGGGACCTGCACGGTTTCCCGATATGGCTTTGAGGAGGAACCCGCTTCCGTGGTGCTGACCTATCACCGCACCGGCAGAACTCTGATGGTACATTATTCCGCCGCGCTGGAGGTGGACGAAGACTCCCCCAGGGCGAACCTCGGTATCGCCGCAGAAGAGGAAAAAGCCAAGGCTACCGCAAAACCGAAGGCGACTGAAAAGCCAAAGGCCACCGGCGGAAAAGCAGCTGCTTCCAGCGTGCAGATTCCGGATTTCGGCGCTTTTTCCGGCATTGGCCTGGAGCCGACGCAGGAGAAGACCAAGGGAAAGTCCACGGAAAAGGACTACTTTTTCAAAACCAACGAAAAAATCGTTGACGAATATATTAAGCTTTTGACTGAGAAATATAATTTTAAGCTCCGCGAGGATTCCGACAATGTGATACGTACCGTCACGCTTGATTATACCGGTACGGGCAGCGTCAGTACTTTTGATGTGCGGAAGCAGAAAGCGGTTTCCGTCTATCTGTGGGCCTTTCACACGCCGGACACAGAATTCCACGTCACCTATGGAGACGGCCTTGACTATACCGATACCGGCGACCGCACTTCTCAGACGATCAAGAGAAGGGCGGAAGATGAACACGGCTCTGCGGGCGGCGGCACCAGTGATGATGACGATTCCACCTGGAAGGGCGGCAAAACGGAGATCAAATGTACAAAGTGCCACGGAGAGAAAACCGTCCCCTGCGGAAACTGCGACGGAAAGGGTTATAAAGAAAAAGTGGTGGAGTCCCCCAATTTCGGCGGAGGCGTCAAACGGGAAACCGTGAAGGAGAAATGCTATAAGTGCAGTAACGGTCAGATCGAATGCCCCCGCTGCCACGGAACCGGCAAGGAGTAAGCGGAAAGAAGGGAGTATCATGAAATTTGAACACCCTGTCCGCGTGGTGCGGGCTTCGATCCATACAAAAAGAATTTTAGTTATCAGCGATATTCACGGCGGGCTGGAGCTGCTTCGGGCGCTGCTTGAAAAGCTCCGGTACCGGCCCGGTGAAGACACCCTCGTGATCCTGGGCGATCTTGTGCAAAAGGGCATGAGAAGCTTGGATACCGTCCGCTTCGCCATGGAGCTTTCCAAAGAGGAAAACGTATTTGTCCTCATGGGAAATAACGAGCTGTTTACATTGGAGGGGCCGGACGAGGAAATTTTGCAGCATGGCTCCCATTTTCGGGAACGCTCCGTACTGGGGGAAATGGCGCTGGAGCTGGGGCTGCCGTTTCCCAAAACCGTGGAGGAGACCCATGCGCTTCGGGAAAAAGCGGAGCAAGCCTTTTCCAAGGAGCTGAATTTTTTACGGGATCTGCCCCATATATTGGAAACGGAACAATTCCTTTTCGCCCATGCGGGCCTTTCCGGCACTGATCTGGAAAATCAGGATCTGGAATACGTGCTGGCAGCGCCCCGCTTTCACGAAACTGTCAGCACATCCTTTCAAAAGCTGCTGCTGGTTGGGCACTGGCCCGTGGCCAATTTCCGTACGGACTGCCTGAGCAATGAGCCCCTCTATCACCGGGCCTGTAACGTTCTTTCCATAGACGGCGGAAATACCCTGAAGAGCTTCGGGCAGCTAAACGGTGTGATCCTGGATAACGAAACAGGGGAGTGGAGCAGCCTCAGTGTGGACCTCTACCCCAAAATACCCGCGCCCTGTTCTCAACAGGAGAAGCCGGGGATCGCAATTACCTGGCCGGAAAATTTTGTGGAGCTGCTGGAGCGGGGAGAGCATTTTTCCCTCTGCCGCGCAAAAAAGGACGGTGTGATCTTAAAGATCCCCAATGAGTTTTTCTATCAGGACGAAAAAGGCCTGCGCGTCAGCGACGCCACAAACGTACAGCTGGGCCTGACAAAAGGTGAACCGGTCAGCCTGGTCAAAGAGGGAAAAGGCTGGCAGATGATCATGAAAAACGGAAAAGCGGGAATGCTGTTTCTGGATCCCGGTCTTTAGCTGTTAGTCGTGACTAGTTAGTCGTTAGAGAAGGGGAGGGGCACATGCACCCGCTGTCATTCTGAACCGCCCTTTCCTGGCATCCCGAGTTCCCCTTCTGTCATCCTTCGGGCGTTGCCCTCAGGATGACAGACAGGAGTCCTTGCCCTTTCTAACAACTAACGACTTACAACTAACGACTAACTCCCGGAACCACAGCATATCAACCCCCAAAAACAAAGGCAGGAGAACACACAGCGTTTCTCCTGCCTTATCCAATTTCTCATTGCCCCTTATAAAAGCTGCTCCTCCAGCCAATGAGCAGGGCCATCCTTTTCGTTGCTGAGGCAAACCCCGTCAGCGGCGGCCTTGACCTCCGGCAAAGCGTTTTCCACCGCGATGCCGGTCCCGCTGGCCTGAAGCAGAGGAATGTCGTTCCAATCGTCTCCAAAGCCGACGGTCTCTTCCGGAGAGATCGAAAGCTTTTCGCAGAGGGCAAGAAGGCCCGCGCCTTTATTTACCCCCTTGGGCTGGATCATGAGGATCATATTTTCCGCCACCTGAGCGTACAGCTCCGGCGGTAAAAGCGCTTCCACCCGCCGCACCTGCTCCGGGGAGGTCAGCCCAAGGATCAGCTTTTCCGCCGGGCAGCCCGGCAAATTGGAAAAATCCGAGCGGTAATAGGAAATATCTTTCCAAACAGTTTCCGCGGGGAAGTTGGCGTACAACTCGCCGCCCATTTCCGCAGAAATAGTCGCGCCCGGAAACTCTGCCTGAAACCGCAGAAGCAGCTTCGCGGCCAAGTCTGGTTCGATCCCCTGTTCCCACACGATTTTTCCCTGAAACAGCGCCACGCCGCCATTGTGGCACAGCGCGCCGTCATAGGAAAGGCCGGGAATCAGTTTCTCCAGCGCTCTGGGGGGCCTGGCTGTAGCGGGAAAAAAGAGAAGGCCCAAGTTCCGGCAGCGTTCCAAAACAGAGAGGGTATAGGGGGAGAGGGTTTTATCCTCCCGCAGCAGAGTGCGGTCTAAATCACAGGTGATCAGGCGGATCTTTTTCACTTAAAAGCCTTCCTTTCTTTGTCTGCGGGCATCTCTGAAGATGTTACAGGGCAGGCCGGAGCTTATGGGCGGTAATGATCGTGTAGCTGTGAGCGTTTACCGTGATCCTGCAATGGCCTGCCGTAATATACCAGTTTTTTCCGGCCCTTTCCAGCAGCGCCTCTTCCCTTAAGATCTGCGCTGCACACCAGGAAACAACATCCTCGGTTTCCAACCCCAAATTCCGTTTCACACGTTCCGCGCCCAGCTTCGTGGTGTGAAGCAGGTCTGTATTTTTCAGTAAATCACTCATGGGGTACCTCCGTCAATGCTGCTGTGCTCATGCGGTGGATCGTCTTTGAAAGCTTTTACTCAGAAGCCTCCAGCAGCTCCTGAAAGCGTTCCGGAGATAAAACGCCCTGCAAGGTGCCGATCGCTTCTTGATACTGATTTTCGTAGGAAGAAAAGGTATCTTCCTTTTGCATGCGAAAGCCCAGGTGGAGATAGAGCATAAGGGCCCGATAGCTCCAGGGCTGGGTATGAAGATAGACAGGGAATTCTCCCAGCTCCCGGTAAAGCTCCAGCGTTTTTTGTACCAGAGTGCGTCCCAGCCCCCGGCCTTCCCAGGCGGGGGAGACTACCAGCCATTGCAGGGAAGAAACAGAAGTCCCCAGCCGCCGGTCCCGCCAGGCAATGCAAAATCCCTTGATCCCGGTATCGTTTGCCAGCACAATAGCTCTGCGGCGCAGCTCCTCCGGAAAAGCGCCATAGGTTTCCCGAAAATATTCCAGGGCCTCCTCAGTGGAAGCAAAATCGCCGATCACATGCTCCAGCGCGGCCTAGGCAGCTTCATCGCCGGGGGTAAATTGCTTGAAAAAGAAACCCTTTGGAAGGGTGATCGCAAAGGGTTTCTCAGCAGAGCATTTCAATATGATATTGTAAAAGGGGATCGATCTGTCCAGCATGGCTATCCCGCCCTTCTGAAAAGTGAGGGGTGTTACTCGTGGCGCAGAGCGTCGATCGGGTTCAGGTTTGCCGCTTTAATGGAAGGCAGCAGGCCGAAGAGGATCCCAATGGCCATAGAGAAGAGCACCGCCAGGAAGATAAAGGGAATACTGATGGCCACCGGGGTCTTGGTCAGGTTGGAGATCAGCTCCGCCAGGCCGATGCCGGCGCCCACGCCCAAAATTCCGCCCAAGCTGGTGAGAACGGCGGCTTCCGTTAAGAACTGCCACAAAATACGGCTCTTTTTTGCACCGATGGCTTTTTTCAGGCCGATTTCCCTGGTGCGCTCCGTGACAGAGACCAGCATGATATTCATTACGCCGATGCCGCCTACCAGCAAGGAGATCATGGCGATCCAGATAAGCTGCTGATTGGTGGCGTTGCTCAGATCCTGCAATTCCTTTGCCCGTTCCAGAACATCCTCCGCCTTGTAGACGATATTTTCATTGGTACATTGGGCGTTCAAAAGGTCGGTCACACTTTTTCCCACAGCGGACATGGCCTCGGTGCTGGAAGCGCGTATCGCTACCTCCTGGGGCTCATCGTAGGCAAACAGAGAAGGCCAGATACTGTTGGGAATAAACACCTTCCCGGCAGAGGAATTCTGCATATACGTATAATAATCTTCAATGGAGTTGATCACAGGCTCAAAGGAAAGATCCGGCTCCACCACACCCACGATCACCAGGGCAATGGAATTGTATTCAATGGCCTGGCCGATGGGTTCCTCTCCCTGAAACAGCATTTTCGCCGTGTCGCTGTCGATTACCGCCACAGCCCGAAAATCCCGAAAATCCCGGGGGACAAAGGTTCTGCCGCGCTTCACGGTATAGCCGCAGGTGGAGAAATAAGAGGTATCGATCCCATAAACCTCGCAGCCGGAAAGCTCCGTATTGCCGAAATAGAAGGAATTATTGTAGCTGGTGCGCCGGTTGTAGGCGGCCGCCGCCTCTACCTCCGGCAGAGCCTCAATGGCTTCCTGCACATCCTCTGTAATTTGGGGAATGCCTTCCGGGATCCCTTCATTCCCCATATCGTAAGCATAGTCGTAATCCTGCCGGTATAGCTGGATCCGCACCACATTATTTCCCGCGCCGATCAAATTCTGCTTGATCTGCTCGTTGGTCCCCTTGATCGTGGAGATAATGGAAATAATGGAAGCGATACCGATGATGATCCCCAGCATCGTGAGGAAGGACCTCATTTTATGAGACCAGATCCCCTGAAAGGAAAGGCGGATATTTTCAATCATTCTGCACCCTCCTCGCTTGCGGGAATATCGTACGGATCGTCACTAAACTCCTCCGAGCCGCCCTCATAAGAAGCGGTGTCGGAAGCGCCTTCACCGTCCTCTGGAGATACAAAGGAAGAAAGCTCGCCTTCGGCGGGAACCGCTCCGTCAGGTGCCGGGTCCATGTCCAGGGAGGGAATGGAAGAAGTACCGTCAGTGATCGGCCCTTCCTCAGAACCCTGCAGCCGGACCCGAACACCTTCCTCCACATCGGGGCCATAAGGGAAGGCGATGTAATCATCAATGGTCAAACCGGATTTTATTTCCAGAGAATAGCCGTAAAGAGAACGCCCGGTCTGTACATATTGCTTGATCAAACGGTTATCGATCCCCGCCTTCATCACATAGGAGCCGGCGGTATCCTCACGGATATAGGCATTTTGAATATACAGCGCATCGGCGCTGGCCTCGTCCTGAATGTTCAGGGTAATATCCACATTCTGCCCATTTGTCAGTCCATCGCCTCCGTCAAGCACGGCGGTGAACTCATAATTGGAGCTGTTCGGATTGCCGGAGCCGTAGTAATACAAACCGGAATCCGCCTCCAGCGGATAGTCTGCAATGCTGACGATCTCAGCGGAGTAGCTGTTTCCGGTCATATAGTCCATCACGGTGACCTGGTCTCCCACCTGGACAATGCCCAGCACATTTTCCGAAAGCGCGCCGGAAACGTAATAGGTGCTGTCGCCGGAAACCACCAGGAAGGGTTTTCCTTCCGCAGTGGCGGTTTCCAGGTCAAGAAGAGAGCGGACAACGCCGTCTACCGTACTGAGAACTGTGGAATTCTTCAGCTGAAGATTTGCCCGCTTTAGATCCAGCTCGGCCTGCTTTTTGGCGTGCTGCAAATTCTGGATCTCCTGCTTCTTTTCGGTGATCAGGCGGCTCAACTCAGCAGAGGTGTACCCCATGTCGTTATAATTGTCCGCGCTGGGTGTGGGCGTTGCGCCAAATATGGTTTCAATGGAATCGATGGTGTTATAGCCCGGAATGGTGTTTGCCAGCTGGAAATTCGCGGAAAGCTGGGTGCCGTCCAGCTTGAAGGCGGAAATCAGCTGCCCGTAGTTGGAATTCCCATCGCGCACCTCAAAAACAGCGGCAAAGGGGGAAACGAGCTGGCTGGAGGGCTTCTGCGTGGGGGCGGGGGTGGCTTCGCCTCCTTCCTCCGGAGGATCGGTATCCCCGGTATCGCCGTCGCCGTCAAGATCCTCATCGGGAGTGGGATCGGGCTGAATTCCCGGATCCCCCAACAGCCACCGCAAAAATTCCGGCGTCATCACGCAATCCTTCGTGCAGAGGAAGATGTAGGGATCCTCAGAAGTGCCGCTGCCCTCATAGGGAACGGAATTCAGATCCAGCCGGCTGTAACGCGTTGCGTCGGCCGGCGGCACCGGCGTGGGAGTGGGGGAGGTGGAGGGCCTGGCGGAAGGCCGTGTGGTAGGCCGGGCCGAGGGGCGGGTGGTAGGCCGCGGAGTGGAAGTGGGCTTTGTGTTTTGCAGCTTCCGCAGCTGCTTTTGGGCGTT
>JAETPP010000254.1 GCA_021771115.1 Bacillota bacterium | reverse complement strand
TGCCCACCGCAGGGCCGTTTCCATTTCGTGCTGGGCCTCCACCGCCGCCGCGACGGATTGGATCCACTTCCCGAACGCCTCCGCCGCCACTTCAAAACTGGACATGATACCGGCCCAGGCTTTCCGCAGGGCTTCGGCAGCAGCGGCCATTTTCTCCGGGTCCACGTTGATTTTGGGCAGCGTCGTGGTATTTTCCCACGCCACCGCCGGGGTTTTGCTATCCTCAAACATTCGGCCAGCCCTCCCCGCGTTCATACCCGATCAGCATATTGTGGGCGTATTCTCCCAGGTTGGCCCGCAAGGCCTCCAGTTCCAGCAGATCCATGTATGTAATGCCTGCCGCCTCCAGGCGGGCGCGGAACTTCTTGGCCGCCTCGGCAGAGGCCCGTATGACTGCTTGCTTTCTTGCCTCGTCCTCCGCTGCGAACTGTTCCTGCAGGGCCTCCAGGTCAATCTCGCCGGCGGCAATCTGCTGGCAGAACTCTTTTGCGGCGTCCAGGTGGAAATACTGGTGGCCCGCCGTGCAGATTTCCCGTCCCTCGTTTTTGGTGTCAACCGCTGTCACGGAATACGCAGGGGCGCAGGTTTTGATCTTCTCCCGGTCCTCATAAAGCCGGAAGATCACGCCATTTTGGCGGCCCTCATACACCCGTCCGTCCCGTCTGAATTTAATTTCCTTTCTTTTGCCCATCGCGTGTTCCTCCTTAAATGTGTCCGGCGGTGATTTTACGGCCTCGGTTTTCAAGGGACTGGGCCACTTTCCATTGGGCCGCCGCCGCGTTGTACCGCAGGCGCCCGTCTTTCAGCCGGGTGCCGTCCCGGCCTCTCCGCAGTTCCGTGTAAATCACTGTTTCGCTGACACCCATTTCCTCCGCAATTTTTTTCGGCGGGGTATTGGCTGCCCACAGGGTTTCGATCTTCTGGCGCTGTTCCAGGGTTCTAAAAGCATAATCGGCCATGTTATCACCTCATTTCTTTATTTAATCTGGCCTGCGATCTCGGCCATAATGGTGGCCTCAACAACAGAGAGTTTTTCATAGGCGGCGGATAAGTCGTTGATCAGCGGAGGGAGAACCGTCAAATAATACATAGCGTTGCCGTCGAACTTTACGCCGCTTTGGATATGCTGCACCGCTTTGTCGAGTTGCTTTTGGGCGGCGACGCGGCGGGGGTCATTCATAAACGCAAGGTTTTGTTCATTGTTTAATGTCATGTTTTGCCTTTCTTGCCCTCGTTACCTCCGGGGCGGGCTAACTTTATCTGTACTGGGCACCCAGCAGGCCACAGACGGAGGCCGGGAGGTCGTAGGGCAATACTTTCAGTTGCGCCACTTTGTCCAGCATGGCGGTAATACCGGCCAACATCCATTCGTCCACTTCCTCGTTTTTATCGCGGAGAATATTCACGGCGCGGATCAGGTCTTTAATGCAATCCATCATCACCTTGGCGTTGTGTTCGGCAGTCAGCACCATGCACCGGATTTCACCGGACGGGTTGGCCTCCAGTTCTTTTATGGCGGCGTCCTCTTTTTCTTTTTTGGCCAAATCTTCAACGTATTCCTCGGTATAGTAGAACGTGATCCGCTGGAGGCGGCGGGCCACCTCTTTCCGCTCCTCTGACAGTACCGGCGCGGCTTCTTCGGGCTTTTCGGCAGGGGCTTCAATCCAAATATTCACGCTCTTGCCGTCCGGCAGGTTGACCTCTAAACGGTTTCCCAAATCGCTGATCCAGGCGTTCACTCCGTCGGCGGTGCTATGGTAAATCGGATAGCCGGCCCTTTCGCTGCGCTGCTTGTCCTCTGCGTAATCGGTGGGGAAAATTCGCTGGGCTTCATTCCAGGCGTCTTTAATGCTGGTAACTGTCATTTTTTAGGCCCTCCTCGCACACTTAAATGGTGTTGGATATAAAAAAATTAGGTTGCAGGAGGTCAAATGACCTCTGCAACCTAATGTTAATGCCTGCCTTCACAGGGAAAATCCCGGTTGAATGTTGTAATTCGAGGAAATATTCGGTATAATAAAAGAACT
>JAETPP010000253.1 GCA_021771115.1 Bacillota bacterium | reverse complement strand
GTTGCGGTCAACCGACGCAGCCATCGCTGCGTCTCATTCCTTCGCTTTCCTATTTCCCCGACTGCACAGAGTAAAAGCCTCAGCGCAGCCCGCTGCGCCTGTGTTTTTTACTCTGCACACTTGGGAAAATATCCTTCGTATATAGTCTGGTTATTTACAAACTGTTGTACCAGCATAACATTTCGAAAATAACCGGACGCTATATCAGGCAGGAAACCGGTGCGGTGTCATTTTAGGGTACTAAAACAAAAAATGATAAGGGAAAATAAGAAATGATGAAAAGTAATACAATTTGAGACTATTTAAAATATATATTATAAACAAAACATTGTCAACAATAAAACCCCTTTATTTTATAAGTGATCAGAAAAAACAAATTATGAGGAGGAAATTATATTTATGGATACGGCAATGATACTGGATGAACTGCAGGCGCGTGCTCTGGCTGATCCTCAGGTGCGGGAAAGGCTTTTGGCGACGAAAACGGCGGAGGACCCATTGAAGGAGTTTTGCCGGGTGAGCCGGGAATTGGGGTATGAACTGTATGAGATGGAACTGATTACGGTTGGAGAGGAATTTTACGCCGCCATGCGCCGCAGCACGAATGGCGGCGGAGAAAATTCTCCTATGCTGGAAGGGGAGGATGATTTTTACGAGCTGTTTTTTGCCAGCATAGAAGGGATGCCATGACAGACCAGGAGATGCGGAAAACGCTGTTTGATTGCCTGGAGGAATTTTATGGGAAAATCCGCATAAAAGCCTTTTACTTCAGTCCCACATCCATGCTTCCGCTGCGAAAGCCTTCCAGGTCTAAAGTAATGTAAAGAAAGCCCAGCTCTTTTAGCTGCCGGAGGATGTCAGCCTGATGCTCCAGCACCAGGGGAAAGGCATCCTTATCCACCTCCAGACGCAGCAGAGGATCATGAAAACGGAGGCGGACATTGTAGAACCCCAGGCTGCGGAGAAAACATTCACCCTCGTGCAGCCGGTTCAGCAGACCGAAATCCAGACGGGCGCCATAGGGCAGCCTTGTGGCCAGGCAGGGGGTGGAGGGCTTATGGGAGGTTTCCAGCTGAAGTGCGGCAGAAAGCTCCCGGACCTGGGCTTTTGTGATTCCCAGCTCCTTCAGAGGGCTGTGGATGTTAAGCTCCGTCAGGGCGCACAGCCCTGGGCGGTATTCTGTGGTGTCATTCTGATTGGTACCGTCAAATACATGGAGGCGGCCCTGCTCCTGGGCTGCTTTTTTTATGGAAGAAAAAATAAGCCGTTTGCACAGGTAGCAGCGGTTGACCGGATTGTTCATAATCTGTGGATCCTGAAATTCATCGATGGAAAGCACGGCGCAGTCCGCTCCCATGGACCGGGCCAGTCTCTGGGCCTGGAGGGTATCCTCGTGGGGATGCAGTTTGGTTTCCGCGATCACAGCCAGAATCGGGGGAATGCCGTCCGGCTGCTTGGCGGGTGCTTCCGGGCCGGAAACCGGCTGGCAGGATCCAGCGGTACTTCGGGCAGGGGAGGTGTCCCGGCCATCCGGGAGGGAGAGGAGGCCTTCCTCCCTGGCCAGACAGGCCGCTTTCAGCAGCAGGCTGCTGTCTGCGCCGCCGGAGAAGGCGATACAGATTCCCATCCGCAGATAAGGCTTAAAGTAAGAAATGATTTTTTGAAGCATAATTTTTCACCTCATGGTACAGTTCTGTGTAGCTCATGTGATTCGCTTTGGCCAACAGCCGGATGCTGTCATTTTCCGGATAGAAATAGAGCTCATCCTGAAACTGGCAGCACTTTACATCCGCCATTCCCCATGGAGTGTCCAGGGAGAGAATCTTTCGGGAAAGCTTTGTGCGCTGAGCCTTATGAACCCGCAGGCCGATGGTGGTAGTGTGGCAAAAGAGCAGGGCTTCCATGTTTTGCCGCAGCTGCGGCGTGCAGAGCACGGAAAGCTGATAGGCCGGACGGTTTTTCTTCATATATATAGGGGTGTAAAAAACGTCTAAAGCGCCGGCGGCCAGCAATTCCTCCATCACAAAGCCCATGG
>JAETPP010000252.1 GCA_021771115.1 Bacillota bacterium | reverse complement strand
GCCCGGAGGTTCGTGCTTGCCATCCCAAGGGAAATCCCGCCGGAACAGTATGCCGACCTTATCCGTGACTACTGCCGGGAGTTTTTTGTTTCCAAAGGCATGATAGCCGACTTTGCCATCCACGACAAAGGGGACGGCAACCCCCACGCCCATATCCTGCTCACCATGCGGGCGGTGGACGAAAAAGGCAGATGGCTCCCCAAGAGCCGCAAAGTGTACGACCTTGACAAGAACGGGGAGCGCATCCGGCTCCCGTCCGGCAGATGGAAAAGCCATAAGGAGAACACCGTGGACTGGAACGACCGGAAGTATGCCGAAATCTGGCGGCAGGGATGGGCGGACACGGCAAACCGCTATCTGGAAGTAGGCGGCCGCCCGGAACGGCTTGACCTGCGCTCCTATGCCCGACAGGGGATTGATAAAATCCCCACCGTCCATATGGGGCCTGCCGTCTGCCAGATGGAGAAGAAAGGAATCCAGACCAACATCGGCAAACTGAACCGGGACATCAAAGCCGCCAACTCCCTTATGCAGTCCATCCGCCAGATGGTGCGCAACTTAAAAGGCTGGATTGCCGATTTAAAGGAGAAAAAGGCCGTGCTGCTGGAAGCATTGGAGCAGGCGAAGGAGCCGACACTCCCGGAATTATTATTCCGGTATCTGGAACAGCGGAGCGGGGAACGTGCCGACTGGACTTCCAGAGGGAAGCTGAAAGGAACCGTTGCCGACTACAATAAAGTGCAGGCAGCGATGGACTTCCTGCGGAAAAAGGGAATCTCCACCGTGGAGAGCCTTGACGCCCGGCTGGACGGAATCAGCCAGACTGCCGTTTCCGTCATGGGGAGCATGAAAAAAAGCGAGAAGCGGATAAAAGCCATAGGTACCATGCTCTCCTACATTGACAAATACGAAGCCGCCAAGCCAGTCCATGCAGAGTATGCCGCCATCGGCTGGAAAAAGAAAAAAGAGAAGTTTGCGGAGAGCCACAAGGAGGAACTGGACGCTTACAATGCCGCTGTCCGGTATTTCAAAGTGAACCTGAAAGGCAATTTCTACTCCCGCAAAGATTTGGAATCCGAACGGGAACAGCTTGCCGCCGCCCTGCCCGGACAGAGGAAGGAACTGGAAGCGGTTCAGGCAGACGTAAAGATACTCAGGGATGTGCGCCATTGGCTCAACCAGGTGCTGCCATCCGAACAGTACCGCCAGACCGCCGAGCCGGGAAAGAAACCGTCCGTACAGGAGTGCCTGAAAGGGCGGCAGGAACGCATCCGGCAGGAGCAGGCAGGAAAAAGTCAGCCGCCCCGGACACGGAAACAACAGAATATGGAACTTTAAACAGGCACTTGTTTTGTGGTTTGAAATCGTTGGCAGGTGCCTTTTCTTTTTAAACAAAATGGATTTACCGGCAACGTGGGGGACAAAATGTCCGCCACGTTGCCGGGATTATCAGGAGGGAACGCCTATTGAATGTATTTGAAGCCGTGAAGCAGTCCGTCACCACAAGGCAGGCTGCGGAACGTTATGGAATCAAAGTAAACCGGAACGGGATGTGTGTCTGCCCGTTCCACAACGACAGGAACCCAAGCATGAAGGTTGACCGCCGCTTTTACTGCTTCGGCTGCGGAGCCACCGGGGACGTGATTGATTTCGTTTCCCGGCTCCATGGTATCAGCAGCAAAGAAGCCGCCCTTATGCTGGCACAGGACTTCTCCATCCCTTATGAGGATGGGAGGAACGGCAAAAAGCAGCCCATAAGACCACGTTTGCGAAAAGAAACGGAGGAACAGAAATTCAGGCGCATGGAGCGGCACTGTTTCCGGGTGCTGTCCGACTATTACCATCTCCTGCGCCGCTGGAAGGAGGAATACGTCCCACGCCAGCCGGATGAAGCATGGAACCCCCGGTTTGTGGAAGCCCTGCAGCCAGCAGGTATATTGCGTGGAAAGCGGCATTGCCTATAACACTTCCGACAATACCTATACATCGGAAAGCGGCACCAACAGCAATTACTTAAACCTGCTCCCTTCCGAGGCA